>NZ_CP130832.1:2751428-3057142 GCF_030549615.1 Stenotrophomonas sp. 610A2
CGCTGGCCGCCGACGCTGTTCAGCGTCACGCTGACCGACGGCAGGCCGTTCTGGTCAGTGGAGGTTGCGGCCTTGACCATCTGGTCACCGGTGACGATGGTGCGCTTGTTCAGCAGCACCGGGCGACCGGCGCGGTCGCGGTACAACTTGGCTTCCGGCGGGATGCGGCCGGTGCTGGCGGCATCTTCGGCATTGCCATCAACCACGGCGCGGTATTCCAGCGTCGCGGTGGCACCAATCATGCGCTTGGCTTCGGCCGTGTCCTGCACGCCCGGCAACTCGACCACGATACGGTCTTCGCCCTGGCGCTGGATGATCGGCTCAGCCACGCCCAGTTCGTTGACGCGGTTGCGCAGGGTGGTCAGATTCTGTTCGATGGCGCCGGAGGCGATCTGCAGCATTTCCGCCTGCGGCACGGTGGCGGTGATGCGATCGCCACTGACCGAGTAACTGAAAGTCGGCTGTGCCTTGGCCAGTGCAGCACGAGCCTTGTCGGCATCGGCAGCATTGGTCAGCGCGACCGAGATATCGCTTTCGCCACGACGCTCGACCGAACGGTAGGAGACGCGGTTGTCACGCAGGGTGGTACGCACGTCTTCGGTGAAGGCTTCGAAGCGCTTGTCCACCGCGGCCTTCTGGTCCACCTGCAATGCGAAATGCACGCCGCCGACCAGATCCAGACCCAGCACCATCGGCTTGCCGCCGAGATTGGCCAGCCAATCCGGCACGGTCGAGGCCAGGTTCAGGGCGACGGTGTAGTTTTCGCCTGCCGTCTCACGCAGCACCTCATTGGCGCGCGACTGGGCGTCCAGCGAAGTCAGGCGGACGATCAGGTTGTTCTCGCCCTCCTTCTCCACCGACTTGGCGGTGACACCGGCCTCGCCCAGCGCCTTGTTGACGCGCTCTTGCAGCGCATCATCAATCTGCCCACCACGGTTGGCGGTGATCTGAACGGACGGATCCTTCTGGTAGATGTTGGGCAGCGCATACAGCGCGCTGACCGCCAGAACGATCAGAATCAGGAAGTACTTCCAGCGCGGAAATTCAAGCATTGCAGGATCCTGCGCGACGCCGGTGCGGCGTCACGACGTGACGGAAAGGGATCAGCCTCAGGCGGCGTTCTTCAGCGTGCCCTTGGGCAGGACGTTGCCGACCGAGCCCTTCTGCACGCGGATGCGGACGTTGTCGGCCACTTCCACGGTGATGAAGTTGTCGCCGATGTCGGTGACCACGCCAGCAATACCGCCGGAGGTCAGCACTTCGTCACCCTTGGAGATCTTCTCCAGCATTGCCTTGTGTTCTTTCTGGCGCTTCATCTGCGGGCGGATCATCAGGAAGTACATCACTGCGATCAGTGCGATGGGCAGCAGGAAGGTACCCATGCCCGGTGCGGCCGGAGCGGCCTGGGCGACGGGAAGCAGGATAGCCATGAGAGTCATTTTGTAATCCTTGATGTTGGGCGGCACCCACCCGGGCCGGATGGCCTGCAGCAGTTACCGCGAAACGGGGTCAGCCGTGAAGTATGCCACGCGTCCGGGAGCGCGTCCCGGACAGTGTGAAGACCGCTACTCCCCCGACAACGCCGGGACACTCATGCCCCGGGCTGCATAGAAGGACTCGCGGAAGGCCAGGAAGGTTCCCGCCTCGATGGCCGCGCGCATGTCGGCCATCAGTTTTTCGTAATAGAACAGGTTGTGCAGGGTGCCCAGCATCGGCGCCAGCATCTCGTTGCAGCGGTCCAGGTGACGCAGGTAGGAGCGGGTATAGCCACCGGTACAGGCGTGGCAGCCGCAGCCCGGCTCGATCACGTCCATATCGCGCTCATAGCGGGAGTTGCGGATGCGAACCGTGCCAAACGAGGTGAAAAAGTGGCCGTTACGGGCATTTCGGGTCGGCATGACGCAGTCGAACATGTCCACGCCACGGGCCACGCCTTCAACCAGGTCTTCCGGCCGGCCAACGCCCATCAGGTAGCGCGGGCGATCGGCGGGCAGGATCGGATGCATGTGGTCGAGCATGGCGTTGCGCTCGTGCTCGGGTTCGCCCACCGCCAGGCCGCCGATGGCATAGCCGTCAAAGCCGATCTGCTGCAGGCCCTCGGCCGAGCGGCTGCGCAGCTCGGTGTGCACGCCACCCTGGACGATGCCGAACAGCGCTGCGTCGTTGCCCATGGCGTCATGCGCGTTACGGCTGCGCTGGGCCCAGCGCAGGCTGAGCTCCATCGACTTGCGCGCCACCGGCTCGGTGGCCGGGTACGGGGTGCATTCGTCGAAGATCATGACGATGTCCGAATCCAGCACCTTCTGGATCTTCATGCTCTCTTCCGGGCCCAGGAAGACCCGGGCACCGTCGGTCGGCGAGGCGAACGTGACGCCTTCTTCGGTGATCTTGCGACGATGCGCCAGCGAAAACACCTGAAAACCACCCGAATCGGTCAGGATCGGGCCATTCCACTGGCAGAAGCCATGCAGGCCGCCATGGTCGGCGATCACGTCCAGACCCGGGCGCAGGTACAGATGGAAGGTATTGCCGAGGATGATCTCGGCCCCGAGCGCACGCACCTGCTCTGGCAGCACGCCCTTGACCGTGCCATAGGTGCCAACGGGCATGAAGGCCGGGGTCTGCACGGTGCCACGCGGGAAGGACAGCTGGCCGCGGCGGGCGCGACCATCGGTGTTCTGGAGCTTGAACTGCAATCTGGACATGGAAGCATTGAGGCGTCAGTTGCGCCAATTGTCGCGGATAAGGGCCAGCAGGGCGAACTTTCGGCTGGAACCGTCTATCGGATGGGTCAGTCAGCGAAACGGACCGGCGCTGGATCGTGCCAACCCAGGCCGACTTCAGCCCCGATTTCCGGCAGCTGGTCGGGGGCGAAGTCCAGCTCCAGGCGCTCACCACCGGCCAGACGCACCCAACCACTACTCCCCGGCCCACGGAACACCACGGCCTCCACCCTTGCGCGCAGGGCTGCCTGCGGGTCCAGCTGCAGGCTCTGCGGGCGCACCAGCACCCGCCCACCCTCGCCCATTCCCAACTGCGCTGCATCCACAACTGTGCCACGGCCGATGAAGCCGGCCACGAACGGATCCAGCGGCGCTTGGTACAGCGCCTGCGCCGTGTCCCATTGCAGCAGACGACCGTCGTGCATGACGCCGATGCGGTCGGCCATGGCAAAGGCCTCGCTCTGGTCATGGGTCACCATCAGCACGGTGGTGCCGGCGGCCTTGAGCAGCTCACGCAGTTCGCCGGCAAGCCGCTGGCGGGTATCGACGTCCAGATTGGAGAATGGCTCGTCCAGCAACAGCAGGTCCGGCGCCGGCGCCAAGGCGCGGGCCAGCGCCACGCGCTGTTGTTGGCCTCCGGACAGCTCATGCGGATAGCGCTGCTCCAACCCCGGCAACCCCACATACTGCAACAAGGCCTGCACCCGCGCCTTGCGCTGCGCGCGCGGCAAGCCACGCAGGCCAAAAGCAACGTTCGCCGCCACATCCAGGTGCGGGAACAAGGCGTAGTCCTGGAACATCAGGCCGACCCTGCGCTGCTCGGCCGGCAGCGCCTGCTGCGGCGTCGCCAGTTCCCGACCAGCAAGCACGATACGGCCCTGCTGCAGCGGCTCGAAGCCGGCAATGGTGCGCAGCACGGTGGTCTTGCCGCAGCCGGATGCACCGAGCAGGCAGCCGATCTCGCCGCGTCCGAGCTGCAGCGACAGCCCATCCACAACCCGCTTGAACCCGCCTGCGGCGGGGTAACCAATCTGCAGGTCCTGCAGCAGCAGCTGTGCATCAACGTGCATCTTCGACTCCATATGCGGCACCGGCACGTACCAGCAGGATCACCGGCAACAGGCCGCTGACCACAATCAGCAAGGCCGCCACGGCCCCTTCCTCATACGTGCCCCGCGCCGCTTCCGCGTACAGCCAGGTAGCAAGGGTTTCGAAATTCATTGGCCGCAGCACCAGGGTGGCTGACAGCTCTTTCATGGTGTCGACGAACACCAGCAGCGCCGCGGCAGTCAGGGCTGGACGCAACAACGGCAGATGCACACGCCGCAACATGCCCATCGCACCTTCGCCCAGATTGGCCGCGGCCTGATCCAGCGACAGTGGAATCCGCGCCAGACCCGATTCAATCCCGCCGACAGACACAGCCAGAAAACGCAGCGTATACGCCAGCACCAGCACGCTGACCGAGCCCATCAACAACATCTGCGGCGAGCCACCAATCAGCGCCAGCGCACGTCCCACCAGCGCATCAAGCCCACCCAGCGGCAGCAACAGCCCGATCGCCAGCACCGTGCCCGGTATCGCATAACCCATGGCTGCAGTACGACTGTTGACGGTTGCCAAGCCATCACGCCGCCGCGCCTGCGCCAGCCGCAATGCCCACGCCACCAACAAGCCAAGCGTCATCGCCACCAGGGTTGCCAGCAAGGCCACCCGCAGCGTGTTCCACAACGCGACCAGCAGTTGTGGCGAAACCCCGCCAAGCTGCAGACGCGCGACCGCTTCCCACAGCAGATAGGCCGCCGGCACCAGAAAGCCCAGCAGCACCGGCAGCAGCCCCAACAGCAGCGCAAACACCGCACGCGCGCCATGCAGTTGCAATGGCTGCAACGGACGCGGCCGCAGCACGCTGGCGTAACGCTGCCGCCTCCGACCGTGCCGTTCCAACGCCAACAACAAGGCCACCACACCAAGCATCGCCAGCGCGATCTGCGCCGCACCGGCCAGATCGCCGCGACTGACCCAGGTGGTGTAGATCGAGACCGTCAGCGTCTGCACGCCGAGGAATTCGGAGGCACCGATGTCATTCAGGGTTTCCAGCAAGGCCAGCGCCACGCCCACTGCAATTGCTGGTCGCGCCAACGGCAGCGCGACCCGCCAGAACACCTGCAATGGTGTTGCGCCCAAACTGCGCGCCGCTTCCAGCAAGCCCGCAGCCTGGGTCATGAACAAGGCACGGGTGGTCAGGTACACGTAGGGGTAAAGCACGAAGCCGAGCAACACGATGCAACCGCCGAGATGTCGGATATCCGGTAAACGGAAATCGCGCGGGCTGTCATAGCCGAGCAGGTCACGGATCAATCCCTGCACCGGACCAAGCGGATGCAGCACATCCAGATACGCGAACGCTGCGATATAGGTAGGCACGGCCAAGGGCAGCAGCAAGGCCCAACTCAGCAGCTTGCGCCCGGGGAATGCAAACGCCGTTACCAACCAGGCACTGCCGGTACCAAGCACGCCGACCAGAACGCCGACACCCAGCAACAGCAGGCCGGTATTGAGCAGCGCCGTAGGCAACACATTGGCCCATAGATGCGCCCACAGCCCGGCACTGCCGTCGCTAGCCGCCCACGCCAGGCCCAGCAGCGGTGCCAGCATCAAGGCTGCCACCGATGTCGCACCCAGCAGCCACGGATTCCATCGCAACACCATCAAGCGCTATCCATTACAAAGCAGCAGGCCGGCACCGCATCCGCAGCGCCGGCCTGTCGGGAAGCCGCAGGTTCAATTATCGAAGCCGACCTTGTCCACCAGCTCACTGGCCAACTTGCGGTTGGCGACGACCTCGGCCAATGGCAGCGGATCCACCTTCATCGGACCGAAGCTGGCAACCACCGGGTCCAGCGCAACGCCAGGCTTGACCGGATATTCGTAATTGGCGCGTGCATACAGGCTCTGCGAGCTGTCACTTACCAGGTATTCCAGCAGCTTGACCGCGTTGTCGTGATTGGGCGCATGGCGGGCGACAGCGGCGCCTGAGATGTTGACGTGGGTACCGGTATCGGCGGCGCTGGCAAACACCGGGCGCACCACCTGGATGGCATCACCCCAAGCGCGCTGCTCCGAGCCTTCTTCGGCATTTTTCATGCGACCAACGTAATACGCATTGGCCACGCCGATATCGCAGATGCCGGCAAGGATGTCGCGCGCCACATCGCGATCACCACCAGCGGCCTTGCGCGCGAGGTTGGCCTTGACCGCGCGCAACCAGGCTTCGGTCTTCTCCGCACCGTCGTGCGCGATCATCGCCGCGAACAGGCTGGTGTTATAGGGATGCTGGCCAGAACGGATGCATACCCGGCCCTTCCACTTCGGGTCGGCAAGGTCTTCGTAGGTGAAACCGGTCAGGTCCAGATCCTTGTCGGCATAGACCACGCGGTCACGCAGCGACAGTGCGAACCATTGGCCTTCCGGCGAACGCAGGTGCGCCGGAATCGCGGTTTCCAGCACCGACGAGTTCACCGCCTGGGTGTGGCCGGCCTCGACCACGTCGAGCAAGCGACCGGTATCCACCGTCATCAGCACGTCAGCCGGCGAACGCTCGCCTTCTGCCGCGAGCCGTTCGGTCAAGCCGTCCTTGAGCATCACGGTATTGACCTTGATGCCCGTGTCCGCGGTGAACGCGTCCAATAGCGGCTGTACCAGCCCGGGCTCACGTGTGGTGTAAAGGTTGACCTCACCCGCTGCAGCCTGCGGTGCGGCCGCGGGCGTAGCGGTATCACTGGTTTTGGCGCAGGCGCCAAGCAGGACGAGGGAACACAGGGCAGCCAGATGGCCGGCGGCACGCTTCGGATGACGCATGATTTACTCCGGAAGTGGTCGTCGGTCCCGGCCACGATGGCCGGACACGGATCAAATGAGAACTTATCTCATTTGATCCGTCCGTGCACTGCGTCAATCAGCCGCACCTACCGCAGCGGGGAACAGCAGCATGGCATCGCCGTAGCTGAAGAAGCGGTACTTCTGCGCGATGGCATGCGCATAAGCTTCGAAAACACGCTCCTTGCCGGCGAATGCGCTGATCATCATCAGCAAGGTGCTTTCCGGCAGATGGAAGTTGGTGACCATCGCATCGACGCTGCGGATGCGATAACCCGGGGTGATGAAGATCTGGGTTTCGCCCGCGTAAGGATGCAGTTCGCCCTCGCGCATCGCGCTCTCCAGCGCCCGCACCACGGTGGTGCCAACACCAATCACGCGGCCGCCGGCAGCACGGGTGCGCCGCACCTGCTCGACCAGCTCGGCACCTACATTGAGCCATTCGCGGTGCATGACGTGCTGGGAAAGATCGTCCACCCGCACCGGCTGGAAGGTACCTGCGCCGACATGCAGGGTGATGTGGCCGAACTGCACGCCACGTTCGCACAGCTGCCCCAGCAGCGCTTCATCGAAATGCAGGCCCGCGGTCGGTGCAGCCACGGCGCCCACCTGCTTGGCGAACACCGTCTGGTAGCGCTCGCGGTCATCCATACCCGGCTCACGGTGGATATAAGGCGGCAGCGGCAGGCGGCCTTCGTGCACCAGCCAGGACTCCAGAGACTCCGGAATATCAAAGCGCAGCACATAGAACTCGCCATCGCGGCCAAGCACCTCGGCTTCGCCACCGGCATCAAGCTGAATGCGACTGCCGGCCTTGGGCGACTTGCTGGCGCCGATCTGTGCACGTGCCTGCTGCCCGCCGAGCAGACGCTCGATCAGGATCTCGACGCGGCCGCCGCTGGCTTTCTGCCCGAACAGGCGTGCCGGAATGACGCGGGTGTCGTTGAACACCAGCAGGTCGCCGGGCTGCAGCAGCTCGGCCAGATCGCGCACCTGGCGGTCATCGAACGCGGCCGGTGCAGGCGGAACCAACAGCAGGCGGCTGGCCGAACGCTCGGCCAAGGGAGCCTGGGCGATCAATTCCTCAGGCAGGTCATAGGTGAAATCGGACTTCTTCAAGGCCGGAACTTCGTACGGGGAGCCGGGTATTGTAGCTCTCACGGGCGGAAGAGCTGGTTTTCCAAATTTCGGCTCCGATGCGGTGACCGCGTTGAATCAACAGCCATGAAAGCCGAAACGGCGACCCGTCCGGCACCGTCCCGACTGGATCAACGTTCAAACTTCGTGGAAAGAATGATCGCGCTGTTGGTCCGCTCCACCCCATCGACCGCGCCGATCGCATCGGTCACGACGTCCATCTCACTGACCCCGCCGACCACCACCATCGCGATCAGGTCATGGTTGCCGCTTACCGAATGCAGTGAGCGCACTTCGGTGATATCACGCAGCGCCTTGACCACCGCCGGCATCTTCTTTGGCAGCACCGTGATCAGCACGTGCGCGCGCACCTGGCCCTGCTCGTAGTCCTCGTGGGTGCGCACCGTGTAGCCGGCAATCACCCCCAACTGCTCCAGTCGGTCAATCCGGCTCTGCACCGTGGTCCGTGACAATCCCAGGCGACGGGCAATCTGCGCGGTTGACGCGCGCGCATCCTCACGGAGCACGGACAACAGGCGTTCGTCGGCAGGAGAAATATTCACATTGCAAACCAGCTTCGTCGATTCGACGAAATTACCCGAAAATCCGTCGAGATCATAGCTGCCATATGTCCAGAATCTCCACATAATGGGTATATACAAGAAACTTCTGGAGATGAGCATGACCGTACTCGGCCCCCTCGCCCCGCTTCGCGCGCACGCCGGCAGCCGCCTGACCCAAGGCCTGGACGACGCCAGCGTTGAACGCCTGGCCGTTGCTCACCCGGACCTGGCCGGCGCCATCGCCGCAGCCGCCAGCGAATACGCCCGCATCAAGGACGAAGCCGCCGACCTGCTGGATCTGGACGAACAGGACCAGATCGACGCCATGCAGGCCGGCTTCGTCAATTTCTATGCCGACGATGCCATCGTTCCCTATATCGCCCTGGCCGCCTGCGGCCCGTGGGTGGTCTCGCTCAAGGGCGCCGTGCTGTATGACGCCGGCGGCTACGGCATGCTCGGCTTCGGCCACACCCCGGCCGACGTGATGGCGGCAGCAGCCAAGCCGCAGGTCATGGCCAACATCATGACCCCGAGCCTGGCCCAGCGTCGCTTCGTGCAGGCCATGCGCAAGGAAATCGGCCACAGCCGTGGCGGTTGTCCGTTCACTCACTTCATGTGCTTGAACTCCGGCTCCGAGGCCGTCGGTCTGGCCGCACGCATCGCCGACATCAACGCCAAGCTGCAGACCGATCCGGGTGCACCGCATGCCGGCGCCACCATCAAGCGGGTGGTGATCAAGGGCAGCTTCCACGGCCGCACCGACCGCCCGGCCCTGTACTCGGACTCCAGCCGCAAGGCCTATGACCAGCACCTGGCCAGCTACCGCGGCGAAAACAGCGTCATCACCGTTGCGCCTTACGACGAAGCAGCGATGCGCAAGGTGTTTGCCGATGCCAAGGCCAACAACTGGTTCATCGAGGCGGTATTCCTGGAGCCGGTGATGGGCGAAGGCGACCCCGGCCGCGCGGTACCGGCCAGCTTCTACAAGCTGGTCCGCGAACTGACCCGCGAGCACGGCAGCCTGCTGCTGATCGACTCCATCCAGGCCGCACTGCGTGCGCACGGCACCCTGTCCTTCGTCGACTACCCGGGCTACGAGACGCTGGATCCGCCGGACATGGAAACCTATTCCAAGGCATTGAACGGCGCGCAGTTCCCGCTGTCGGTGCTGGCCGTCACCGAGCATGCCGCCAAGCTCTACCGCAAGGGCGTGTACGGCAACACCATGACCACCAACCCGCGCGCGCTGGATGTGGCCGTTGCCACCCTCGCCCGCCTGTCGCCGGAAGTTCGCCAGAACATCCGCCTGCGCGGCGAACAGGCCGTGCAGAAACTGGAAGCGCTCAAGACCAAGCTCGGCGGCCTGATCACCAAGGTGCAGGGCACCGGCCTGCTGTTCTCCTGCGAACTAGCCCCGCAGTTCAAATGCTATGGCGCCGGCTCCACCGAAGAATGGCTGCGCATGCACGGCGTCAACGTGATCCACGGCGGCGAGAACTCGCTGCGTTTTACCCCGCATTTCGGCATGGATGAAGAAGAGCTCGACGTGCTGGTGGACATGGTTGGTCGTGCACTGGTTGAAGGCCCGCGCCGGGCGCAGGCTGACGCCGCCTGATCTTCCGTGATGCGTAACGAAACAGGCGGCCATTGGCCGCCTGTTTCGTTGAAGATCCAGAAACGTTCGATCTATCAGCGCACGCTTGTAACCGCCAATGCAGGGCCAGGCTGTCCACCCCAACCGCCCAGTGCCTTGTAGACAGCAACGACACTGACATTCACCGAAGCCTCCGCTGCGGCCAATGCATCATCCGCGGCCAGCTGATTACGCTGCGCATCCAGCAACGCCAGGAAATCCTCGGAACCTTCGCGGTAGCGCAGCTGTGCCAAGGACTCCGCCTTGCGTGCCGCCTGCGCCTGCTCCGCCACAATGCCCAAGCGCGCCTGCTGCTTGGCGTAGCGGGTCAGCGAGTTCTCGGTGTCTTCCAAGGCCAGCAACACCGCCTTCTCGTACTCGGCTGCCGCGCCATCGGCCTGCGCCTTGCTTGCACGCAGGCGCGCACGCACGGTGCCGAAGTCGAACGCCGCCCAACTGATCGACGGGGTCAACGACCAGGCCTTGTTGTTGCCGTTCACCAGACCGGAGGCATCGCCGCCCAGGAAGCCGACGAAACCACTCAGGCTGATGCGCGGGAACAGATCGGCCGTCGCCACGCCAACACGTGCCGTGGCTGCAGCAAGGCGACGCTCGGCCATGCGCACATCGGCGCGCTGCCGCAGCAGGTCACTGGTATCGCCCAGCGGCAAGGCCTTGGCGAATGCAGGTACATCGCGTGGTTGCAGCAACGCGTCCAGCGAACCTGGACGCTGCCCAAGCAACACGGCAAGGCGATGCCGCGACTGCACCTCGGACACTTCCAGCAACGGAATATCCGCCTCGATCGCCTTCAAGCGGGCACGGCTGCTCTGCACGTCCAGCTCGCTGCCTGCGCCCAGTTCCAGCCGGGTTTCGGTCAGGCGCTGGGTCTCGCGCAGATTGACCAAGGTGTCGCGCGCAACCGCAATCCGCTTCTGTGAGCCGCGCAACTCGAAGTAATTGCGTGCCACCTCCGCCGCCACCATTACCTGCGCATCGGCAAGGTTGTCGCGTTCGGCGCCGAGGTCGGCCCTTGCCGCTTCGGCTGCACGCCGCTGCCGACCAAACAGATCCAGCTCCCAGCCTGCGTCGAAACCAAGTTGATAGGTTTCGCTGTAGACACGCTCGCCGCCGACCGATGCGTCGGGCTGCTTGCGCCGATCCTGACTGCCAGCAGCGGTAACGTGTGGGAGCTGATCCAAGCGTTGCTCGGTGAACGCTGCACGTGCAGCGCGCACGCGGGCCATGGCGATCTGCAGGTCCAGGTTCTCGCCGAGCGCGCCCTGCACCAGCTGCGCCAGCACCGGATCATCAAACTGCGCCCACCAGTTGGCCACCGGTGGTGCGCTGGAGAATGCGGCATCCGCCGCGCCCTGCAGGCGCACCGGCTCGACCGGTGCTGCCTTGTAGTCCGGGCCAACGGTCACGCAACCGGCCAGCAAGGCGCTGGCCATTGCCGTCACCAATACGCGCATCACCACGGCAGCACCTCGCCGAGGTAGCTGAAGCTGCCCGTCGGGCCATCGGCGCCAATCAAGGCCATGCCGACGCTGGAACGTGCGCCTTCGGCGATCTCGATCTCACCTTCGCCACCGTTCATGTCGGTCTTGACGTAGCCCGGGTGTACCGCATTGACCTTGACCGTGCCGTCGCGCAGCTCGTGCGCCAGCTGCACCGTCCAGGCATTCAGCGCGCTCTTGGACGCGTTGTAGGCCGGCACGATGAAACCGTAGATCGGGGAACCCGGCTGGGAATGCAGGGTCAAGGAGCCAAGGATGCTGGACACATTGACGATGCGCCCGGCCGGCGAGGCACGCAGCAGCGGCAGGAAGGCGAGCGTCACCTCAACCACGGCGAACAGATTGGTGTTGAAGGTGCTGCGCCAGGTTTCCAGTGTCTGGCCGCTGGCACCGGCCTGCGGGTCATCGACAAGCACGCCGGCGTTGTTGACCAGGATATCGAGACGACCGTGCAGCTGCTGCACGCGCTCGACCGCCACCGCAATGCTGTCGCTGTCGTTGACGTCGAGCTGGATGGCCTCGACCGGCAGGCCTTCGGCCTGCAGCTCCTGCGCCTTTGCGGCGGCGGTTTCGTAGCTGCGCCCGGCCAGCAGGGTGTGCACACCAGCGGCAGCAAGCTGGCGCACGGTTTCAAAGCCGATGCCGCGGGTGCCGCCGGTAACCAGGGCGATTTTCGTGTTCTGGGTATTCATTGGTTCTTCCTTGCAGGAATGAGGTGATACAGGCTCGGAAACATTTCAAACCGTCCTTGCCATTACGCTGGCAAGAACCTGCGGGAGGCGAACAACTGCCGCCTCCCGCAACGCATTCACAGATGCCTCAATGATGGATGGTCGGCTCGCCATGCTGCACCAACTTGCCGCCGCCGTTGCGTGAAACGAACTTGCGCAGCGCGACATAGAAGACCGGCGTCAGGAACAGGCCAAACAAGGTGACGCCCAGCATGCCGGCAAACACGGTGATACCCGTGACCGAGCGCACCTCGGCACCCGCGCCATGCGAGAACACCAGCGGGACGGTGCCGGCGATGAAGGCGATCGAGGTCATCACGATCGGGCGCAGACGCAGGCGGCAGGCTTCCAGTGCCGCTTCGACAATGCCCTTGCCGCCCATCTCCAACTCGCGGGCGAACTCGACGATCAGGATCGCGTTCTTACACGCCAGGCCCATCAACACCACCAGACCAACCTGCACGAACACGTTGTTGTCACCGCCGGTCAGCCAGACGCCAAACAGCGCAGACAGCAGCGTCATCGGCACGATCAGGATCACCGCCAGCGGCAACGACCAGCTCTCGTACAACGCCGCCAGCACCAGGAAGGCCAGCAGGATCGCCACCGGGAACACGATGAAGGCGGCCTTGCCCTGGGTCGCCTGCTGGTAGCTCAGGTCGGTCCATTCGGTGACCATGCCAGCCGGCAATACCTGCCCTGCAATCTCGGTGAGCTTGTTCATCGCCTCGGCCGAGGACAGCATGCGCGGATCGGCCTCGCCGGCCAGGTCAGCCGCCGGGTAACCGTTGAAGCGCAGCACCGGGTCCGGACCATAGGTTTCCTTGACGGTCACCATCGAGCCGATCGGCACCATTTCGCCGCGATCATTGCGGGTACGCAGCTTGCCGATGTCTTCCACGCTGTCACGGAACTGGCCATCTGCCTGGGCGATCACCTGCCAGGTACGACCGAACTGGTTGAAGTCGTTGATGTAGGCCGAGCCCAGGTAGGTCTGCAGCGTGTCGAACAACTCGGTCAGCTGCACGCCCTGTGCCTTGGCCTTGACCCGGTCAACTTCCGCATCCAGCTGCGGCACATTGGCCTGGTAACTGGTGATCGGATAGGCCATGCCTGGCGTCTGTGCAACCGCACCCTGCATGCTCTGCACCGCGTTCTGCAGGGCGCCGTAGCCGAGATTGCCACGGTCCTCGATGAACATCTGGTAGCCGTTGCCATTGCCCAGGCCCAGGATCGGCGGCGGCATCATCGCGAAGGCAAAGCCTTCCTGCAGCCCGGCGATCTTCTGGTTGATCTCGGCATTGATCTGCGCAGCGGTACGCCCATGACGTTCATTGAACGGCTTGAGCGGGATGAAGGCCACACCGGTATTCGGCGTATTGGTGAACTGCAGTGCATTCAAGCCGGGGAACGAAATGGTGTGGGCGACACCATCGGTTTCCTGGGCGATCTTGGCGACCTTGCGCAGCATTTCATCGGTACGCGCGATCGACGAACCTTCCGGCAGCTTCACGCCAGCGATCAGGTACAGCTTGTCCTGGGTCGGGATGAAGCCCGGCGGCACCAGCTTGAAGATCAGGCCGGTACCCACCAGCAACACCGCATAGACCACGAACACCGCACCGCGACGACCGAGGATGCGCGAAACACCACGCTCGTACTTCTCCGAACTGGTCTTGAAGAAGCGGTTGAACGGACGGAACACCCAGCCAAACAACTTGTCGATCAAACGGCTCGGTGCATCCTTGGCCGCACCATGCGGCTTGAGCAGACGCGCAGCCAGCGCCGGCGACAGGGTCAGCGAGTTGATCGCCGAGATCACCGTGGAAATGGCGATGGTCACCGCGAACTGCTTGTAGAACTGGCCGGTGACGCCGGACAGGAACGCCATCGGCACGAACACCGCACACAGCACCAGCGCAATCGCAACGATCGGGCCGGACACTTCCTTCATTGCTTGATGCGCAGCCGCGGTCGGCGACAGGCCTTCTTCGATGTTGCGTTCGACGTTCTCCACCACCACGATCGCGTCATCGACCACGATGCCGATCGCCAGCACCAGCCCGAACAGGCTCAGCGTATTGATCGAGAAGCCCAGCAGGTACAGTGCAGCGAAGGTACCGACCACCGACACCGGTACTGCGATCAGCGGAATGATCGAGGCGCGCCAGGTCTGCAGGAACAGGATCACCACCAACACCACCAGCGCGATGGCTTCCAGCAGCGTGGTGACCACGGCCTTGATCGAATCACGCACGAAGATTGTGGTGTCGTACACCGCCTCGTACTTCACGTCGGCCGGGAAGCTCTTCTGCAGCTCGTCCATGGTGCCGATGACGGAGTCACGGATCTCCAATGCATTGGCACCCGGCGCCTGGAAGATGCCGATACCGACCGCATTCTTGCCATCCAGCTGCGAACGCAAGGTGTAATCACCCGCGCCCAGTTCGATGCGAGCAACGTCGGACAGGCGCACCATCTCACCGTCCGTGCCAGCCTTGAGCACGATGTCGCCGAACTCCTGCTCGCTGCGCAGGCGGCCCTGCGCGTTGATGAGCGTCAGGAATTGGCTGTTCGGCATCGGCTCGGCACCAAGCTGGCCAGCCGATACCTGTACGTTCTGCTCGCGCATCGCACGCACGACGTCGCTGGCGGTCAGCCCGCGCGAGGCGACCTTGTCCGGGTCCAGCCAGGCACGCATGGCGTAGTCACCGCCACCGAAGATCTGCGCGTCACCTACACCAGGGATACGCGCCAGCCCATCCTTGACGTGCAGGCGTGCGTAGTTGCGCAGGTACAAGGTGTCGTAGGTGCCCTTGGGTGAGGTCAGGTGCACGACCATCAGGAAGGTCGGCGACTGCTTCTGGGTGGTCACGCCCTGCCGCCGCACGTCCTCGGGCAAGCGTGCCTGCGCCTGTGCAACGCGGTTCTGCACCTTCACCGCGGCTTCGTCCGGATCGGTACCCGGACGGAAGGTGACGGTCATCTGCAGCACGCCATCGGAACCGGCCACCGACTTGAGGTACATCATGCCCTCAACGCCGTTGATCGCTTCCTCCAGCGGCGTAGCCACGGTTTCAGCAATCACCTTGGGGTTGGCGCCCGGGTACACGGTACGCACCACCACCGACGGCGGCACCACTTCCGGGTACTCACCTATCGGCAGGAACGGGATGCTGACCAGGCCAGCGGCGAAGATCACGATCGACAACACCGCCGCGAAGATCGGCCTGTCGATGAAAAATCTGGAAAAATCCATGGGAAATCCTTGGAAAAGCTGGCGTCAGGCTGCAGCCGCCCTGCCCGCCCCCAATCGGGAGCAGGCACGCACGGCCGGCAGCCACGCCGGCAAACATGATTGGCGGCTTAGTTGATGCTGCTCACGGCCTGGGTGGCGGGTGCAGCACGCTGCATCGCAACCGCCTTGGCCTGCACCGGCATGCCCGGCATGAACACCTTCTGCACGCCGTCGACGATGACCTTGTCGCCGGCAGCCAGGCCTTGTTCGACGATGCGCAGGCCCTCGGCATTGCGGCCTAGCTGCACGTCGCGCCGCTGTGCCTTGTTGTCCTTATCCAGCACGTAGACGTACTTGCGGTCCTGGTCGGTCAGCACGGCCTTGTCGTCCACCAACACTGCCTGGAACTGGCCGCTGCCCAACAGCTGCACGCGTGCAAACAGGCCGGGAGTGAACTGGCGGCTGGCGTTGTCCAGCAGCGCCCGCACGCGGATGGTGCCGGTGCTGCGGGTGATCTGGTTATCGACGAAGTTGACCTTGCCGTCGTGCGGGTAGCCTTCCTCACCGCTCAAACCGACCTTCACCGGCAGCGCCTGGTCGCGCTCGCTCGGGCGTTCGCCATCGCGTGCCATCTGTGCGTAACGCAGATAGGTGGACTCGTCCGCATCGAAGTAGACATGCACCGTATCCAGCGACACCAGCGTCGTCAGCACGCTGGCGGCGTCACCGGCAGTGACCAGATTGCCAGCTGTCACCATCGCCCGCCCGGCGCGTCCATCAATCGGTGCACGCACCTTGGTGAACTCCAGGTTGAGCCGTGCGGCATCCAGAGCCGCCTGCGCGGCCTGCACCTGCGCGCCAGCCTGGTCGGCGCTGGCGCGCCGCTGCTCGGCGGTTTCGGCAGCGATGGCCTGCTGTTCGGCCAGACGACGCGCACGCTCGGACTCGCTGCGCGCAAGACCGGCCTGGGTGCGGGCACGGTTCAACTCGGCCTGTGCCCGGTTGAATTCGGCCTGGTAGCTGCGCGCGTCGATGGTGAACAGCACGTCACCCTTCTTCACTTCATCGCCTTCGACGTAATTGACCTTGTCGATGTAGCCGGAGACGCGCGGGCGCAGTTCAACACTCTGTACCGCCTCGATGCGGCCGCTGAACTCATCCCACTGGGCGACCTGCTTGATCAGCACTGGCGCAACACTGACTTCGGGCGCTGGCGGCGCGCCATTTTCGGCGTGGCCACCGCTGCAGGCGACCAGTACGGCCAGACTGAGCGCTGACATGCCGGCCAACGCGACGCGGCGCAACGTGGGTGATGGGGAGATACCTTTCATTTCGTGCTCCAAGGGGGAGGTGATCAGGGAATTGCAGGACTTCAAAGTGGAGCTCGACATCGCGGTGCCGGCGGCCAGCCGCGCACCGATCCGCGCAGCAGGTCCTTGGCCGGTCGTAACAGCGCTGGTTGCGGCGGGATCACTGTCCCGTCCGCGGAAATTTTTGGACCATTGGTGGGACAAAGCGCCCCAGTACGCGGCGCAATGCCACCGCGGCACCACGCCAGGAGGCTCCCGCGCCGGGCCCGTTCAAGTCGCCAAGCAAGGACTCAAACTGCAATGGATTCAATCGATTGCCCGCCAACCTTGAAGGCAAAGCATTGCGGTAACTGGGTTCGCGGCGTGGCGCTGGCAGAGCCATGGGGGAGCGCATACGCATGACGGCAAGTCCGGGTCGGGGGCAGGCGTACAAGATAGGCCTCAAAATCAGACTTGATTAGTACGGATTGAAGGGAATAATCATCCCGTCGCCGGCACAATTCCGCTGCCGCAAGAGTCCTACCCATGGCCAACGATCTCAACGACACCCTGATCTTCGTAAAAGTGGTCGAACAGGGCAGTTTCACTGCCGCTGCACGCCTGCTTGGCCAGCCCAAGACCACGGTCAGCCGCAAGGTGCAGGAGCTGGAAACCCGCCTGGGCGCGCGCCTGCTGCACCGGACCACGCGTCGACTTGGCCTGACCGAGGCCGGCACGGTCTATTACGAGCACTGCCAACGTATTGCCCGCGAACTGGACCAGGCCGAGAGCGCCGTCAGCCAATTGCAGTCCGGCCCACGCGGCTGGCTGCGTTTCACCGTGCCGTATTCGATCGGTACCTGCTGGATTGCCCCACTGCTGGGTCAGTTCCAAAGTGAATACCCGGAGATCCGGGTCGACATGCACCTGGGCAACGAAACGCTGGACCTGATCGCCGGGGAAGTGGACATGGCGCTGCGCGTCGGTCCCCTGCCCGACTCCAATCTGATCGCACGCAAACTGGGCAGCCTGCGTACCCAGGTGTTTGCCAGCCCGGCCTATATCGCCGTGCATGGCGAGCCCAAGCACCCGGACGAGCTGCAATTCCACCGCACCTTGGCCATACGCAAGGCGCACCACGGGCAGACCCAGCGCTTTACCTGGACCTTGGCCGAGAATGGCGGTGAGATGCGCGAATTTCCTGTCACCCCGCTGATCGTTGCAAACGATCCTTCAGCCCTCAATGCCGCGCTGGTGGCTGGCGAAGGCCTGATGTTGAGCAGCGATGTGATGGCCAAGCCCTTCGTCGAATCCGGCATGGTGCGGCAGGTCCTGCCCGGCTGGACCGGCCCGGATTACGACTTCAATGCAGTGTTTGCCGGCGGCCGCCTGGTCTCGCCCAAGGTTCGCGCGTTCATCGACTTCCTGGTCGCCAAGCTCAACTTCGACGCCAACTACATGATGCTGCAATGCCCGAATGCGAAGCGTCTGGCCGACATCGAGCAGGAGTATCAGCAGCGCTCGAAGGGCCACCCCAAGCTGCGGGTGGTGGAAGCACTCAGCGCCTGAGCACCGCGCTACGCACCAAACAGAAACGGCGGCCATGAAGGCCGCCGTTTCTGTTTGCACGAGCGATGCAGCGCTGGTTCGTAGTCCGGGTAAGCGCAGCGCACCCGGGATGCCGTCCAAGCATCAATACAGGATCAATAGCCGCGGTAGTACGGCCACAGCGGCACGATCTGCACTTCCTTGCAGCCGTCGTAGCGGCTACAGCTGCCGAAATAACCCGGCCCGGAGTAGCGCTGGCGCGCATCGCGGTTGTAAGGGCTGTTGTAGAAGTCAGGACGCGAGAAATGGCCGGCGCCGTCGTAACGGTAGGGCGTTTGGCCGATGCTGGATTCCGTGCGGAAGGTCTGCGCCAGCACCTGCGCGCCGTCGTTCCCCACATAGCCGTTCTCGTTGTCGTAGCGGACCAACCGGTAATAGATGGTTTCGCCGCCCTGCTTGCGACTGCGCAGCTGCTCCATCTGTCCACCACCGGCATCGGCATAGGCCTTGCCGCCTTCGAACAACACCTCGCTGGGGTTGACGATTTCCTCTTCCAGCGGCGGTTCTGCCGCCGCGCTCGTTGCTACTGCAAGCAACATGGCTGCTACAGCCAACTTGTTCCAAGCCTTACCCATAATGCGCATGACCACCCTCCTTGATTGGGCACCTGCCGCTAACGACAGTCCGCCGTGATCGCCCGACCAACACCCTTGGCCGGGCCGTCATTGCTACCGTCCGCCGTCATGGCGCGCAGCCTTGCCGGCAAGCACGCGACCGCAGATTCGGACAAATCCGTGTTCATTATAGGAGCAAGCTGCAGCCAGAGCCGTGAAACCGGTTGGATACTCAACGCGTCGGCTTCACCCGCTGGTACTCCTGCAATGCCTTGCGTACCACCTGCCGGGCCTCGGCCGCATCGCCCCAGCCGTTGAGCTGGATATCTGCCCCCGACGGCAGCTGCTTGTAGGTACGGAAGAAGGCCTCGATGCGCTGGACCTCCATGACTGGCAGATCCTGCAGGGTCTGCACTTTCGCGTAGGTCGGATCAACCGCATCGACCGGCACGCCAACGATCTTCTCGTCGGCCTCGCCCTTGTCGACCATGCGCAGCACACCCAGCGGGCGGAAGCGCACGATCGCACCCGGCTGGATAGGGAAGCGGGTCAGCACCAGCGCATCCAACGGGTCACCGTCACCGGCCAGGGTCTGCGGCATGGAGCCGTAGTTGGCCGGATAGGCCACTGGCATCGACAGGAAGCGATCCACCCGCAGCTCGCCATGCTCGCCTAGTTCGTACTTGATCACGCCGCCTGCGGGAATCTCCACCGCAAGCAGCACCTCCTCCGGCGCGTTGGCAGGCTGCGGCAATGCGAAGGGATGCAGCAGCTCCCCTGCTGACACGCCGATGGAAGCCGCGGCCAACAACACGCCGCACAACGCTGCCTGCTTGCTCTTCATCGGCTTATTCCCAGCACCGGTCATCGCGCCCCTTGGGCGACACCGCGCGCGGGCAGTCCCGCTGCTGGATGCGCCCTTCAGTGATCTCCTCGAACTGCTTGCCGCCATCGGTGCTGCGGCTGATCCGGAAGGCGTCATACAGACGGCCGGTTGCCGTGCGCGCCTCGTAACGCAAGCCCCTGTCGTCCAGGCGCAGCACCTGGAACAGCTGGGTATCCTCGGCGGTTGGCTTCATCGTCGCGCGTGCTTCCGGCGACAAGCGATACTGCTTCGGCCCGGCCACCGACGAAATGTACTGCGGCAGTGCCGCACCTTCATCGGCACGACGGCCATAGGTGTGATCGTGGCCTTGCAGCACCAGATCGACCTTGTGCCGCTGCAGTACCGGGCGGATCTCGCTGGCCAGCACCGAGGTGTCGCGCTCGGCGCGCAATGGGTACAGCGGCTGGTGCACGACCACGATATTCCAGGGCTGGTGACTGCTGCTGAGCACGCCCTCAAGCCAACCGGCCTGGGCTTTGGCGGTGCCCAGATCCAACGCCGAGGTCCCATCCAGCACCACCACGCGCAACCCCTGGTAATCGAACCAATAGGTCGTACTGGCAGTTGCCGCCGCACCATTGTTCGGCAATGCGAAGGTCACCGGCCAGTGTTTACCCAGCACGCGGCGTTCCTGCGGCGTGTCCTCGAACTCCTCGAAGTACTCGTGGTTGCCGGCAGCTGGCGCAACCGCCATGCCTGGCAGCAGCCAGCCACCGGCGGCGAACCATTCGCCCCATTCGTTGTCGTCTTCGCCATCACCGCCACTGACCAGATCACCCGCAAACAGCGTCAGCCGCGCATCAGGTGCGGTCTGCCAGCCCTGTCGCATGACGCGGCTGACATGGCTGAGGTTCTTGTTCTGGGTATCGCCGAAGTACAGCACGGTCAGCGGCTCACCGGGCGCAGCGGCAGTACGGAAGTGCTGCCAAGCGCTCCAGGTGCCCTGCCCCTGCACCCGATACGCATACAGCGTGTCCGCCTGCAGACCGTCGATCAGCGCACGGTGATGCTGGCTGCCGCCGTTCTCGGTCTGCAGCAGCTGGCTGCTGGCGCTTACCCGCCGCACCTGTCCCATGTCCGGCGAGTCGCCAGCAATGGTGATTTCCAGCAAGGCCGGCTGTGCCAGCGGCGCGGTGCGCCAAGCCACCGCAAAGCCGGTGCTGGCATCCTGCGCCGGCGAAGCGACGATGCGATCAGGAAATCCACTGGCCGCGTAATGCCGGCTCCCCGCCGGCACCTGTGTGTTGGGCTCGGCAGCTGGAGCGGCCCCCACCGCCCCAGCTGCGCCCAACAACGCTGCAGCAATCAGAACGACCAACGGCAGTCGCTGCCTCAAGGAACCATGCCCCCTCACTTGCCACAGTCCTGCGGCAACGACAGCGCCTTGGCGATGTCACGCCAATCGAAGGCCACCACGCCTTGATCGTCGTGCACCGCGTACAAGGCCCCCTGCGGGAAACGTGCCGACACCTGCTGGCTGTTCCAGATGCCGTCGGTATTGGCCACGGTATTGCCGTGGAACGAACCAACCGGTGCCAGCGTCTTGCGATCGAACAGGTGGAAGGTACTGCGCTCCTTGCCCTGCTCGGTGGTGATCCACCAGCCGCCATCGCCACAGGTACGCAGCATCACGCCTTCGGCCTGCGCCTTGAACTGGCCGCGACCGAAGGTCTCTCCACTGAAATCACCTGCCAGGTTGTAGACCTTGAACTCGCTGGCATAGGTTTCGTCTTCTTCGGCAATCAGCAGGCGGTCATTGGCCGGATCTCCCCAGATCGACTCGACCACGCGCAAGGCTCCCTTCGGCGAGGTATCGCCGATGCTGCGCACCAGTTTGGCCTGCACCGTGCCGCCGGCAACGCTGACGTGATAGCGACGCACGCGCTCGTTCAAACGCTCCAGCGCCGGCAGGATGTCGTTGCCCGCCGCATCCTCGCCATCGTCGTAGGAATCGGTGACGTATACGTCGTAACCGCCCTGCACCGGGTTCACCCACAGGCCGTACGGCTTGCGCAGGTCATTGCCCGCAAACACCCCCAACGGCTTGAAATCCGGCAGCTGCAACACCTGCACGCGATGGTTGTCGCGCTCGACGATGAACACCAGATCGCCCTGCACCGCGATGCCATTGGGGCGATCGAACTGCCCCAGGGCGGTGCCGGTGCTGCCGATATCGCGCAGGTGCTTGCCGGTCTGGCCGTCATAGACCACCAGCTTGTCGGTGGCCTTGGCAGTGGCGATCAACCACAGCTGGCCATCGGCGCCGCGCCAGCTGGCCGGCGAATCGATGTTGTCGGCCGGCGTCATCGGGGTCAGGAAGGCTTCGGCAATCAGCGTGGACGGGACTGCGGTCGCGCCCTCGGCAAGATCAGCGGCGGTCGGCGGCGTGGTGGATTTCGGGGTTGGATGGCAGGCGCTCAGCGCCAGCGCCACCGCGGTGGCGAGCAGCGCGGCCCTCACAGTGCCACCTTCACGCCGATCGCGTAGGTACGGCCGTATTCCTCGTTCTGCAGGGTGCGCGAGGAGATTCCCTGGTAAAGCTCCAGCGGCTCGTCCAGCAGGTTGGAGGCTTCCAGGTACAGACTCACGTTCTTGCTCAGCTTGTAGTCGAGGCTGAAGTCGAGCTGGGTGTGCGGCGCGACATAGATATCAAAGGCACGGCTGTCACCGATGGTGTCCAGGTACTCGCTGCGATAGACGCCAGCCAGACGCGTGCTGAGCCCACCCCACTCGTATCCGATGTGTACGCTATAGATGTTCTTGGAGGCACGCGGCAGGTTGAAGTCATCGTTCTCGCGTCCAGCGATACCCGGGTCAAAATCGGTATCCAGCCAGGTGCCGCTGGCACCGACCAACAAGCCCGACCATGCACCCGGCAGGAAGCTCAGCTGCTGCTGCCAATTGAACTCGGCGCCAAACACCTTGGCCTTGTCGCCGTTGATGGAACGGGTGACCTCGAAGCCCGGATATTCCGGATCGCTGTCGGTCATGGTCTGCACGATGTAGCCATCGATGGACTTGTGGAACAGGCCCAGCGAAATGATGCCGCTATCGCCCAGGTAACGCTCGAACGAGAAATCAAGATTGGTGGACTCGTACGGATCCAGGTTCGGATTGCCGATACGCGCTTCTTCATCATCGCGGTTGACTGCCAGGCGCGGCGAGACATCGCCGAACGACGGACGTGCCACGGTCTTGTTGACCGAGCCACGCAACACCCAGTCGTTGTTGGTGTCGTAACGCAGGTGCAGGCCTGGCAGCACACTGGTATAGCTGCTGCTGGCCGTGCGCGGCGTCACCGTGACGGTCTTGCCGTCGCTGGCGACATCGACGTCGTTGCCGGTGGCATTGAACTGCGTGTTCTCCACGCGCACACCACCGATCACGCGCAGTGCGCCGATATCCCAGGTACCCATCGCATAGGCCGACAGGATGTCCTCACTGGCTACATAGTCTTCTTCCAGCGAAGTCATCGTGTTGCCGGCGACATCGCCCGACCTGGCGCTGTACTTGCTGCCATTGGCCGCCCACCAGGCACGCATCGCCGCCGAGCTCATGCCCTGGCCGAGGCTGCCGCCACGGTGATCCAGGGTCTTGCCATTCCAGCTGCTCAGGTCAACGGCCGGGCCTGTGCGCAGCTCGACCTCGTCCACATTCACATCGCGCTCGCGCCAGCGACCCAGCACGCCGAACTTGTAGCTGGCCTTGTCGCCGTCGAAGCGGATATTGAGCTGCGCGCTGCGCTCGCTGTCGTCGATCTGCTTGGGCGACAGCACCACGCGGTCAAACGCATAGTTGCCGTTGTCCATCCAGCCGTTGTCGCTCAGGCTCAGGCCGGGAATGCCGCTGTTCTGGTTGAGCGTGGCAGACAGGTCGTCGCCGTCGTAATCGAAGCGCGCTTCCATTTCGTCATTCACGCGCTCGCGGGTCTTGGTATAGCCCACCTTGTAGTCCAGCACCGCGCCGCTCAACCTGTTCTCACCGCCCAGGCTGACCGCAAAGGCGTTCTCCTCCTTGGTGCGATAGCGCATGCGCTTGCTGATGGCATCGGCCGGCAGATCGTCCACCTGGTAGCGGCCGCCACCAAGGGCAGTGATTTCACCGTCGCCGAGGCCGAAGATCGTGCGCTGGCGGGTTTCGGCATCGTCGAACTGGCTGTACAGCGTGCGCAGGTAATAGCGGTTGGCATCATCGGGCCGCCAATCGAAATTCAGGTTGGCGCCGGTGCGCTCACGCTCGATGGTGTACTTGCGGCGCTGGATCTCCACCGCTGCCAGATCATCATCGGCGCCGCCGTCGAAATTGTCGTATTCGACTTCGGTGTTGTCGGATTCAAACGTGCGCTTCTGGTAGTTCACGCCCAGTGCCACACCGAAGGTTTCCCCAAACACTTCGCTGTAGTTGAACGCAGCCTTCGGGCTGGTCTCACCGGACAACTCCTGGTGACTGCCTTCAAGCTTGCCCTTCAGGGAGCGGCCATCACGGTCGAAGGCCGAGGCCGATTCCACCACCACCGCGCCACCAATGGCATCGCCTGGCATGTCTGGAGTGGCCGACTTGATCACCCGCAGGCGCTCGGTGGACTCGGACGGAATCACGTCCAACGGCGCTGCGCGCGAGGAATCCTCCGGCGTGCCGATGGCGATGCCGTCGATGCTGACGCTGTTCAAGGCCGCATCCAGGCCGCGGATCACCACGAAGCGACCCTCGCCCTGGTCGCGGGTGACGCTGACGCCGGGCAGGCGCTGCAGCGACTCGGCGACATTCATGTCCGGGTAGTCGCCCATGGAGTCGGAGGCAACCGCATCCTGCACGCCATTGGCGTCGCGCTTGAGCTCCACCGCACGGATCTGCGCTTCGCGCTGCGCACGCACTTCGATGCGTTCCAGATCGATGGCTGCGGCCGCACCACTGGCCAGCGTGGTCGTGCCATCGGCCGTGGCCTGTTGTGCATATGCAGGTGCGGCTGCCATGCAGGCCACCGCTGTCGTCACCGCCATCACCAAGACGCTCTTGCGCACTACCGCCCCCAATCTGTGTAAAGGATGGGTGTGCACGGTATGTCCGTTCAGTTGCATGACTGTTACAGACGCACGGCTGCAATATTTCAGTCCGTTACTGGCTGGGTACAGCGGGACTGCGGCAAACTATGTGCTCTTCCCTGTCATCACACCGCCATGAAAATCGTCGAAGTCCGCCACCCGTTGGTCCAGCACAAGATCGGCCTACTCCGCGATGCATCCATGAGCACCAAGGATTTCCGCGAGGTCGTCAACGAGCTCGGCACCCTGCTGGCCTACGAGGCCACCGCCAATCTTGAAACCGAGAGCCACACCATGGCGGGTTGGGCCGGTCCGGTACAGGTGCAGCGCATCGCCGGTGCCAAGATCACCGTGGTACCGATCCTGCGCGCCGGCCTGGGCATGCTGACCGGTGTGCTGTCACTGATTCCGGCCGCACGCGTCAGCGTTGTCGGCCTGCAGCGCGACGAGGAAACCCTGCAGCCCGTGCCCTACTTCGAGCGCCTGACCGGCCGCCTGGAAGAACGCGATGCGCTGATCCTCGATCCGATGCTGGCCACCGGCGGCACCTTGATCGCCACCATCGACATGCTCAAGCGGGCAGGCGCACGCCGCATCAAGGGCATTTTCCTGGTCGCCGCACCGGAAGGCCTGAAGGCACTGGAAGCCGTGCATCCGGACGTGGAGATCTACACCGCCGCCATCGACGAGCGCCTCAACGAGAAGGGTTACATCATGCCGGGCCTGGGCGATGCCGGTGATCGCATCTTTGGCACCCGTATCGGCTGAGCATCGCGGCCAGCCGGGCTGTTGCCGCCGCCAACCACCAACTCAAGCGGTGAACATGATGAAACGCGCCATCACTTTGGTTCTGGCCGCGGCGTTTGCAATCAGCACGCCGGCCGCCTTTGCCGCCGACAAGGTCACCCAGACTCCCGTGCAGTTCGCAAAGGGCATGAGCAGCTACAGCACCAGCCATAGCCTGCTTGGCTACGACAGCGTGAACTACACGCTGGATGCCAAGGCCGAGCAATCCATGCGGGTAAGCCTGAGCGGCAGCAGCAATGTCGGCTTCAACATCTATGCCCCTGGGGATATTCCCGGCGTTGCCACCGCTCTCGGCAGTGGCAGCTTGGGACAGGACTGGAACGGCATATTGCCTGCCTCCGGGACCTACACCGTGCAGGTGTACCAAGTGCGTGCGGTCGCCCGGCGCGGTGCGCAGGCGGCCTATGCCATTACCTTCGCGGTTCATTGACGTTGATCCCTGCCATGCGGGCCGGCATGGCGGCAGTGGCAAAGTCAGCAAGCGCCGCAGAGCGGCGCTTGCTGACTGAAACGAGCTGGCGCGAATTTGCGCAAGACGCGTAATCCGTCGAACCAACTGCAACGAATCAGCGGCGCAGCCAGCGCTCATTGGCAGCGGCAGGCGCCGCCAACAGCTGCCGCGCGTGCTCGTCCTTGAGCAGTTGTACACGCAGGAACGCCGTGCCCAGCTCGCGGGCGCGTTCGAACAACAGCTCCGGTTCTCCACCAATCAGGTTATGGTCGCCCCCGGCAAGTACCACGCCGGTCTTGTCGCCAGCAGGCGCCGTCTCGACGGGATAGAGGTGATCGACCGGGTCGCTGACGAAACCCGGCACCAGATCCTTGTCACCGGTGACCAGCAGCAAAGGCACCGCCAGCGAGGCATATGACTGCTCGTTGATCAGCCCCGGAATCCGGCCTGGCGACGAAAAGCCCAGCACAGCCACCACTGATGGATCGCGCAACGGCCCCAGTCCGTTCAATGCACCACCAAGCGTCGCCGAGATCAGCGTCCCCAGACTATGACCGGCTGCAGCAACCGGCATCCCGGGCCAATGCTTCGCCGCGTAGCCGCTGACAGCGCGCATGTCGACGAAGCGCTCGGTCAAGCCTTGTTGCAGCGAGAACTGCTCACGCTGCGGATACTTCATCGAGTCCACGTGCAGCGGTGCCAACACCACGAATCCGGCATCCGCCCAGGACTGCAGCAGGCGCTCGTAGCGTTCCGGCCAGGCACCGTGCCCGGAGGAAAACAGCACCACACCACGCACCTGTGCTGGCTCCCAGATCGCCAGCGTTGTCGAGCGCTCGGCACTGACCTGCAGTGGCAGCACCTGGGTTGGAGCCGCCAGCGCGGCAGCAGCGGGCCCCAGCAACAGGAGCACGGCAAGCCCGGCGCGTCGCAGCAGGGAAGGAAGTTTCATGACATTGCCCCGGATCTGAATGATGGGATCAATGTCGGTTTTGGCGACCTCCGGAATCAGTGCCGGAAGTCAGTTTTTTCAGCTGCCGTTGGTCAGCTCAGGCGGCCAGCGTACGCGCCTTCAACTCGGCCACTTCATGGGCGGTGGCAAAGCGCCCCTTGTCATCACGCACCACCTGCGCCATCGCACATTGCGGGTCATGGGTGAAGAACAGGTGCACGTTGCGCGCCAGTTTGTCCTCGAGGAAGGCCCGCTTCTCGTCGATCAGCAACTCGGCATTGCGGTCGTAACCCATGGTGATCGGCACATGCACCCAGGAACGGCCAGGTATCAGGTCGGCACAAAACACCACGCCGCCGCGCGGCTGGCCATTGACCCGCTCCGGACCAATGATTTCAGCCAGCATCAGGCCTGGCGTATGGCCATCGCTGAAGCTGAAACGTACTGACTCGCCCAATGCCTTTGAATAGGCACCACTGACGATTTCCAGGCGACCGCTGGCTTCCAGCAAACCGCTCAACTCGGGAATGAAACTGGCGCGGTCACGCGGATGCGGATGCCTGGCACGCTCCCAGTGCTCGGCGCCAATCACGAAGGTCGCATTGGGGAACAGCAGTTCCGGCTCGCGACCTTCCGACCATGGCGCCAACAGACCACCGGCATGATCGAAGTGCAGATGGCTGAGCACAACCACATCGATGTCTTCATGCTCGAAGCCGGCCTCGCGCAGTGAGTCGATCAACACATGACGCGGTTCCTGCACACCGTAGCGCTCGCGCAGCTTGGGCTCGAAGAAAGCACCGATGCCGGTTTCGAACAACACGGTCTTGCCACCCAACGGACTGGCCAGCAAAGCCCTGCATGCCAGTTCAATGCGGTTGGCGTCGTCGGCCGGCGCCCATCGTTCCCACAATGCCTTGGGAGCATTGCCGAACATTGCACCGCCATCGAGTTTTTGCGAGTTACCGCGGATCGACCATAGTTTCATATGAAAAATTCTACCCGCAGCGCGTTAAATATTCGCAAGGAATCGGTGGCGGATAATTGACGCCGGGGTACAGGTGGGGAACGCGGTGGTGTGCGCGGTTTGGTTGGAGCCGGCGATTGCCAATAGCTTCAGTACCAGGGTTGCGTGAGGTGGCATTACATTGTGGGAGCGGCGTCAGCCGCGAAGCTGACGCCGCTGAAGCGCTTGGCAACTGTAGCAACTCATGATTTACCTGCCTCGCGGCTGACGCCGCTCCCACAAAAAAATCCGATGCCAGCAACTGGCATCGGATTCTGGGGAACTCAAGCGTTCCAGTGAACAGCATTCCCGTCGAAACGGGGCTTGCTCGTTATCTCAGTCAGCCTTGCCTGACTTGCGAACCTCGGCACTGCCTACCGGGTTACGCGGATCGCTGCCGCCGCTGAGCACATTGCTGCGTCGATCCCACTCCACCGTCTGCAGGTTGCCCCAGACGTGGCTGGAACCACGACCGCCTTCGGCCGAGTCACCCGGCAGTTCAACCTTGTGGCCCATCGCCTGCAGCTGCTTGGCGACTTCCGGCGAGAACGCACCGGTCTCCGCCGAAATCTCATCCGGCAGCCACTGGTGGTGATAGCGCGGCAAGGCAGCTACCTGCTGTGCGTCCAGGCCAGCGTCATAGCCGAGGATGCCGAGCAGGACCATGGTGATGATGCGGCTGCCACCCGGCGTACCGATCACCACGACCTTGTCGTCGTTCTCCATGAACGTCGGCGTCATCGAGCTGAGCATGCGCTTGCCCTTGGCCGGCGCGTTGGCGGCATAGCCCATCACGCCGAAGGCGTTGGGTGTGCCCGGCTTCAGCGCGAAGTCGTCCATCTCGTTGTTCAGCAGCACGCCGGTGCCGGCCGGGATCAGACCCGAGCCATACAGCAGGTTCACGGTCTGGGTGCCACCAACGCGGTTGCCTTCGCTGTCGATGATCGAGAAATGCGTGGTCTCATCATCTTCCAGTGGCGTCGGGTTGCCCGACAGCAGGTCACTCGGCGTGGCCTTTTCCGGATGGATGGTTGCGCGCAGACCCTGCGCGTAATCGCGGCTGGTCAGCACCTTCTGCGGGATGTCGACGAAGTCCGGGTCGCCCAGAAAGAAGGTACGGTCGCGATAGGCACGACGCATCGCTTCCACCACCAGGTGGGTGCTATGCGCCTGGTCCATCTTGTTCAGATCCCAGGGTTCCAGGATCTGCAGCATCGAGGCCAGCGCGATACCGCCGGAGGATGGCGGCGAGGCCGTGGTGATCTTCCAGCCACGGTAGTTGAACACGATAGGCTCGCGGGTCTTGACCGTGTAGCCGGCCAGTTCCTCGGCAGTCCAGCGGCCGCCGGCCTGCTTCACGCCAGCCAGCAGCTTGCGCCCGGTCTCGCCGCGGTAGAAACCATCAAAGCCGTTGGCGGCCAGCAGCTGCAGCGTATGCGCCAGCTCCGGCTGCTTGAAGATATCGCCCTCGGCAATCGGCTTGCCGTTGCGCAGGTAGACCTCGCGGGTGCCCGGATAGCGATCCATCACTTCGCGACGGCTGGCATAGCCACGGGCCATGCGTGCATACACCGGGAAACCATCGGTGGCGACGCGGATTGCCGGTGCCAGCGACTCGCCCAGCGGCAACTTGCCATGCTCGCGCGCCAGCTTCACCAGCGCTGCTGGCAGGCCGGGGATGCCGGCCGACCACGGGCCATTGACCGAGCGGTCGCGGTCCAAGTTGCCGTTCTTGTCCAGGAACTGCTCGGGCGTTGCGGACTCGGGCGAGGTTTCGCGCGCATCCAGCATCAGGTCCTTGCCGGTCTTGGCGTCGTGCAGCAGGAAGAAGCCGCCACCGCCCAGACCCGAGCTGATCGGCTCGACCACGGCCAGGGTGGAGGACACGGCCACCGCGGCATCGAACGCATTGCCGCCCTTGCCGAGGATTTCCATACCAGCTTGAGTCGCCAGACTATGGCCGCTGGCGATTGCAGCGCCATCGGGATGTGCGGCGCGGGCCGGTGCGGTATCGGCTGCCCACGCGGCCGGTGACAGCACCAGTGCGAACAGCAGCAGGGAACGGGCAACGAGTTTCATGCCGTTGGATTCTCCGATTGGTAAAACTCAGGGTGATCGCGTTGCAGGCCGGCCAGTTTGGCCAGCAGCTGATCTTCGGTTTCGACGATATCCGGGTCCGGGTCGATGCATTCGACCGGGCACACCACCACGCATTGCGGTTCATCGAAATGACCGACACATTCGGTACAACGGGCCGGATCGATCACATAGATCGTCTCGCCCATTGCGATAGCCTGGTTGGGACAGGCCGGCTCACAGACGTCACAGTTGACGCAGAGCTCGTTGATTTTCAAAGACATTGCTGCGGTGTTCCCGTCAGAGCGGGGCTTGCAACCGGCGCCTGCCGGTTCATCGGTCCTGCTGTTCATGGGCTGCCAAGGGCAGCGCCGACAGCAAGCTTACCGGATACTGGTTTTGCCGGGGTCGAGGTCACCGCTTCCACAGCGTTCTGCGGATGTGGATGCTGGCCCGTGGAGCCGATTGAGCGGGTATGCGCTGCGTTGACCCGGCTCACCTCAGGCCAGAGCGGGGCCCAGGTGGTGGTTGAAACTGGAACCAGAGCCAGGCCTACGAAGAAAAGCCCCCCCTTCACGGGGATGAGGTCCTGGCAGAGACGGGGCCGCTGCGCGGCCCCGTCCCAGTGCGTCACTTGGCTTCGACGAAGATGTAGTCGGCGCCGGTCGGCTTGACGATGGTCTGCACGCGGGCGTTGTCAGCGGCGTCGCCGATGAACACCACGCGCACACCCTTCATCGAGTCAGCCTGCACGTCCTTGAAGCCGGTTTCGATCAGGTCGCCCATCTTTGCCGAATTCGACGAACCGAAGGCCAGCATGTTGCCCGGCTGGATACCACGGCCGATGGCGGTGGTTGCGCTCTCAACCTGACGGTCGTACTTGGCAGCGAATTCCGGGTCCGATGCCGGCGGCAGGTAGTACAGGAACGGGCTGGCGGTGATGTTGCCCATGTTCTGCACGGCAACTGCCTGCAGGTACTTCTTCCAACCCGCGTCGTCATCCTTGGCCGGGGCGACCAGCGCCTGCTGCGCTTCGACTACCGGTGCTTCTTCTTTCTTGCAGGCGGTTACAGCCAGCACCATCGAGGCGGCAAGCAGCACGCGCATCGTGTTCTTCATGATCGTTCTCCCGTTGAAAAGTGGTGTTACAAAAAAATTTACTGTCCGCGTGCTTCGCGGGCCTTGCGCAACGCTTCAAGCACAGTAGCCGGCACGAAGCCGGAGACATCCCCGCCCAACCGGGCGATTTCACGCACCAGCGAGGAGGAAATGAAGCTGTGCTGCTCGGAGGGGGTGAGGAACAGCGTCTCCACCTCCGGAATCAGATGTCGGTTCATGCTCGCCATCTGGAATTCATATTCAAAATCGGACACCGCGCGCAGCCCGCGCAGTAGTACCCCGCCGTGCACCGAGCGCACGAAGTGGGCCAGCAAGGTGTCGAAACCGACCACTTCCACGTTCTCGTGGTGCTGCAGCGCTTCCACCGCCAAGGCAACCCTCAGCTCCAGCGGCAGCGTCGGGCCCTTGGACGGGCTCTGCGCCACGCCAACTATCACCTTCTCGAACAGCGGCGCGGCACGGTTCACCAGGTCGATATGACCATTGGTGATCGGGTCGAAAGTGCCCGGGTATACGGCGATGCGGCGATTGGCTGAGGTCATGCGGGTTCGGTCGCGTTCATGTCGCCGCGAAGTGTAGCAGCGGCTCGGCGATAGAGGGCATAGGCCACCTCGCGGGTACTGCCCTCGCGGCGCAGTTGCCATTCCGGCGGCAACTGCAGCGCCGCGCCTACCGGCGCTTCCACGTAGAGCCAGGCATCTGCGGCCAAGTGCCGGGGCAGACGTTCGATCACCTGTTCCCACAAACCTGCGGCGAAAGGCGGATCCAGGAACACCACATCGGCCCGTGCCGGGGCAGCGCTGCCCAGCCATTGCAGGGCATCGCCGGCAATCACCTCGACCTGATCCCCTGCCCCCAACCGCCCGACCACGCCACGCAGGGCCGTCACCAGCTGCGGATCACGCTCCACCAGCTGTGCCGAGGCCGCGCCACGCGATACCGCCTCCAGGCCAAGCGCACCGCTACCGGCAAACAGGTCCAGGACACGGGCGCCGGGCAGCTTCGGCATCAACCAGTTGAACAGGGTCTCGCGGACCCGGTCGCTGGTCGGCCGCAGGCCCGGCAATTCAGGAACCTGCAACCGGGTGTTACGCCAGCGCCCGCCGACGATGCGCACCTGCCCGCTGGCGGCGGCGGGCGTCTTGCCACGGGCCGGACTCATCCGGCCCGCACCGGCAAAACCAAGGACAAAACGTGGCAAATCAAATACATCGGCAACCTGGATCCAACAGCTCTGAGTGCTGCAGATGATAGACCAGCACCCGCCCCGGCTGCGCCCACCTTGAAATCGGCCCATTCACCCTTACCCAAGCTGCAGTCACCGCGCAGCTGCGCGACCTAATCAGCAACGGAGCACCCCGACCGATGACCGAGCAGAATCACAAGGAAACCCGCGGTTTCCAGACCGAGGTGAAGCAGCTGCTGCACCTGATGATCCATTCGCTGTACTCGAACAAGGAAATCTTCCTGCGCGAGCTGGTGTCCAATGCCGCCGACGCCGCCGACAAGCTGCGTTTCGAAGCGCTGACCCAGCCCGAACTGCTCGAAGGCGGCGCGCCGCTGCGCATCCGCATCGAGGCTGATCCGGCCGCGCGCACCCTGAGCATCGACGACAACGGCATCGGCCTGAGCCGCGATGAGGCCATCGCACACCTCGGCACCATCGCCAAGTCCGGCACCGCCGAGTTCCTGAAGAACCTGTCCGGCGACCAGAAGAAAGATTCCAACCTTATCGGCCAATTCGGCGTGGGCTTCTATTCGGCCTTCATCGTTGCCGACCAGGTTGACGTCTACAGCCGTCGCGCTGGCCTGCCGGCCAGTGAAGGCGTGCATTGGTCGTCCAAGGGCGAAGGCGAGTTCGAGGTCGAGACCATCGACAAGCCCGAGCGCGGCACCCGCATCGTGCTGCACCTGAAGGAAGGCGAAGACAGCTATACCGACGGCTGGCAGCTGCGCAGCCTGATCAAGAAGTACTCCGACCATATCGGCTTGCCGATCGAACTGCAGAAGGAGCACCACGGCGAGGAAGCCGACAAGCCGACCACGCCGGAATGGGAAACCGTCAACCGCGCCAATGCGCTGTGGACCCGTGCCAAGTCCGAGGTCAAGGACGAGGAATACAAGGAGTTCTACAAGCACATCGCGCACGATCCGACCGACCCGCTGGCCTGGACCCACAACAAGGTCGAGGGCAAGCTCGAGTACACCTCGCTGCTGTATACGCCGGGCCGCGCACCTTACGACCTGTACCACCGCGACGCACCCAAGGGCCTGAAGCTCTATGTGCAGCGCGTTTTCATCATGGACCAGGCCGAGCAGTTCCTGCCGCTGTACCTGCGCTTCATCAAGGGCGTGGTCGATTCCAACGACCTGCCGTTGAACGTGTCGCGCGAAATCCTGCAGTCCGGCCCGGTGATCGACTCGATGAAGTCGGCGCTGACCAAGCGTTCGCTGGACATGCTGGAGAAGCTGGCCAAGGACAAACCCGAGGAATACGCAGGCTTCTGGAAGAACTTCGGCCAGGTGCTGAAGGAAGGCCCGGCCGAGGACTACGGCAACCGCGAGAAGGTCGCTGGCCTGCTGCGCTTCGCCTCCACCCACGACGGCAGCGGCGAGCACAGCGTTGCCCTGGCCGATTACGTCGGCCGCATGATCGAAGGCCAGGACAAGATCTATTACCTGACCGGCGAGAGCTTCCAGCAGGTCAAGGACAGTCCGCATCTTGAGGTATTCCGCAAGAAGGGCATCGAAGTGCTGCTGATGACCGATCGCATCGACGAGTGGCTGATGAGCTATCTCACCGAGTTCGACGGCAAGTCCTTCGCCGACATCGCCCGTGGCGACCTGGACCTGGGCAAGCTTGAGACCGAGGAAGACAAGAAGGCACAGGAAGAAGTCGCCAAGACCAAGGAAGGCCTGGCCACGCGCTTGAAGACTGCCCTGGGCGAAGAAGTTGCCGAAGTGCGCGTCTCGCACCGCCTGACCGACTCGCCGGCCATCCTCGCCATCGGCGAACAGGACCTGGGCCTGCAGATGCGCCAGATCCTGGAAGCCAGCGGCCAGAAGGTGCCGGACAGCAAGCCGGTGTTCGAGTTCAACCCGGCCCATCCGCTGATCGAGAAGCTGGATGCCGAGCCTGACATGGACCGGTTCAACGACCTGGCCCACGTGCTGTTCGACCAGGCCGCACTGGCCGCTGGCGACAGCCTGAAGGACCCGGCCGGTTACGTGCGCCGCTTGAACAAGCTGCTGCTGGAACTGTCGGCCTGACGACTCGCCGCCTCTCCCGCAAGCGGGAGAAGGGCGTAGTGCCGAGCCATGCTCGGCAGAGGCCTTCCCGGTAATGCCCCAAAAACCGCCCTCACCCCAACCCCTCTCCCGTGAACGGGAGAGGGGCTTCAATCAACAGCCCCCGCCCTACCGGCAACGCCGGCCACCTGACCGCCAGTGGTAGAATAGACAACTGATTTCAGGCCTTTTTCCTCCATGTTCAGCTTCTTTCGCCGCAAAAAGACCGACGACGCCCAACAGCCCGCAAAGCCGTCCACGCTGAGCGTTGAGGAACTGGCCGCCGCCTTCCCGCAGGCACCATCAGCGCAGCCGTCGCTGCCAGCAGAGCCGGACCAGCCCGAAACCGAACAGGCGGCGGTCGAAGTTGCCCCCACTGCTCCAGCAACTGCTGCACCGGAAGTGGAATCGGCCATCGCACTCGAAACCACTCCTGCTGCAACTGCGGTAGAGGTCACGGTACCGGCTGCCGTCGAAGCACCCTCCCCTGCAGTTGTGGCCCCCGTTCCGCAGGCAGCAGAACCGGTTGCTGCTCCTGTAGTAGCGGCTCCCGCACCAGTCGTCGCTGAAACCAGCACACCAAGCTCCCCCGATTCAGACGCAGCGCTGATCCCGGTCAACGCCGCTCCAGCTGCGCCTGTAGGCAAGCTCGGCTGGCGGGACCGCCTGCGCAACAGCAGCTTCGCGCGCAGCTTCGGCGGTCTGTTCTCGCGCAACCCCAAGCTCGATGACGACCTGCTCGACGAGATCGAGACCGCACTGATCACCGCCGACGTCGGCATGCCAGCTACCACGGCGCTGGTCGAAGACCTGCGCAAGCGCATGAAATCGCGCGAGTTCGCCGACGCCAACGCATTGCTGGCAGCACTTCGCGCCGACCTGATCGCGATGCTGCAGCCGGTCGCCAAACCACTGGTCATCGACACCAATGCAAAGCCATTCGTGATTCTTACCGTCGGCGTCAACGGCGTCGGCAAGACCACCACCATCGGCAAGCTGGCCAAGCGCTTCAAGGATCAGGGTCATAGCCTGATGCTGGCCGCAGGCGACACCTTCCGCGCCGCCGCCGTCGCCCAGCTGCAGATCTGGGGAGAGCGCAATGGCGTGGCCGTGGTCGCACAGGGCCAGAATGCCGATGCCGCTTCGGTTGCATTCGACGCACTGCAGGCCGGCAAGGCGCGTGGCACCAGCGTACTGATCGCCGACACCGCCGGCCGCCTGCACACCCAGAGCGGGCTGATGAACGAGCTGAGCAAGATCCGCCGCGTGCTCGGCAAGATCGACGAAACCGCTCCGCACGAAGTGCTGATGGTGATCGACGGCACCACCGGCCAGAACGCGCTGTCGCAGCTGCGCCAGTTCCATGCTGCGGCTGGCGTTACCGGGCTGGTCGTGACCAAGCTGGACGGCACCGCCAAGGGCGGCGTGGTATTTGCACTGGCCCGCGAGTTCGGCATTCCGATCCGCTTCGCCGGCATCGGCGAGCGCCCGGAAGATCTACGCGTATTCGATGCAGAAGCCTTCGTCGACGCGCTGCTACCGCAGGCATTGGGCAGCAATTGATCCAAAGCCCCTCTCCCTCCGGGAGAGGGGTTGGGGTGAGGGGAAGCTCTACGAGCAGGATCAAAAGCTCCCCTCATCCGCCCCTACGGGGCACCTTCTCCCGCCAGCGGGAGAAGGAATGCGAAAGCAACCGCCATCGCCTGCGAGCCAATGCCCAACTTCCCCAGCCAACTCCTCACCTGGTTTGACCAGCACGGCCGCCACGATCTGCCATGGCAGCATCCGCGTTCACCGTACCGGGTGTGGCTGTCGGAAATCATGTTGCAGCAAACGCAGGTTGCGACGGCAACTCCGTACTTCCAGCGTTTCGTGCAGTCGTTCCCAACGCTTCGCGACCTGGCAGCAACCGATAACGACACCTTGATGGCGCACTGGGCCGGCCTGGGCTACTACGCCCGCGCCCGCAATCTGCATGCAGCAGCCAAACAATGCGTCGAGCTGCATGGCGGTGAATTACCGCGTGATTTCGATGCCCTGCTTGCCCTGCCCGGCATCGGCCGCAGTACTGCCGGCGCCATCCTCAGCCAAGCCTGGAACGACCCGTTCGCAATCCTCGACGGCAACGTCAAACGCGTATTGACCCGTTATCACGGCATCAGCGGCTTCCCCGGCCTTCCTGTTATAGAAAAGCAGCTCTGGGCGCAGGCCGAAGCCCACGTCGCGCAGGTACCGGCGGGGCGCATGGCCGACTACACCCAGGCGCAGATGGATTTCGGCGCAACCCTGTGCACGCGCGCCAAGCCCGCCTGCATCCTGTGCCCGCTGCAGAGCAACTGTGTCGCGCATGCCCAGGGTCTGGTCGATTCACTGCCAACACCCAAGCCCAGCAAAGTCCTGCCCGAGCGCGAAGCCAGTGCCTTGCTGCTGGAAGATGCAGAAGGCCGCATCCTGCTGCTCAAACGCCCGCCGACCGGTATCTGGGCCTCGTTGTGGACCTTGCCGCAGGCCGACACTGACAGCGCGCTGCGCGAGTGGTTTGCTGCCAGCGTCAAGGGCAATTACGACAACGCCAACGAACTGCCGCTGATCGTGCATACCTTCAGCCATTACCGCCTGCACCTGCAGCCGCTGCACCTGCGCAAGGTCGCACTCAAGTCCAAGGTCGGCGACAATGCCGATCTACGCTGGGTAGCGCGTGACGAACTGGCCGCACTCGGCCTGCCCGCGCCCATCCGCAAACTGCTGGAACGTCATCCGGCGCACTGATTCGACAGGACCACACCATGCCCCGCTCCGTCTTCTGCCAATACGAACAACGCGAAACCGAGGGTCTGGATTTCGTGCCCTATCCCGGCGAGCTCGGCCAGCGCATCTTCGCCAACATCGGCAAGCAGGCGTGGGCTACCTGGCTGGCGCACCAGACCATGCTGATCAACGAGAACCGCTTGTCACCGCGCGACCCGAAGCACCGCGCCTTCCTTGAGGAAGAGCTGGTGAAATACCTGTTCTCTGGTGGCGCGGAAAAACCGGCGGGTTACGTCGCGCCGGAAGCGGAATAAGACCGGAAGCCTGTAGTGCCGAGCCATGCTCGGCAGAGGCCTTACCTGCGAGGGTTGATCCGTGCATGAAGGCTCAAGCCGGGCATTGCCCGGCTTGAGCCGTGAGGCATTGCTGGTGAAGCCCCTGCCGAGCATGGCTCGGCACTACAGATGGTGCTTCAGTTCGTTTCGGTGCCCTGATCCGCAGCGCGCTCGGAAATCTTGGCTTCGCGCAGCTCTTTCTCGGATGCACGCAGTGCCTTCACATCCAGCGGCTGGATGCTTTCGATGCGGCAGGGCACATGCGACATCGGGCCGCCGCCGTGCACGATCACGCGATCAAACCTCGCAGATACCTGGCCCATCATGTTGGTGATGGAAATAGCCGGCGCATAGGACAGATCCATGCACGGCCCACTCAGATTCAACAGCCAGGCTTCGGCTGGCTTGGTCCAGACCGCCAGGGCGCTGTCGCCCAATTCGGTCCAGCCGTTGAACGAGCCAAAGTATTTGAAATTGTTCACCGGAGCGCCTGCGTGGGCCCGGTACAACTCGAGCCGCTCGGTGCTGCTCAGCTTCCCGGTCGTCGCGCAACCGCCAAGAACGGCGGCCAGAACCATCGCAACAAGCACTTTCTTCATGACGGCAATCCTCATTGAAGGAAACAACCTGCTTTCACGCCTCTCCCCGCATCGCAGCTCCATGACTGACAGGAGCCGCATTGCCGGGAGATGATCAAACCCCGCTGCTGGCCAGCTCGTGCAACCGGCCCTCACGCAGCTCCAGCACGCGATCAAGCTTGCGCGCCAAACTGCGGTCGTGGGTGACCAGAACCAAACTGGTGCGCTGCTCGCGGTTCAACTCCAGCATCAGATCGAACACGGTGGCGGCGGTCTTGTCGTCCAGATTGCCAGTTGGCTCATCGCCGAGCACGCAGCCCGGCTGGTTGACCAGGGCACGCGCAACCGCGGTGCGCTGGCGTTCACCGCCAGACAACTCGCCCGGCTTGTGACCCAAACGATGGCCGAGCCCAACCGACTCCAGCAAAGCCTTGGCGCGGACACTCGCTGCGGCCGGATCACTGCCCCCAAGCATCACCGGAATCATCACGTTCTCCAGCGCGGTGAATTCCGGCAGCAGGTGGTGGAACTGGTAGACGAAGCCCAGCGAACTATTGCGAAGGTTGCCGCGCGCGGCATCGGACAGCGCCGACATGCGCTGGCCGGCGACATAGACCTCACCGGCGGTCGGGATATCCAAGCCGCCCAGCAGGTGCAGCAAGGTGCTCTTGCCTGCACCCGAGGCACCGACGATGGCCACGGTTTCGCCCGCGGCAACATTCAAGTCTAGGCCGTCGAACACCGGCGTGTGCATCTTGCCTTCGGCGTAGGTCTTGCCCAGGCCTTCGGCGCGGATTACCGATTCCATCAATGCGTTCTCATTCATAGCGCAGCGCCTCGGCCGGCTGGGTGCGGGCTGCGCGCCACGCCGGGTAAAGGGTCGCGGCAAAGCTCATCAGCAGCGCGACAATGGTGATCACCACGATGTCACCGGTCTGCATGTCGGTCGGCAGGCCGGTGATGTAGTACACATCCTCCGGCAGCAGCTTGATATTGAAGACGGTCTCGATCAGGCCGAGGATGCGTTCCAGGTTGAGGGTCAAGGTGATGCCACTGATCACGCCAACTATCGTGCCGAATACGCCGATCAAGGTGCCCTGCACCATGAACACCTGCATTACTCCGCGAGGCGTCAGGCCAAGCGTGCGCAGGATGGCGATATCGGCCTGCTTGTCGGTAACCAGCATCACCTGCGAGGACACCAGGTTGAAAGCACCCATCGCCACGATCAGCGACAGCAGGATGCCCATCACTGTCTTTTCCATGCGCAGCGAGTGGTAGAGGTTGGCGTTCTCCTGCGTCCAGTCACTCACCCGGTAATAGCCGTTGAGGTTGACTGCCAAATCGCGGGCCACGGTATAGGCCTGGTCCATGTCGTGCATCTTCAGGCGCACGCCGGTGACGCCGTCCATGCGCAGCACGCGCTCCATGTCCTGCATGTTGGTGAAGGCGACGCCGCGGTCCACTTCATTGGAGCCGGCCTCGAAGATGCCGCTGACCTTGAAGCGCTTGACCCGCGGCATGGCGCCCATCGGCGTGCCCTGCACTTCGGCAAGCGTCGCCACCACGCTGTCACCAACATCCACGCCCAACCAGATCGCCAGTTCCTTGCCGACCACCATGTTGAATTCGCCGGGCTGCAGGCTGTCCAGTTTGCCCTTGGTCATCTTCTCGGCCAGCACCGAGACCTTGGACTCCTGCGCAGGATCAACGCCCTGGATGATCGCGCCCTGCACCCGCAGGCCGCTCAACATGCCCTGGATCTCGATATACGGCGCGGCACCGGCTACACGCGGGTCCTTGGTCGCCACGTCGATGGCGTGCTGCCAGTTGGCCATCGGCTCGCCGTCGGCACTGACCGTGGCATGGGCGGACATCTGCAGCAGGCGGTCGCGGATCTCCTTCTGGAAGCCGCTCATCACCGCCAGGGTGGTGATCAGCACCATCACCCCGAGCGCGATGCCAAGGATGGAGGCCATGGAGATGAAGGAAATGAAGCCATTGCGGCGCTTGGCGCGCAGGTAGCGCAATCCGATTGCGACAGGTAAGGGTTTGAACATGCGTGTCTGCCCGGGAACTGGCAGCTATGGTGCCATTCCCGGCGGCTGGCGGGAAACGCCATGCGCCTTTACGGCCAGTCGCAGTTCACGTCGCTGCGCCCTGGGCAGCGTATCGGGCCAGAACAGCAGCTGTTGGCGGCGTTTACCCTGCCGCCAGCGCAGCACCAGCAAGGGGCCGCGCTCGAGCAGTTCGATCTGCTCCACGGGTATGCCATCGACACAGGAGAGGCCTGGAGGCGGCGGTATCAACAGGTCACGAGGCGGCCTGCGCGACTCGGCCCGTGCCTGCAGCAACCCCCAGCCAAGCACGCACAGGGCCAAGGGCCAGGCATGGCCCGGCTCCAATCTGCAGTTCATTATCGAAACAGCGGCAAGTACCGCCAGGCCCGTCAACGCGCGACTCAACCAGCGCGACGGTCGCCACTCACACCGGAAGGGAGCGGATGTAGGCGATGAGTTGCGCCTGCGACGCATCCGGACAGACCTCGTAGCCCATGGACCAGCGCCACAACTTATCGTCTTCGGTGTCCAGCAACTGCAGGAAAACCTCGCGCTCGGCGGCAGGTGCATCCAGCCAGCGGCGGTCAAGATAGCGGCCGAACAGTTGATCCAGCTCACGCATGCCACGCCGGCAACGCCAGCGCAGCTTCTTCAACAGGATTTCGTCTTCGGTCTGCATGGCTTCAAGCTTAAGCCCCTCTCCCGCGAGGCGGGAGAGGGGTTGGGGTGAGGGCAGCTCCTGGAGGAATTCATCCAGACCGCCACTCAACATTCAACAAGGGCAGCGTCAAAAGCTCCCCTCATCCGCCCCTACGGGGCACCTTCTCCCGCACGCGGGAGAAGGGAGAACAACTGCACATCAAGAGCGGGAACCCCAGCTTGCACCGGGGCAAGCCCGCATCAAGCGCGGCGCGCCATCATCAACTTCTTGATCTCGGCGATTGCCAGTGCCGGGTTCAAGCCCTTCGGGCAGGTGCGTGCGCAGTTCATGATGGTGTGGCAGCGGTACAGCTTGAACGGATCTTCCAGATCGTCCAGGCGTGCGCCGGTGTCTTCATCGCGCGAGTCGATGATCCAGCGGTAGGCCTGCAGCAGGATCGCCGGGCCCAGGTAACGCTCGCCATTCCACCAGTAGCTCGGGCAGCTGGTCGAGCAGCACGCGCACAGGATGCACTCGTACAGGCCGTCCAGCTTCTTGCGGTCGTCCGGCGACTGCAGGCGTTCACGGTCTGCCGGCGCCGGGGTCTGGGTGCGGATCCACGGCTTGATCGAGGCGTACTGCGCATAGAAGTGGGTCAGGTCCGGAACCAGATCCTTGACCACGTCCATGTGCGGCAGCGGGTAGATCGGCACTTCGGCCTTGCCGCAATCGGCAATGGCGCGGGTGCAGGCCAGGGTGTTGGTGCCGTCGATGTTCATCGCGCACGAACCGCAGATACCCTCGCGGCAGGAGCGGCGGAAGGTCAGGGTCGGATCAATCTCGTTCTTGATCTTGATCAGCGCGTCCAGAACCATCGGGCCGCACGCATCGAGATCGATCTCGTAGGTGTCGGTACGCGGGTTCTGGTCGCCATCGGGGCTCCAGCGGTAGATCTTGAAGGTACGCGTGTTCTTCGCACCGCTCTTGGCGGGGAAGTGCTTGCCCTTGGTCAACCGGGAGTTCTTCGGGAGTGCAAATTCAGCCATGTTCGTAAGTTCCCCGGATCAGTAGACGCGCGGCTTCGGCGGCACCACGGACACGTCATCGCTGAGCGTGTACATGTGCACCGGACGGTAATCGAAGCTGCACTTGCCCTTTTCGTCGACAGTGACCAGCGTGTGCTTCTGCCAGTTGACGTCGTCGCGGTCCGGGTAATCCTCGTGCGCGTGGGCGCCACGGCTTTCCTTGCGCTGCTCGGCCGAGTTGATGGTCGCCACTGCATTGAGCAGCAGGTTGTTCAGCTCGTAGGTTTCGATCAGGTCCGAGTTCCAGACCAGCGAACGGTCGGAAACCTTGACGTCCTGGAACGAATCGAACACCTGCGCCATCTTCTGGCAGCCTTCTTCCAGCGTCTTGCTGGTGCGGAACACGGCAGCATCGTTCTGCATGGTGCGCTGCATGTTGTCGCGAATGACCGAGGTCGGCGTATCGCCGTTGGCGTGACGCAGCTTGTCGAGCAGGCCCAGGGCCTTGTCGCAGGCATCGGACGGCAGGGTCTTGTGCGGCGCACCCGGCTTGATCGTCTCGGCGCAGCGGTTGGCCACGGCGCGGCCGAACACCACCAGGTCGAGCAGCGAGTTCGAGCCCAGGCGGTTTGCACCGTGCACGGACACGCAGGCCGCTTCGCCGATGGCGTACAGGCCCGGCACCACTGCATCGGGGTTGTCGCCGACCTTGCGCACCACTTCACCGTGGTAATTGGTCGGGATGCCGCCCATGTTGTAGTGCACGGTCGGAATGACCGGAATCGGCTGCTTGTGCACGTCCACGCCTGCGAAGATGCGCGCGCTTTCGGCAATACCCGGCAGCTTGTCGTCGATCACGCCCGGGCCGAGGTGGGTCAGGTCGAGCAGGATGTGATCCTTGTGCTCGCCGACGCCGCGGCCTTCACGGATTTCGATAGTCATCGAACGCGACACCACGTCACGCGATGCCAGATCCTTGTAATGCGGTGCATAGCGCTCCATGAAGCGCTCGCCACTGCTGTTGCGCAGGATGCCACCCTCGCCTCGCACACCTTCGGTGATCAGGCAGCCGGCACCGTAGATACCGGTCGGGTGGAACTGCACGAATTCCATGTCCTGCAGCGGCAGGCCGGCACGGGCCACCAGGCCACCGCCGTCACCGGTACAGGTGTGCGCCGAGGTGGCGCTGAAGTAGGCACGGCCGTAACCGCCGGTTGCCAGCACCACACCCTGCGAACGGAACAGGTGCAAGGTGCCTTCGGCCATGTCCAGGGCGAGCACGCCGCGGCACACGCCTTCGTCGTCGAAGATCAGGTCGAGTGCGAAGTACTCGATCATGAACTGCGCGTTGTGCGCCAGCGACTGCTGGTACAGGGTGTGCAGGATGGCGTGGCCGGTACGGTCGGCGGCGGCGCAGGTACGCTGCGCGGACGGGCCTTCACCGTACTTGGTGGTCATGCCACCGAACGGACGCTGGTAGATCTTGCCTTCTTCGGTGCGCGAGAACGGAACGCCGTAGTGCTCCAGCTCGATGATGGCCGGGATGGCCTCACGGCACATGTACTCGATGGCGTCCTGGTCGCCCAGCCAATCCGAACCCTTGATGGTGTCGAAGAAGTGGTAACGCCAGTCGTCCTCACCCATGTTGCCGAGCGCGGCGGAAATGCCGCCCTGCGCTGCCACGGTGTGCGAGCGGGTCGGGAAGACCTTGGTGATGCAGACAGTCTGCAGGCCCTTCTGGGCCAGGCCAAACGTTGCACGCAGGCCAGCGCCACCGGCGCCGACGACGACCATGTCGACCTTGTGTTCAGTAATGTTGTAAGCGGACATGTATCAGTTCCCAAACGCGATGCGGGCAACCGCAAAGATGCTGACGATGGCGCCGAGCACGGCGACGAACTTGACCGTGGTCTGCAAGGCCAGGGCCATCAGCGAGTTGTGGATGTAGTCCTCGAGGACCACCTGCAGGCCAAGCTGGGCGTGCCAGAACATGGCGACCAGGAAGCCACCCAGCAGGATCGCGTTCCACGGCTTGGAAATGGTTTCCACGGCGGTGACGTAATCGGCGCCCATCAGGCTCAGCACCAGGCACAGGAACCAGATGGTCAGTGCGACCAGGGCGGTGGCGGTCAGGCGCTGGTGGACGAAGTGCTCGGTACCGGACTTGGCGCTGCCAAGGCCACGCGCATTCTTCAGCGGGGTGCGGTACTTGCTCATGCGGCAGCTCCCAGGCAGACGTAGGCCCAGATCAGGGCGGTCAGCACCAACGAGGCAATCACCGACATCCAGCTGCTGCGGATGAAGGTGGCCTTGGCGTAGCCGATGGCGAAGTCCTGCACGATATGGCGGATGCCATTGCACAGGTGATAGGCGAAGCACCAGCTCCAGCCGAACAGGATCACCTTGCCGTACCAGGCGCCGGCGTGGGTGGTGAAGCAGTTCCAGGACTCAGGGCCCATCATCAGGGCGAACAAGCCGCCCGCGATGATCAGGGAACCGACAGTCAGAATGATGCCGGTTACTCGATGCAGGATCGAGGTGGCCATCTGGATCTGCCAGCGATACACCTGCAGGTGCGGAGAGAGGGGGCGGGGTCTGTTCGCCATTCGCTGACTCATATCTCGGCTGGGCGGCTCAATGCCGCGTTGGCTCAACGCTGCTCAGAAATCTATGCAGCGCCCGTTTTTCTCCCAATCGCCATACCGCACCGGATCGAGTCCGCCGCGGCCGCCTATTTCCTGAGGCACCGGCGTAACCTCGGGAAGCGGCTGCTTCTCGGGGCCCAACGGGGCTTCAGCTTCGGGCTCGGGAGTGGGGGTTGTTTGGCCTATCATTGGTGGTCTCGCAACGCACAAATTTTAGTCCTCAGTCACGTGTCTGACAACCTCGCCCCTGCTTTCACCGGTTTCCGCACGCTTTCCAAGGCTCAGATCGTGAGCCTTGCCGGAGCCGATGCGGTCGCTTTCGCCCAAGCCCAATTCGCCAATGACGTGCCCTCGCTGGCCGACGGTCACTGGCAATGGAGCGCCTGGCTGACCGCCAAAGGCCGCGTGCTGTCTATCTTTCAGCTGGTACGGGTGGACGCACAGACCCTGCTGCTGGTCTGCCACGACGGCGGCGCCGAGGCCATGGCCGAGCAGCTCCGTCGCTTTGTCTTCCGTCGCAAAGTCGTCATCAGCCATGCCAGCGCGCTGGCGGTGAACGCCGCCCTGGAAACGCCCGGTCAGGCGCGTGGCGCGCAAATAGCGCAGCTGGCCGACGGCGTCATCGAACTGGACGTGGGCAGCGCAACGGTGCCGCGAACGCTGCAGATCAGCAGCGCAGCAAGCTCCGTTGACGACACAACGGCTGAATTGGCATGGCGTCAATACGACCTTCGTTTCGGCCTGCCCCGCCTCGAGGATGCGCAGCGCGAGCAATGGACGCCGCAGCAGCTTGGGCTCGATCGCTTGAACGCCTACAGCGTCAAGAAGGGCTGCTATCCGGGCCAGGAAATCGTCGCCCGCACCCACTTCCTGGGCAAGGCCAAGCGCTCGCTGGCGCTGCTGGAATGCGCCTCATTCGCAAATTCTGGCGACGCGGTCCAGCACGGGGACAGCAACATCGGCAGCGTCGCCTGTGTGGCCGGCGCATTGGCGCTTGCAGTGCTGCCACTGGAGTTGCCGGAAGGCCCGCTACTGGTCAATGGCGAGGTCGCCAGCATCCAGCCGCTGCTGGAAGGCCTGGCACGCTGAAGCCCGGTAGTGCCGAGCCATGCTCGGCATTGCGCCTCACCTGTAGTGCCGAGCCATGCTCGGCATGGGGCATTGCCGGTACAGCCCCTGCCGAGCATGGCTCGACACTACAGGATCAGACGCTGGCTTCGATGCGATTGCCACTGGCTGCATCAAAGAAATGCAGCGCCGGCGAACTGACTTCCACCGAAATCTCCTGCCCAACCTGCGGCAACTGCTGCGGGGCGACGCGCATGATCAGCGCCTGCTCGCCATAGCGCAGGTTGACGAAGATCTCGTTGCCCACCGGCTCCACACCTTCGATGCGCGCATTGAACGCCGCCGGACCATTGCCAGGCTGCAGATGCTCAGGCCGCACGCCAACCACCAGCGGCTTGCCAAACCAGACTGGATCCAGCTTCACTGCACCGAGTGCCACATCGCCAGCGTCGTCGCGACTGGACTCCAACCGCAGCACCGCGCTTCCCGCCTCATCGCGCCGCACGTCGCCACGCAACATGTTCATCGCCGGGCTGCCAAGGAAACCCGCAACGAACAGATTGACCGGCTTGTCGTACAACGCCATCGGCGTGTCGATCTGCTGGATCACGCCCTCGTTGAGCACAACGATGCGTTGGCCCAGCGTCATCGCCTCGACCTGGTCGTGGGTGACATAGATCATCGTCGTGCCCAACTTGCGATGCAGCTGCGCGATCTCGGTGCGCACCGAATGACGCAGCTTCGCATCCAGATTGGATAGCGGTTCGTCCAGCAGGAACACCTCCGGCTCGCGCACCAGCGCACGCCCCAGCGCAACACGCTGGCGCTGACCACCCGACATCGCGCGCGGCAGCTTGTCCAGCATCGAGGTCAGGCCCAAGGAATCGGCGGCATCCTGCACGCGACGCTGCACCTCGGCCTTGTCATGCCCACGCAGCTTCAAGCCGAAGCCCAGGTTCTCGGCAACGGTCATATGCGGGTAGAGCGCGTAGTTCTGGAACACCATCGCGATGTCCCGATCCTTCGGCGCCACATCATTCACCACGCGCTCGCCGATCCGCAGGCTGCCAGCACTGATCTCTTCCAGCCCCGCCACCATTCGCAGCAGTGTGGACTTGCCACAACCCGATGGCCCCACCAGCACCATCAACTCGCCATCGGCGATATCGAAACTGGCCCCGGCCACGGCGACCTGCCCGTTGTCATACACCTTGCGCACACTGTCGAATTGAACCTTGGCCATCACTACCTCGTTGCGAGTCGAAACCTGGAGCAGCGGAACACTTGCGTTACAGCGAGAGAACAGTTTCCTGCAATCGTATACATCCGAAACATTGTGCACGGTAAGCATATTCATATGGCACCATCGCAGTCGCCCTCACATGGCACCTGCGTCCCACTGCACGGACCCGATTCCGCCCTTGCAGCATGCTGCATTGCACAAGCCCAGGTTGCCCACGCCCGCTCCCTCGCGCCGATGGACGCGGACGTCCCAATCACGGCGCAGGCCTTGAAGACGAACAATTGACAACGATGTCATCCGCACCCGAAACTCGTGCAATGCACGACACCCTCTTCCTGTTCGGTGCCACAGGCGATCTGGCCCAGCGTTATCTGTTCCCGTCCCTGCTACGCCTGCTTGGCGACGGCCTACTCCCGGAAGATTTCCGCGTCCGTGCCCTGGCCTTGTCGCCGCATGACACCGAGAAGTTCCGCGACCTGCTGCGTCCACGCCTGGAAGCGGCCATGCCGCATGCCAGTCAGGAGGACATCGGCAACCTGCTCAACCGCATCGACTACCGTTCGGTGGACCTGCGCAACGCCGAGTCGGTCGCCGAGGCGGTCAAGGACCTGGTGCACCGCAAATGCGTCAGCTATCTGGCGATCCCGCCGGGCCTGTACATCTCCACCTGCGAAGGCCTGGCATTGGGTGGCGCATTGGCTGCGCCCAACCGCCTGATGCTGGAGAAGCCGATCGGTTCGGACAGCGACAGTGCCGAAGAGATCCTGCAGTCGATCGGCAAGCTGGTCGACGAAGACCGTGTGTTCCGCCTCGACCATTATCTCGGCAAGGCCGCGGTGCAGAACCTGATGGCCCTGCGTTTCGGCAACACCTTGCTGGAAGCGGTGTGGAACCGTAACTACATCGCCTCGGTGCACATCCTGGTCGCCGAAAGCGACGGCGTTGATGGCCGTGACTCGTATTACTCGCGCTCCGGCGCGCTGCGCGACATGGTGCAGAGCCATATCCTGCAGCTGCTGTGCCTGGTGGCGATGGAGCCGCCGGCATCGCTGGAAGCCGACCGCATCCGCGACGAAAAGGTGAAGGTGCTGCGCGCCCTGCGCCCGCTCGATGCCAAGCATGCCGCCAAGGACAGCGTGCGCGGTCGCTACACCGCCGGCACCATCAACGGCCAGCCGGCGCAGGCCTACCAGCCGCCGGAAGGCAGCGAGGCCGAAACCTTTGTCGGCGTCACCGCGCATATCGACAACTGGCGTTGGGCCGGCGTGCCCTTCCATCTGGTTACCGGCAAGCGCCTGCCCGAACGCACCACGCGCATCGAGGTCAACCTCAAGCCGGTGACGCATTGGCTGTTCGAGCGCCCCGACCGCAAGAACGCCACCCCCAACCGCCTGACCTTCCAGCTGCAGCCGCAGGAGAACATCCAGCTCGGCCTGATGAGTTCGCTGGCCGGCCCGGAATGGGGTGCGCTGGAACTGCAGCCGCTGGAACTCGAGCTTTCCGTTCCCACCGGCCTGCACCGCCGCATCGCCTACGAGCGCCTGTTCCTGGACGCCTTCAACGGCAACCACGCTCTGTTCGTGCGCGACGATGAAGTCCGCGCCGCCTGGGCCTGGATCGACAGCGTCAGCGACGCCTGGAAGGCCGCCGACCTGCCAATGGAGCCCTACCCGGCCGGTGGCTGGGGTCCGCAGCTGGCGCAGGACTTCCTGCCCGAATCCATCGCCGCCGATGCAGGCCCGGAGCAGGGGCTGTGAGCCCCAGCGCCGACCTTGTATTGGTAGCGGACATCGGCGGTACCAACGCGCGCTTCGCGCTGGCCGACCGTTCCGCCGCCACGCCGCTGGACCAGGGCAGCATCGACGAATACCCGGTGGCGCAGTTCGCGTCCTTGGCCGACGCCGCCGCGCACTACCTGCAGGAGCGCGACGCCAGCGCCAGCAGCGGCGTGTTCGCGGTAGCTGGCCGCGTCGATGGCGACGAAGCACGCATCACCAACCACCCCTGGGTCATCTCGCGTTCGCGCACCGCCGAGCAGCTTGGTTTCGGACAGCTGCACCTGATCAACGACTTCGTCGCCCAGGCCATGTCCATTGCCCTGCTGGGTGTTGATGATGTGGTGCAGGTTGGCGGCGCCGGTTGGCAGCCGGCAGCGGACGGCGAGTCACGCAATTACTGCGTGCTTGGCCCCGGTACCGGTCTTGGTGTTGGCGGCTTGGTGGTGCGTGACGGCCGCAACTACCCGTTGGCCACCGAAGGTGGTCATGCCAGCTTTGCACCGAACTCGCCAGAGCAGATCCGCATCCTGGAAATCCTCTCGGCCCAGTTCGGCCGGGTTTCCAACGAACGCCTGGTCTGCGGCCCCGGCCTGGTCAACATCCATCGCGCCATCTGCGAGATAGCGGGTACCGATCCGGGCCTGCTGCAACCCGCCGAGGTCAGTGCACGCGCCGCCGAAGGCGATGCGTTGGCGAGTCGTGCAGTTGAAGTTTTCCTTGAAATCTTCGGCGCCGTCGCCGGCGACGCAGTACTGGTACAAGGCGCGTGGGACGGCGTGTTCCTGACCGGCGGCCTGGTACCGCGCCTGCTGCAGCAACTGCAGCACTCCGGCTTCCGCCAGCGTTTTGAAAGCAAGGGCCGGTTCTCCGCGACGATGTCGCAGATTCCCTCGATGGCCATCACCCATCCCTGCCCCGGCCTGCTCGGTGCCACCGCATATGCGCTGGACCTGCAACGCGCCAACCCTGGAGTTACTGCATGAACGCCGCTGTTTCCGACCGCATCACACTTGTCCGCCACGCTGACGAAGAGGCCTGGACCGAAGGTGTCGCCAAGGAAATGGCAGCGCTGTTGAGCGCGGAAATCAAGCAGCGCGGGCGTGCCCGCATGCTGCTGTCCGGTGGCACCACGCCGGCGCCGATCTACGAGCTGCTCTCCGACCAGGGCCTGGAATGGGCACGGGTGGAAGTCGGCCTGGCCGACGAGCGCTGGCTGTCGCCGCAGGACAAGGACAGCAATGCCTGGTTGGTACGCGACAGTTTCCTGCGCCATGCAGAAGGTGCGCACTTCGACCCGCTGGTGCGGGTTGGCCTGCCCATCGCCGAGTGTGTGCATACCGCCAATCTGCTCGCCACCCACTCGCAGCCGGCCTGCCTGGTCGTGTTGGGCATGGGCAACGACGGCCATACCGCTTCGCTGTTCCCGGGCTCGGCGGACCTGCCGCAGGTACTTCAAAGCAAGCACCCTTACGCAGCCTTGGACGCAACCGGCTGCCCGGTCGCCAAGAACTGGTCGCTGCGCATCACCCTGACCCCACACGGCCTCGCCTCAGCCGGTGAACGCCTGCTGCTGCTACGCGGCAAGCAGAAGTTGGAAGTGCTCAACGCAGCGCTCGCCTCCGGCGATGTGCACACCTACCCGATTCTTGCTGCGATCAATGCACCCGGCAACAAGCTGCGCGTGCATTGGGCGCCTTGAAGCGGAGAGTGCGAGACCGGGAGTGGGAACGGAAACACATGCCCCCCATTACCGGCGGGCCGAGCAGGCCATGAGCCCATCGCCCGAGCAGAACCAAACATCGCCAGCCCCTATTTCACATTCGCAGCCATAGAGCCATGCATCCTAAAATCCAAGCCATCACCGATCGCATCCGCCAGCGCAGCGCTCCGTCGCGCGCGGCTTATCTGGCCGGGATTGATGCCGCGCTGCGCGAAGGTCCGTTCCGTTCCCGCCTGAGCTGCGGCAACCTGGCCCATGCTTATGCTGCCTGCGGCCCAACCGACAAAGGCCGCCTGCGCGGCGACGTGACGCCCAACCTGGGCATCATCACCTCGTACAACGACATGTTGTCGGCGCACCAGCCGTTCGAGAATTACCCGCAACTGATCCGCGACGCTGCGCGCGAGCTGGGCGCAACCGCCCAGGTTGCCGGTGCAGTACCCGCGATGTGCGATGGCGTTACCCAGGGCCGTGGCGGCATGGAGTTGTCACTGTTCTCACGTGATGTCATCGCGCAGGCAACCGCAATCGGCCTCAGCCATGACATGTTCGACACCACCATCTATCTGGGCGTGTGCGACAAGATCGTGCCGGGCCTGCTGATCGGCGCCCTCGCCTTCGGCCACCTGCCAGCGGTGTTCGTGCCGGCCGGGCCGATGACCCCGGGCATTCCCAACAAGAAGAAGGCCGAAGTCCGCGAGCGCTACGCCGCCGGTGAAGCCACGCGCGAAGAACTGCTGGAAGCCGAATCGGCCTCGTACCACGGCCCGGGCACCTGTACTTTCTATGGCACCGCCAATTCCAACCAGGTCCTGCTGGAAGCAATGGGCGTGCAGCTGCCGGGCGCATCATTCGTCAATCCGGAACTGCCGCTGCGCGACGCACTGACCCGCGCCGCCACCGCACGCGCCCTGGAGATCAGTGCACTAGGCGATGACTTCCGTCCGTTCGGCCGCGTCATCGACGAGCGCGCCATCGTCAACGCCGTTGTCGCCTTGATGGCAACCGGCGGCTCCACCAATCACACCATCCACTGGATCGCCGTCGCACGTGCCGCCGGCATTGTGTTGACCTGGGACGACATGGACGAGCTGTCGCAGATCGTGCCGTTGCTGGCGCGCGTCTACCCGAACGGCGAAGCCGACGTGAACCGTTTTGCCGCCGCTGGCGGCCCCGGCTTCGTGTTCCGCGAGTTGATGGATGCCGGCCTGATGCACGCCGACGCAACCACGATTGCCGAAGGCGGTATGCGCACCTTCGCGCAGGAGCCGCGCCTCACCGATGGCAAGGTCACTTATGTGCCCGCCGCCGAACTCAGCGGCGACGAAGAAGTGGTGCGCCCGGCCTCCAATCCGTTCGAAGCCCAGGGCGGCCTGCGCCTGCTTCGCGGCAATATCGGCCGTTCGCTGATCAAGCTGTCGGCAGTGAAGCCGCAGTACCGCACCATCGAAGCGCCGGCCGTGGTGGTCGATGCGCCGCAAGTGTTGAACAAACTGCACGCTGCCGGTGCATTGCCGCAGGACTTCGTCGCGGTGGTTCGCTACCAGGGGCCGCGCTCCAACGGTATGCCCGAACTGCATTCGCTAGCACCGCTGCTCGGCCTGTTGCAGAACCAGGGCCGGCGCGTCGCGCTGGTCACCGATGGCCGCCTGTCCGGTGCCTCCGGCAAGATCCCGGCCGCCATCCACGTCACTCCGGAAGCCGCACGCGGCGGCCCCATCGCACGCATCCGCGAAGGCGACATCATCCGCCTGGACGGTGAAGCCGGCACGCTGGAAGTGCTGATCGATGCCGCCGAATGGGCCGCACGTGGCATTGCCGCCAACACCGCACCGGCCGGTTCGGACATGGGCCGCAATCTGTTCGCGATGAATCGCCGCATCGTCGGCCCGGCCGATCAGGGCGCGATCTCGATTTCCTGCGGCCCGGCGCGTCCGGACGGCAGCCTGTGGGACTACGACGCCGAATACGAACTCGGCCACGACCACGCCGCGGCCGCTGCACCGCACGAAGCCAACGACGCCTGAGATCCAGGATTCGCGAACACGTTATTCAGGAGGACACCATGAGCATTGCCCAATACCAGGACCGCGCCGAGCAGCTGTTGAGCGCCGCCGGCATCCTGCCCGTCGTTACCGTGCACACCCTCGACCAGGCGCGCGCCGTCAGCGCCGCCCTGCTCGAAGGCGGCCTGCCTGCGATTGAACTGACCCTGCGCACGCCGGTGGCGATGGAAGCGCTGGCCATGCTCAAGCGCGAGCTGCCGGATGTAGTGGTAGGCGCCGGCACCGTACTGACCGTCGAACAGATGCAGCGCTCGATCGATGCTGGCGCGGACTTTCTGGTTACGCCGGGCACCCCGGCGCATATGGCCGATGCCCTGGCTGCCGCGCCGTTGCCGGTGGTTCCGGGTGCTGCCTCACCGACCGAACTGCTGGAACTGGTCGCGCGCGGCTTCCGTATCTGCAAGCTGTTCCCGGCCACCGCGGTTGGCGGGCTGGCAATGATCAAGGGTGTTGCCGGTCCGATTCCCGAGCTCAAGCTCTGCCCCACCGGTGGCATCACTGAAGCCACCGCAGGCGACTACCTGGCGCAGAAGAACGTGGTCTGCATCGGCGGCTCGTGGATGGTGCAGGACAGCTGGATCCGCAATGGCCAATGGGACGAAGTGAAGAAGTCCGCCGCCGCTGCTGCTGCCATCGTCAAGCAGGCACGCGCTGGCTGACAAGAATCGGCTTTTGTAGGAGCGGCGTCAGCCGCGAAGCCGGCAGCAAACAAACCACCTGCATCCAATCCCCAAGGCTTCGGCAGGGATGCAGGTGCTGGTGATGCGTCGCCCGCAAGAGTCGTCAGCTTCGCGGCTTACGCCGCTCCTACAGGCGTTTTCGGGAACGCTCCTGCCGAGCATGGCTCGGCACTACAGCCGGGCAAAGGAAGCTTGCTGCATTTGTTTTTCTCAGATCCGACGGAAGCTCTTCCTCTCCCTCTCGTCGACTGGTCTGCGCCTCGGCATTCGAGGCGCAGTTTTTAATCCTCAGCGTTTGCTGCGCTCACTGCGCCGCAGTTCGGCAGGAATCTCGATCTCGACCTTGGCCGGCAAGCTGCCGATATGCAGCTCGTTGCCCAGCCACTGTGCCGGTTCACCATTGATGCTCGCCTCTCCCGGCGTGCCTTCATAAGGCCATTGCAGCAACAGCCCGGCCGCGGGCAGGCGCAGCCCTTCCGATACCTGCAGGGTCAGCTGCTTGTCACTGCGCTGCAGCGAATAGCTCAACATGCCGTGCGAGGTATTCAAGTCCTCGATGGCGATGCCCTTGCCGGTCAACCAGCTGGTGGGCACGCCTGCCGCCAGCACGATCGGCCCATCTACATCACGCTCGTAGGCGAACATGTCCAAGGCCGAGCGTACGAAGTCGGATGCCACCCAGGCATGTGGCAGATCGCCGACGAAGAACGGCTGGCGCGGCGTCGAAGACACCACTTCGGCCCATTGATTCCATGCCGGCGGTGCTCGGTCCTTGAAGAAGAACTCGGTTGCTTCCCAGGCCCGCGCACGCCACCCCAGGCGCACGAAGGCGCTGACGTTGCGCCATTCGTAGGGCGTGTAATCCTTCCATTGACGCTTGCCATCGCGGCGCTCGGCGAAGTGCTGCCAGTAGCGCTCGAAGGTATTGTCCAGGGCCGGCTGCGGCAACCTGCCCTGTTCGCCGCCCGGTGCCAAGGCGATGGTGGTCGAGGTTGCATCGAAGTCACCCAGCTCCACCGAACCGGGCAGGTAGTCGATCTTGTGCGCCGCCATTGCCGCGCGCAGCGATTCGTCCAGATCCTGGCGGAACTGATCGCGCGATGCGGCCATCGCCAGCGCTTCGGTTTCCAACCCCAGGGCCGCCGCCATGTCGGCAGCGTCCTTGTAACCGCGCAGCGCCCAGAAGTTGTCCCAGTACGAATGCACCGGCTTGGCCGAATAGCCTTCATGGCTGATCGAGGCCGGCATCATGCCGTAGAAGCCGGCGTTGCGCGCACGGTTCTCCTCCGTGCGCTCACTCAGGCGCAGTTGCTCCATGTAGTTCCACGCCATCTGCACGTGCGGCCACATCTGCTGCAGGAAGGCAGTGTCTCCGGTATGCCGCCAGTACTCGGCGATGGTGTAGATCAACTCACCATGGCTGTCGTTCTCCGGTACCGGGTCGCTGCCGCGTGCATCCACGCAGCACGGCACCATGCCGTTCTCGAACTGATACGGCGCATACCAATCCACGTACTGGCGCACCGCATCGGCGCGCCCCATCCGCAACAGGCCTTCGGAAATCATCGCGCCATCGCGGATCCAGCTGCGCGCATAGGAACGCGTGCCCGGCTGCAAGCTAGGCCCAACCCGCGAGATCAGCATATGTGCCAGTGCGGTGCGCAGCGTATTGGCCAACGGTTGGCCCGCCTCCGGCACGCGCAGCTTGAGCTGATCGAGCTTCTGCCGCCACATCGTGGCAACCTGCTGCTGCGCCTTGTCGGCATCGAACCTGGCCGGCATCTGCCAACTGCCGGTCTGCGGCAGTACCAGCACCACTTCGCGGCGCTGACCCGGCTCCAGTTTCCAGTTGTAGACCAAGGCGCCCGATGCCAGTCCGGTGGCATCGTGGACTTCCTGCGTGGCCCGCAGGCTCTTGTCAGCCAGATGAGTGACATCCAGCTTGCTGTCGAAACTGCTGGCAAAACCCGCGTCGGCCGGAAGCGAGGTATACACACGCGGTTGACCGTTGACGCTTATCTGCCCGGTACGCACTGCCAGATTATCGATGCGACTGACGCCGCCGACGGTATTGAGGAACTGGCTGGGCGGATTGACCTGGAACGGCCGCACCGCGAGCGCCAATCGGTACTCGTGCGCCACCTTGTCGGTATTGCGCAGCTCGTAGCGCGCCACCAGCTGTGCCTGTTCCGGCCGACCCTGTACGAAGCCGCTGACGTTCAAGCCGAAACGCTCGTGCTCCCAAGCTACCGCCGGCATCGGCAGATAGCCGTCCAGCAAGCTCTGGCTGGACTTCACGTCAGCCCAGCCGATCACCTTGCCATCCAGCACCACGAACGGCTCGATGCTGAAGCCACCCTTCATCGCTTCCAGCGCGCCATCCTCGCTGATCAGCGCCTGTTCGCGGCCGCCATCAAGGCCGAGAATCGTCCAGTAAGGTTGCTCGCCGCTGAAGCCCCGCGGCAAGAAACCGCGCGGCAGATCCGCCGCTATCGAACGGATGAAATCATTCGGGGTATTGGCAAACGACAAGGGCTTGAGACTGATATCGCGGATGCCGTAACGCCAGTTCGGCCCATCAACCAGATCGAAGCGCAGGTAACGCGCCTCGGTCTCCGGCAATGCCAGCCATTCCCTGCCGCCGGTGCCGCTGGTGACTTCGCGCAGGGTTTTCCAGTCGCGACCATCTGCCGACGAACGCACCACATAGCGTGAAGCTTCCAATCCCGGCGCCCATTGCACCACTGCACCGCCGAACTCGCGCACCTTGCCCAGATCCAGACTGACGGTCTGCTGCTTTACGCCACCACTGATCCACAACGTATCCGGCTTGCCATCAGCGATGCGTTGCTGCAGGGCGGTGGCGGTATCGGCGATCACCGTGGTGGTCAGCGCCGAGTTGTCTTCTTTCGGCAGCGGCTGCAGGGTCAGCTGATCGAAGCAGACCGTGCCACGGCCACCGACCTTGCTGTAGATGGTGAACTCCACCGCCGCGCTGCGGCGCAGGGTTTTGTCCTGATCCGGCCCCCAGGCTTTCTCGATATGCCGCTTGCGGTAACTGATGCGGGTCCAGTTCTTGGGGAAGTTGAAACCGGGCCGATTGACCCACCACACGTTGTCGCCGCTGGCATCGACCAGCTTGAACTGCAGGTCGTTGGCCGGTGAATCACCGCGCAGGTCGAAGGACAGCTGATAGTTCTCCGGCCAGGTCACATCCAACGGCCGACGGATGCCGACATAGCCGGAGACTTCGTGGAAGTCATAGTCCAGGCACAGCGCACGACCGTTGTTGCCGGCAACCGGACGCAAGGAGCCACTAACCTGCGGCGAGGTGATCAACTGCCACGCGGCAATATCGTCGAACTTGGCCAGCACGGCAGCGCTGGCCGGCTGCACCCATGCCAGCAGCAAACCCAGCAGGCCGATCGCATAACGCATATTCATCACCAGAATCCTGATTCACCATCGGCAACAGCAGCCGGATTTTCGCAAAGTTCAACGCCATTCGCGGCGGTTTGTTTCGTTTGGAAGTGCAGCCACAGCCCGCTTACGGGCTGCGCTGCATCAGCCCTTGACGCTGCCCAGCAAAAGACCCTGGATGTAATAGCGCTGCAGCACCAGGAACAACAACAGCACCGGCAACACCGTGACCACCGCGCCGGCCATCATCATTTCCACGTCCATGATGTGCTCGCGCGACAAACTGGCCAGCGCCACCGGCAAGGTGTAGTGCTCCTGGTCGGTCAACACGATCAGTGGCCACATGAAATCGTTCCATGCGCCCATGAAGGTAAAGATCGCCAAGGTCACCAGTACCGGCTTGAGCATTGGCAGAACGATCTGGAAGAAGATCCGCGCCTCGCTGGCACCGTCGATACGCGCCGCTTCCAGCAACTCATCCGGAATCGAGCGCGCGTACTGGCGCACCAGGAAGATGCCGAACACACTCGCTAACGCGGGAACGACCACACCACCAAAGGTGTTCACCAGGCCCATCTGCTTCATCAGCAGGAACAGCGGCAGCATCGCCACCTGTGCGGGGATCACCAACGCAGCCAGCAGCATCTGGAACAACCGCTCGCGACCGGCAAAACGCAGTTTGGCGAAGGCATAACCGGCCAGGGTGTTGAACAGCAGCGAGCCCAAGGTGATCGCAATCGATACCAGCAAGCTGTTGACGAAGTTGTTGCCCATGCCGGTGCGGGCGAACAAGGCCTGGTAGTTGGCCAGTGTGGTGTGCGCCGGCAGCAACGGCGGCGGGAACTGCGATGCCTGCCCACTGGGCATGAACGACACCGACAGCATCCACGCCAGCGGTGCCAGGCTGATCACCGCCAGCAGCAACAGTCCACCATTCACCCACCACGCATGCCAACGCGACTGTCCGATCTCGCGGCTGATACCTACCCGACTCATACCAGCTCCCTGCGCTTACCGAAGCGCAACATCAGCGTGGTCACCGCCAGGATGATCAGGAACAACAGGAAGGCCACGGCCGAGGCGCGCCCCAGGTTCCACCACTTGAAGCCCTCTTCGAACATGAAATAGAGCACGCTCACGGTACTTTGCAGCGGATCGCCACGCGTCATCACATACGGCTCGGCAAACAGCTGGAAGTAACCGGATACGGTGATCACACCAACCACCAACAGCACCGGCCCCAGCATCGGCAAGGTGATATGCAAGAACTGCTGCCAGCGCGAGGCACCGTCGATCCTTGCTGCCTCGTACAAGTCCTTGGGAATCGCCTGCAGGCCGGCCAGGAAGATCACCATGTTGTAGCCGAAGTTCTTCCACACCGCGAAACCGATGATGGTAGGCATTGCCCAGTTCGGGTCACCAAGCCAATCGATCGGATTGATGCCGACCTGCCCCAGCCCCCAGTTCACCAGCCCGTATCGGGTGTGGAACAGATAACGCCAGATCACCGCGACCGCGACCAAGGTGGTCACCACCGGCGCAAACAACGCGGTGCGGAACAGCGCCTTGAAGCGCGAAGCCGGTGCGTTGAGCAGCAGTGCCGCGCCCAACGAAACGCCTATCGACAAGGGCACACCGGCCACGACGAAGTAGGCGGTATTGCCCAGCGACTTCCAGAACATCGGCGTCTGCAACAGATCGATGTAGTTGCCCAGGCCGTTGAAGCGCAGATTGTGCGGATCGGCCAAGGCATAGAGATCAAAGTCGGTCAGGCTCAAGGCCAGCGCCGACAGCACCGGCAAGCCAAAGAACACACCGATAACGATCAGTGCAGGTGCGGCGAAGATCCAACCCGCCAGTGAACTGCGCTTCATGGTGCCGCCTTGGCAGCTGCATCAGCCTGCTGCTCGACGATCCAACGGCGCTTGGCAAGGATGTCATCCACCTGCTGATCCAACTGTTCGACCGCCTTGTCCTGCGGCAAACCACCGCGCACCACCTGCTCGGTCACCACCCGCATCTGTTGGGCGATGCGCTCCCACTCCAATACCTTGGGCGTGGGCTTGACGCGCTCGAGCTGATCGGCGAATGCGGCGGTCAGCGGATCGTCGCGAAGCTCCGGCGAGTCCCAGGCGCTGCGCCGTGGCGGCAGGTCACCAATGATCTTGTAGAAACGCTGCTGGATCGCCGGCCGCGAAAGGAACTCGATCAGCTTCCATGCCGCCTCTTTCTTCTGCGAAGAACGGAACACCACCAGACTGGTGCCGCCGGCAATGCCTGCACCCAGACCATCAGGACCGGGCAGCGGCGTTGCGCCCCACTCGCCCTCTAGTCCGGGCGGCTGGCGCTGGCGGAACTCGCGGATATTCCACGGGCCTGACAGATAGAACGCGGTGAAGCCGCGGAAGAATTCATCCCAGACATTGGAAATCTGGGTCTCGGACATCTTCGGCGCCCAGCCCTGCTCGAACATATTGTCGTAGAAGGCCAGCGTGCGGCGGAAACCGGGGCTGCGGAAGTTGCCGCGGGTGTCGCCATCGCGCAGCAGCGCATCCTCCTGTTGCAGCGCGAATGACAGCTGCGGCTCGAATTCGTTCAAAGGCATCAGCACCGGATAGCCGCGGGCGCCCATGACCTTCTTCAGCGCCGCATTCATCTGCTCCCATTCGGCCCAGGTGTTGGGCGGCTGTGTATAGCCGGCCTGGCGCAGCAGATCCTTGCGATAGAACAGCAGGCGCGTGTCCACGTACCACGGAATGCCAACCAACTCGCCATTGACGACATTGGTATCCCAGATACCCGCAAAGTAGTCCTGCTCGTCGATGACCGCGGACGATTCGACCAATGGCTGCAGCGGTGTCAGCGTCTGCAAGGTGGCGAATTCGGCAATCCAGGTGTTGCCCAGCTGGCAGACGTCCGGCAGGCCGTCGGCCGCATATGCCGTCAACAGCTTCTCGTGCGCAGCGGTCCATGGAATGTTCTGCACATCAACGCGGATGCCCGGGTTTTCCGCCTCGAATTCACGCACCAGCTCGCCGACGACCTCGGCCTCACGGCCCATCGCCCAGAACCGCAAGGTGGTGCCCTGCTCCGGCTTGGCACAGCCCGCGAGCAACAACAGCAACAGCATCGACAGCGCGCGCATCATTGACCGCGCATCACTGCTTCTTGACCGCAGGTGCAGCCGGCTGCTCGCTGGCCGCCTTCTGCTCTGCCGCTGCCGCAGCGCGCGACTCGGCAATACCCGACGCGCGTGCCGAAGCGGCCTGCTCGTCCTTCTGCAACGGCTGGAAGCTGTCTTCCGGTGCCAGCCAGCCACCAGTGAAACCAGCCCGCTCCAATCCCTTGCGGATGTACGGGTTCTTCTTCATCACCTCCCACACGAACTCATCGCGGTAGTTGGCGATGCCGGCCAGGATCGGGCCCTGATCAACGGCGATGTAATCGCTGGCCACCCAGCCGCGCTCAGGAATCAAGCGCCCGGTCTTGAGCGGGATGTCGTAGCCGAAGCTGGGGTTGAAGGAATCCAGGAAGCCATAGCTTGAGTACAGGTAATCGCCGTAGCGCTTGTGCATTTCCACCGTGGCCGGGATCACGACTTCCGGTGCGAACGGCAGCGAGGAGATCGCTGCTGACGGCACGATGGTGCCGTCATCGAAGTTCTCGCGCAGGCCTGCGCCACGTGCCGAATAATGGCGGAACTGGCGCTGCTCACCCTTGTATTCCTGGGTGGTGTTCTGCGGCCCGTCGCCTGCGGTCAAACCCCAGACATTGGCGCTGTAATCCTTCCACTGCATCGGGTTCTCAATCGCATATTCGCGTTGCGCCAAGGTGGCGCGGCGGCTGTTGAGGAAGTAATCGATGCCACGCTCACGCATGTACGGGTCCTGGATATCGCGGAAGTCGATCCAGACATGGCTGTACTGATGGCCGAACAGCGGCCCGAACGACAGATACTCCTGCCCTTGGTACACGCCCCAATCGTTGTCATAGGTACGCGTCCACACGGTCCACGCATCAGGTTCGACCGGATGTGTCGGCGAACCCAGGGCCAGCACGTACAGCATCATCGCTTCGTTGTAGCCCATCCAGTCGTGCTGGATGAAGCCACTCTCCGGGAACCAGCCCATCGATACCAGCGGCTTGTTGCGTTGCAGCCACTGCCAGTCGACGCGCTTGTAGATGGTATCGGCAATCTGCCGGATCTCCTTCTCGCGCGGATCGTCCTGGTCGTAGTAGCTCTGCGCGAACAACACACCCATCAGCAGCAGGGCGGTATCAACGCTGGAAAGCTCCACCCAGCTGTCGTAGCGGCGGCCCTGCTGCATGTCGAGGAAGTGGTAGTAGAAACCCTTGTAACCGCCCTTGCCGGTGCGTTGCGGGCCACTGGGCAGGTCACGGAAGAACTTCAGCGTGACCAGGGTGCGCTCCACTGCCTGGTTGCGACTGACCCAGCCGTTCTCGATGCCGATCGGATACGACGTCAGTGCAAATCCAACCGAGGCGATGCTGGCAAACGGCCGCGACGGATAGCGGTCCGGGGTAAGACCGTTCTGTTCGTTGGTGGTGTCCCAGAAGAACTGGAAGGTACGCCGCTCGATGTCGTCGAACAACGGCGGCAATTCCGGCTTCATCGGCCGTGGCGGCAGGTCCGCCTCGATCAGGATCACCTGTGGCAACACTTTCGGCATCGGCGGCTCCGGCGCCTTGCCACAGCCCCCCAACAACGCCAGCCCCATACCGGCGAGAACACAGGCCAACAATTGCGAGGTACGTGACTTGCTCAAGGCGACATCCATCTTGAAAACATAGCGCCACATTCACGTGGCGAAAGCGTGCTGCATATAGGAAACGTCCCGGCCGGAAATGCGCCGGCCGGGACGCTGCCGCTTACCAGTCCAGACCGAACGAAAGCTTGAAGGTGCGGGTGGCGTACTGATCCCAGCTGCTGACCACACCCGAATTCCAGTTGATGCCGTAACCGCCCCAATTGGTCCAATTGAAGACATTGATGACGTCGGCACGCACTTTGAGCTTCAGGTCGGTGCCGGTATCCCAGGTCTTGGTCAACGACATGTCGAACTGCTTGAACGCACTTCCACTCGCCTCCCAGCTGTGCGGGCGCTCATAACCGCCGTACGCCGCAGTGCCGTCAATGTCCCAGCGCTTGATCTTGCTGGACAGGGTCAGCTTGCCAGACGCACTCATGCCCCAAGGCAGATCAGTGAAGCCGCTGACCACCACGCGGTGTTTCGGCGCCCAGGCGCCGTCGAACCAGCCACCCTGCTGGAAGTACCAACCGTAGACCGGATCCTTCTCGTGGATGTTCTGCTTGGCGTCGGTATAGGTGTAGGCAACGTTGATGTTCCACGGACTTTCAGCCGTATACGGCTTGTCCAGGCTCAGCAGCAATGCGGTGTTCTTCGACTCGAAGCCATTGGTCGCCACGATCAGCGAGCCCAGGCCCGGCAGGCCGGGTGCGTTCCACGGGCTGCCGTTGGGGGCAAAAACGCCGCCATCGGCATAGCGGTTGCCACGCGAGATCAGCAAGCCATCCTTGTAACGGGTGTGCTGGATGGTGGCCGAGCTGTTCCAGTCCTGGCCAATCAGGTTGAAGCTGCTGCGGATGCCCAGGCTGAACTGGTCTGAGTACGGGGTCTTCAACTTGTTGTCGAACATCCACACTTCGCGACCGGCCTCGGTCGAATCGATCAGCGACATCAGGTAGTCGCGATCAAGCAGTTGCGGGCTCCACTCCAGGCAGTCACCGCCAACCACGCAGGCGTGGCCCGGCGAGTTGATCTTGAAGCGACGGGTCGGGAAGGTCGCCTTGCTGCGCTCCAGCTGCAGGTAGTCGAACAGGTTGCGGTCATAGGAACGACCGACGCCGCCGAACAGCACCAAGCGCTCATCGCCACTCAGGTCATAGGAGAAGCCCAGGCGCGGCTGGATCGCGTCCTTGAACGGCTTGCGGTTGTTGCCGGTGCTGATGTAACGGTTGACGTCGATGCCACCCAGCGCCAGCGTCTGCGCATAGGTCTGCCCGGCCACGGCATTGGGGTCCTGGCTGTCCAGCGAAGCCAGCACATCCGGCGCAGTGGCGAAGTCCAGGTACGACGGGGTCTTCTCGTAGTCCCAGCGCAGGCCCAGGTTCAAGGTCAGGCGATCGGTGACATCCCAGTCATCCTGGATGTAGATGCCGAACTGCTTGTTCTTGGAGGTGACCGAACCGCCATCGGTGCCGCCAGCCGGGCTGCCGAAGCGCACGAAGTACGGAACGACGCCGCCCTGGTTGATGTCGTAATAGAACTGCGGGTTGTAGGGCTGCTGCTCGATGGTATCGAGATCAACCTGCTTGTACTTCACACCGAACTTGAGCGTATGCCCTTCCCAACCGAAGAAGGTGGTGTCGTTCTGGAACGACCAACCCTTCTGGCCCTTGTCCTGCAGGCCGCCATCGCCGGCACCGATGCGGTAGATCTGCTTGCCGTCATCGCCACTGCCGTCGGTCAGCACGCTGCCATTGCCGAAATTCACCGGCGCCTTGGTCCAGAATGCCTTTTCATAGGTCAGGTGCGAATCGCTGAGCCAGTTGGTGCTGGAGTACTGCCAGCGCAGGTCGTAGCGATCTTCGGTCACGCCGGTATCGGTGCCGTAGCTGCTTGCGCTCTGCCCGCCCACGTTGCCGATCTCGCTTTCCTCGCGGCGCTTGTAGGTGAACTCGAGCAGGTTGGCATCGTTGACCGACCAATCCAGCTTGCCGAAGTACAGGTCTTCCTTGAACGGCGTTGCGGTGGCACCAAGCTGGTCACGCCATGCCTGCGGCAGATCGCTGGGCAAGCGGCCCTCGCCTGCCTTCAGGTCCTGCGGTGCGTTGTACTCTTTGGCTTCATAGGTGACGAAGAAGTGTGCCTTGTCCTGCACGATGGGGCCGCCGAAGCTGGCGCCGTACTGCTTCTCACCGGAACGGGTCTTGCCGACGCCGTTCTTCTCGCTCTCACGCGGCTCACGCCAATCCTGGTTGGTGTAATCCCAGAAGAACGAGCCCTTGAATTCGTTGGTACCGGACTTGGTCACCGCCGTCACCGCGGCCGAACTGATCTGGTCGTACTCGGCCTTGTAGTTCGAGGTGATGACCTTGTACTCGCCGATGGCCAGCTGCGGGAACGGATTGCCACGGCTCGCGTCCTGGCCGGTGATGCCGCCCTGGGTGACGTAGTTCTTCTGGCCCACGCCATCGATGTAGACGTTGACGTTGTTGGCGCTCTGCACGCCGCCACGCAGCTTGGTCGAGCCATTGGCCGGGTTCTGCTCGAACGCCATGCCTGGCACGGTGTCGGCGAACGCCAGGAAGTTGCGCGTGCCCTGCGGCAGCGCCTGGATCTGCTGCGGCGTGATGTAGGTGGCGATCTCCGAGGTCTTGGTCTCGATCGGCGCCTGCGCGGTAACCTGCACCGCGTCCAGCGTGGTTGCCGAACCGCCGCCGGTTTCAGCCACACCACCCACGCCCAGGTTCACTGTCGCGGTCTGGCCCACCTGCACGGTGATGTTCTGGCTGCTGGTCTTGCCGCCGGCATTGACGTCGATCTTGTAGGTGCCCGGCGGCAGGCCGGCCAACGAGTAGCTGCCGCTGCCAGTGCTCTGCACACTGCGGCTCAAGCCGGTGGCGATATTGGTGGCAGTGACCTGTGCCTGCGCGGCGGGGGCCGAGTCAGCCATCACCTGGCCGCGGATGGTCGCACCGGTGCTCTGCGCGAATGCAGGTGTTACGCCCAGCAGCAGGCATGCAGTCAGCGCGCTGCTGAGCAGCTTGCGTGTGGGGCTGGATTTCCGAGCTTTATTGTTCATTCTTTACCTCTCCCAAAGCGGCGGCATAGGCCGCGAGGAACGTTTTTGTGGGGAACCATCCCGGTCTATCGCCGGGTCAAGGAAAGTCACACGCGGCAGTGGAGTCGCGCACAACCAAGGTTGGAACCAGCGTCACGGCCGGCGCTGTCTGCGCCTGCCCGCTATCGATCATCTGCACCAGTTGCAGCATCGCCCGCTCGCCCAACTCCGCGATGCTGACCTGCATCGTTGTCAACGCGGGGTGAACAAAGCGCGCCAAAGGGATATCGTCGAAGCCGGCAAGCGCCACTTGCGCAGGAACTTTGACCCCTGCCTGCGAGAACGCATACAGGCAACCCAAGGCCATCATGTCGTTGGCGGCGAACACCGCGTCCGGCAGCGATGCCGCAGCCAGCAGCGCCAATCCAGCCTGATGACCGGAGCCTTCGTCGAAGTCGCCTTGCAGTTCGATGGCTTCAACCTTGCCATCGAACGCCGCCATTGCTTCGCGGAAACCCAGCAGGCGCTGTTGTGCATCGTGGTTATGCGCGGGCCCGGCAATGAAGGCGATACGGCGGTGCCCGATCTCGAGCAGATGCCGGGTCATGCTCAGCGCACCGGCGTGGTCATCGATGCTGAAGACCGGATACTGTGCCTCGGCCAATGGCGTGTTGATCAACACGGTTGGCAGCGCAGGCGGCAGGTTGTCGACCAGGAAATCGGAATCGCCCGCATAGGGCGACAGCACCAGCAGACCATCGACGCGCCCGCGCATCGCCTGCAGCACAGAGCCCTGCTGTTGCTGGTCACCGTGATAGCTGGACACAAGCAGATGCCGCCGATGGGCACTGGCCACACCGTCAATACCGCGCATCAATTCGGAAAAGAACTCGCCATACAGGTCGGGAAGCACCACACCGACTGTCTGGGTACTGCGGCTGCTGAGGCTACGGGCGGCCGCGTGCGGGGTGTATCGAAGCCGGCTGGCCACTTCCAGCACCAGCTTGCGTACTGGCGCGGCGACATTGTCATGGCCATTGAGGGCGCGCGACACAGTAGCGACGGAGACGTTTGCCTCGCGGGCAACATCCTTTATCGTTATTGCCGATTTCGCCACTGGCCTACCCTCCGCAGTACAGGGTCCAGCGGACTGTAAACGTTTTCAAACCCGCTTGTAAACACTTCGTTAGCCCACCTTGTCCTGCCGGGACAAGTGCTGTCCCGATGCCGCAGGTGCTGCGCCCAAAACAAGCGGCTCAGTCGGCACCACCGTGTTCTTGCGGCGTAAGCGCCTTGATCGACAGTGCATGGATGTCCGTCTCCATCATCTGACCGAGCGCGGCGTACACGGCACGGTGTCGGGCCAAGGGTGCTTTGCCGGCAAACGCATCACTGACCACCAGGACCTTGAAATGACCGCGCCCATCACTGGCACCGGCATGGCCGGCATGGCGGTGGCTGTCATCCTTCACTTCCAACTGCTGCGGCGCAAAAGCGGCCTGCAAAGCAGTCTGGATCCGCTCGACCCGGCTCATGGCAACACCTTCCGGAAGGGACGGACTTCCACGCGCGTATAGACCCCTGCAGCCACATACGGGTCGGCATCGGCCCAGGCTCGCGCTGCTGCCAGGTCCTCGAAACTGGCGATCACCACGCTGCCGCTGAAGCCGGCCGGACCCGGGTCTTCCGCGTCAATCGCAGGACATGGACCAGCCAAAAGCAGCCGCCCCTGGTCAAGCAATGTCTGCAACCGCGCCAGATGCGCCCCGCGCGCCTGCAGCCGCGCCGCCAGCACATCCTCACCGTCATAGCCCTCGATTACGTACCACACTGGCCTTTCTCCGCTTGTCTGCTGAATGGAAGGATGCCAAGTCTAGCGTCACAAGGCTGGACACCGCCCTGCCCGGGCGATTACTCTTTAGTCCATTGCACGCAGCCGGCCAGTAGCCGCCCGGTGCGGTAGCGGGTCAGGCCCGCCACCCAACCACCGGAGCGCATCACTTCCCGGGCCGCGTAGACGACCTCCTCGTAATGACGTTGCCGCTGATCCTGCGGCGCGCCTTGTTGTTCATGTTTGGAAGCGCGCCGAACAAGCGCGAGTAGCTCGTAATACATGGGCTGGAATGCTCCCGGGCGGGAACCTGGGGCGTATCCGGCTCGCAATACCCCGAATGTCGACCTGATGACTTCCGAACTCGCGCACGACGCGAACCCGCCAGCGCAGCATCCCTTACCTCAGCAGCAGGAAATGCCGCTGGCGATGGTGCATGGCCAACCGGTACTGCAGATCCCCCAGGATCTGTACATCCCGCCGGATGCATTGGAAGTCATCCTCGACGCCTTCGAGGGCCCGTTGGACCTGCTGCTTTACCTGATCCGCCGGCAGAACCTGGACATCCTGGATATCCCGGTCGCCGAGATCACCAAGCAGTACGTGGAATACATCAATGTCATGCAGGAGCTGCGCTTTGAACTGGCAGCGGAGTACCTGGTGATGGCGGCGATACTTGCTGAAGTGAAGTCGCGGATGCTGTTGCCGCGCCCACCCAGCATCGAGGGCGAAGAAGCAGATCCGCGTGCCGAGCTGGTACGTCGCCTGCAGGAATACGAACGCTTCAAACAGGCCGCCGAGGATATCGACAGCCTGCCCCGACAGGACCGCGACACCAGTCTGGCGCACGCCTTCGTGCCGGAGCGGGTGCTGGTCAAGGCACCACCGCCGGTGGAGCTGAAGGAAATGCTGCTGGCGCTGCACGATGTACTCAAGCGCGCCGAGCTGTTCAGCGGCCACGCGATCAAACGCGAAGCCCTGAGCGTGCGGCAGCGCATGGGCGATGTGCTCAGCCTGCTGGAAGGCGACAAGTTCTACCGCTTTGAAAGTCTGTTCACTGCCGAAGAAGGCAAGCTCGGCGTCCTGGTCACCTTCCTTGCAGTCCTGGAGTTGGCCAAGGAGCAACTGCTCGACATCGTGCAGGAAGCCCCGCTCGCCCCGATTTATGTGAAGTCCCTGGCCACCGGCAACACCAACGCACCGCTGCAGTTCTCCAGCGAGTTCGATGACGCTGACACCCCCGCCTGAGCAACCGACCCAACGCATGGATCAACCGCTGATCAACCGTATTGTCGAAGGTGCCCTGCTAGCTTCCAGCCAGCCGGTCACCTTGGCGCAATTGCAGGGCCTGTTTCCCGAAGATGAGCCGGCGCCGCCGGGCAGCATCGAGCGGGCACTGGAACTGCTGCGCGAAGGCTGTGCCGGACGCGGCGTGGAACTCACCGAAGTGGCCTCCGGCTACCGCTACCAGATCACCAGCGAAGTGCATGGCTGGGTGTCGCGACTGTGGACCGAGCGCAAGACCCGCTACACCCGCGCAACCCTGGAAACCCTGGCGCTGATCGCCTACCGCCAACCCATCACCCGCGGCGAGATCGAGCAGGTGCGCGGCGTTGCAGTGAGCAGCAACATCATCCAGGCACTGGAAGAGCGCGAGTGGATCCGGGTCATCGGCCACCGCGACGTGCCCGGCAAGCCGGCCCTGTTCGGCACCACCAAGGGCTTCCTGGATTATTTCGGGCTCAAGCGTCTGGACGAACTACCGCCACTGTCCGAACTGCGCGACATCGGCGAGCTGGAACCGCAACTACCGCTGGATGGCGACGGCCAACCAGCTGCCCCGCTAGCCGCTGGTGCCGCCTCGCCGCAGCGCCTGGACGCCGCCAACGACAGCGACTCAACAACCGCAGCCACGCCAGAATCCCCCGATTCGAACGCGACTGCATCCGACACCGCCTTCACCGGCGAACCCGACGCCGCGCCGGGAGAGCGCGCGGCGGAAGTGGAACAAACTGAAAACAACGCCGTCGCGACGACGACCGTGGCTGTTGATGTAGCCGATTCCGAACCAGAGGCCGACGCGGAAAACGCCGGCCGGAGCCAAACAGATGAGTGACACCCCGCGTAAACCTTCGTTGAACAAGCTCTCGCTCAAGCGCGAAGCCGACACCGAACAGCAGCCCAAGCTTGAAGAGCGCCTGCACAAGGTACTGGCGCAGGCCGGCCTGGGCTCGCGTCGCGCGCTTGAGCAGCGCATCGCCGACGGCCTGGTCAAGGTCAACGGCGAAGTCGCCAAGACCGGCATGTCGATCAAGAGCGGCGACAAGATCGACCTCGACGGTCGCAGCTTCGTTGCCAGCGCCCTGACCGACCCGTCGCGCGTACTGATTTACAACAAGCCCGAAGGCGAAGTCACCACGCGTGACGATCCCGAAGGCCGACCGACCGTATTCGAAGCGCTGCCGCCGTTGAAGGGCGCACGCTGGATCGCCATCGGCCGCCTCGACATCAACACCACCGGCCTGCTGCTGGCTACCACCGACGGTGAACTCGCCAACGCGATGATGCACCCGTCGTTCGAAGTCGAGCGCGAGTACGTGGTGCGTGTGCGTGCACCGGAAGGCGAAGAGAAGGTCTCCGACGAGATCATCGAGCGCCTGGGCCGCGGCGTGCTGCTGGAAGACGGCGGCGCCAAGTTCGACGAAGTCGAGCGCATTGGCGGCACCGATTCGCACGACTGGTTCCGCGTGGTCGTCAAGGAAGGCCGCAACCGCGAAGTGCGCCGCCTGTGGGAATCGCAGGGTTGCCAGGTCAGCCGCCTGAAGCGCACCCGCTACGGCAAGATCGAGCTGCCGCGTGAACTGATGCGCGGCAAGTCGGTGGAACTGACCACCCAGCAGGTAGACGCGCTGCGCGCCCAGCTCAAGCTGGAAGAAGGCACCCCGTCTGCCCTGACCCTGCAGCCGGTGATCGGCCAGCGCAAGGCAGTCAAGACCACCCTGCGCGTTTCCCGCGAAGGCAGCCGCGGCAACGCCTACGTCAACGGCCACAACAGTGCCGACGAAGGCCGCGAACTGCGCCGCTTCGACAACGTGCGCGAAGACCGCGGCGGCCGTGGCCGTGGCGGCAAGAGCGGCGGCGGCTTCAAGGGCGGCCTGACGGTCAGCGGCGAAGCCGCTGCCAAGCAGTCGCAGAAGCCGTTCAAGCAGCGCAAGCCCGCTGGCGACCGCAGCCTTCCGGAAGGCAATCCGGCTGCATTCCGCACCTGGTACGTGCCGGACGGCGTCAGCACCGGTCCGAGCGGCCACCGCAATGCAGGTCCGGGCGCAGCACGCGGCCCGGGCGGCAACCGTGGTCCGGGTCGCGGCCCGGCCGCCGATGGCCAGGCTCGTCCCTACGGCAAGCCGCGTCCGGGCGGCGCCCCGGGTGCCAGCCGTGGCGGTCCGGGCCAGGGTCGTTCGCAGGGCGCAGGCGGTCAAGGCGCAGGCCAGGGTCAGCGCAAGCACCCTTACGGCCACCCGGGCAATGCCCCGAGCTTCCCCTCTGACCACGCCAACCCGGGCTTCAACCCCTACGGCGCACGTCCGGCCGGCGGCCGTCCGAGCGGCGGCAACCGTGGCCCAGGCGGCCCCGGCGGTCGTCCGTCAGGTGGTCCGCGCCCGGGCGGCAACCGTCCCGGCGGTGCAGGTCGCCCAGGTGGCGGTGGTCGTCCAGGCGGCGGTGGCAATCGCGGCCCGCGCGGCGGCTGATCCAACGCGCTGACAAAACAACGCAGCAACAGAACGCCCGGTGCAACGCACCGGGCGTTCTGGTTTTAAAGCCCCTCTCCCAAGGACTGGAGGCCAGGGCGGGCTTCAGCGTCTAAATTTGCCATGGGCCTTGAACCCCATGGAAATTTCCCATTTGGAGAAATTTGGTATATTTTCCCAATACCCACCTGTAGACAGCCGCCATGGACCTATCCCTGAACCTGCTGGATCTGGAAAAGACGCCCGCCAGCGACGTCAAGGCCAAAGGCTGGCCTGACCTGATGCGCAAGGTTGCCAAGCTGGGTGCGGTGGTGGTCACCAACCATAACCACCCGCAGGCGGTGGTGGTCTCTGCCGAGGAGTACCAGCGCCTGGTTGCGCAGGCCACTGGCACGTCGGAGGCCGCACAGCGCGCGCAATCACTCAAGCGGTTGCAGAACGAGTTCGATGCGCACCTGGCGGTACTCAACGACGGCCAGGCACTGTCCAAGGCCTTGAACCGCCCTGCCCGTCGCGGCTTGAAGATCATCCCGGGCAAGTCACTCTGACCGATGGCACGCATCCTGGTATTAGCCGGCGTCAATGGCGCCGGCAAAAGCTCGTTGCTGGGCATGATGCTGGCGCATGACGGCGCCACCTGGTTCAACCCCGATGCTTTCACCCGGCAACTGGTGGAGCAGGACTGGCCATTGGCAGAGGCCAATGCAACCGCATGGCAGGAAGGCACCCGGCGCCTGCGCGAGGCGATGCAGTCCAATCACGACTACGCTTTCGAGACCACGCTGGGTGCCAACACCATTCCGAAGTTGCTGCGCGAGGCCTGCGACCAACATGAGGTGACAGTGTGGTTCTGCGGGCTGGAAAGCGTCGAGCTGCACCTGCAGCGGGTTGCCGAGCGTGTTGCCGCAGGCGGCCATGACATCCCCGAAGACAAGATCCGCCAGCGCTATGACAGCTCGCGCCTCAACCTGATCGAGCTCCTGCCGCACCTGACGACATTGCACGTCTACGACAACAGCCGGCCACCGGATGTCGATGGCCTTGTGGAACCGTTGGTGGTGCTGGAAGTGGACAGGGGCCGCATCCTCTGCCCGGTCAGCCAGGAAGAGTTTGCACAGGTACCGGAATGGGCCAAATCAGTGGTGTGGGCGGCGCTCAAGGCTTTTCCTGGAGCCAATGAAGACTGAGCCTCAACGCAGGGGATTTGCGTCCGCTGGCAACTGATTTGCACCAGTCTGCTCTGCGTTGGGCTTGAGAATTCAAGCCAATCCGAGAGCGCAGCAAGCGCGGCATAAGTACGCGGAATGCTCGTGAGCTGCACGTGCGAGGTCGCGCGAAAAGCTCCCCTCATCCGCCCCTGCGGGGCACCTTCTCCCGCAAGCGGGAGAAGGGAGCAGCGGTCAAGCACCGCTTCCTCCGTTGCTTCGGCTCTGGCCGTTGCTTCGGCTCTGGCCGTTGCTTCGGCTCTGGCCGTTGCTTCGGCTCTGGCCGTTGCTTCGGCTCTGGCCGTTGCTTCGGCTCTGGCCGTTGCTTCGGCTCTGGCCGTTGCTTCGGCTCTGGCCGTTGCTTCGGCTCTGGCCGTTGCTTCGGCTCTGGCCGTTGCTTCGGCTCTGGCCGTTGCTTTCATGCCTTCCCTTCTCCCGCAAGCGGGAGAAGGTGCCCCGTAGGGGCGGATGAGGGCAAGCCCTTGCTCTACAGCAAGCCCCTCATCGCATGGTCAGCGGCGTTCGATCACGAACTTGCCAAATCCAATGCCCAGGCTCCAACCGCGCCCGGTTCCTGCCAAGGCCAGCGAAATATCGCCCTTGGTCATCGCCTGCGCGTCGGTAGCACGCGAGGCGCTGGCATGCACTTCGGCTGCGGCGTACGTACCCAGCAGATCGTTGAGCGAATAAGCGCCGGTGAACCGGCCACGACCATCGGTGATGGTGGTGCGGCCAACGGTCAAACCACCACCCTTGGCAGTGATCTTGACCGGGATGCTGGCACCGTTCTCGCAGGTGATCGTGCCGGTACCGCTCGATGTCTTGTAGAACGCCGACCAACCGGTCAGGTTGTAGCGCAACTCACAGTCGATATTGCCCGCCGCCTGTGCTGCCGGGGCGATGCCCATCGCCAGCACCGCAGCCATCGCCATCATCTTTTTCATCGCGCATCCTCTGCTTGATTGAACCGGCACCGAGCCTGACAGCCCCCTCGCCCATTGCAAAGGGCTGGCAGCTGCGGCGCGCGGCCAGCGTTCAGCGAACCACCACCGGTCCACCCAAGGTAAATGCATCGGCATCCAGCATCGCCGGGAAACGCTCCCGATGCGCCGCCAGCGCCTGTGCCGAAATGGTCGTGGTGACCACCTGCTCGCGCTCGCGGATCTCCACCTGCGGCTGGCCAAGGAAGTCGATCACCGCACTGTCGCCCGAATAATGCAGGCCATTGCCATCGACACCGATACGGTTCACCACCGCCACGTAACACAGGTTCTCGATGGCCCGTGCACGCGCCAGTGTCTGCCACGCATACGCGCGCGCCGAAGGCCAATTGGCCACGAAGATCTGCAGGTCGAAATCCATCTGCCCGGCCCGCTCCACGTCGAAGCGATTGCGGCAGAACACCGGGAAACGCAGGTCATAGCAGATCTGCGGATTGATCCGCCAACCCTTCCATTCCACGCACAAGCGCTCGTTGCCGGCCGCGTAGCGCTTGTGCTCGCCGCCATAACGGAACAGGTGACGCTTATCGTAGTAGTGCAACTCGCCGTCAGGCGTGGCCCACAGCAGGCGGTTATAGACGCCGCCGTCGACCCGCAGCTGCACGCTGCCAGTCACTACCGCTCCCAGCGCGCGCGCTTGATCGGCAATCCATGCAACGGTGGGACCGTCCATGTCTTCGGCCTGGTCAATCGCATCGTTGGAAAACCCGCTGGTGAACGTCTCCGGCAGGATCACCAGATCGGTGTTGCCCGCCAGCGGCGCCAGCAGCGCACCGTAGTAGTCACGATTGCCGGCCGGGTCGTGCCAGCGGGTATCGCCCTGCACGAGGGAAATACGCAGGTCCTGCATTGTCGTCATCGTCCTGTCAGCCATGAATAAAGAACTGCGCTGGCCGCCAAGCTGGCACCCAGCATCGGTACAGCCCACTGCAGCCGCGCAATCCAACGATTAACTGGCTGACGCTGCTCGATAGCATCAAGCAGCGCCAGATACTCGCGGGTATAGCGACCAAAGCTGCCACGGAACGCCAGGTAACCCTCGTCCACTGCAACGCCACGCGCACGCAAGCCGGGCTGCACCACGGAAAGGAACAAGTAGCCTTTCACCAGCGCGGCCAGCACCAACACGCCCAATAGCGCCGCAAAGACTGGAAAACCGGAAGCCATGGACACCTCGCAGGTCAGAGCGCGCGCAAGCGCTCGATCGCCGCATCCATGGTGGCGTCGTTCTTGGCGAAGCACAGGCGCACCAGACGCTGCCCGGCCGGCGGGGTCTCGTAGAACGGCGACAGCGGAATCGCAGTCACACCCTTCTCGATGGTCAGCCAGCGCACGAACTCATGGTCCGGCAGGTCGCTGATCGCCGAGTAATCCACCAGCTGGAAGTAACCGCCCGGCACCGGCAGCGGCTTCAAGCGCGTGCCCAGCAACTGCTCGCGGAAGCGATCACGCTTGGCCTGGTAGAACGCACCAAGTTCCAGATGATGCTCGGGCTCATCGCGAATCATCGCGGCAAAACCATACTGCGCCGGGCTGTAGGTGGTGAAGGTGTTGTACTGATGCACCTTGCGGAACTCGGCGGTCATTGCCGGCGGCGCGATGGCGTAGCCGATCTTCCAGCCGGTGCAGTGGTAGGTCTTGCCAAAGCTCGAGATCACGAACGCACGTTCGCGCAGTTCCGGGTAACGCAATGCCGACTCGTGGCGGGCGCCGTCATAGATGATGTGTTCGTACACTTCATCGGAGATCAGGTAGATGTCGGTGCCACGCAGCACATCGGCCAGCGCCTGCATGTCGTCGGCAGTCAACATCGCGCCGGATGGGTTGTGCGGCGTGTTGACCATCAACATGCGCGTCTTCGGGGTGATGGCCGCACGCACCCGATCCCAATCCACCGCGAAGGTCTGCGGGTCCAGCGGCACATGCACGGCACGCGCTCCGGCGAGGTCGATCGCCGGCTCATAGCAGTCATAGGCCGGGTCCAGCACGATGACTTCCTCACCGGCCCGCACCACCGCGTGGATAGCATTGAAGATCGCCTCGGTGCCACCGGAGGTGACGGTGATCTCGCTGTCCGGGTCAACCTGCGCGCCATAACAGTCAAGCGCCTTCTGGGCGATGGCCTGGCGCAGCGGTGCCACGCCGGTCATTGGCGCGTACTGATTCAGACCGTCACGCATGGCCTTTGCGGTTTCATCGATCAAACGCTGCGGGGCAGAAAAGTCTGGAAAGCCCTGTCCAAGATTGACTGCGCCGTGCTCGGCGGCGAGCTGCGACATCACGGTGAAAATGGTGGTGCCCACCTTGGGCAACTTGGTCTGCGGATGCATGGGTACGTACACGCCGGGGGAGAAAACCCCGAGTGTACGCAAAGCGGGCACGTCAGGCTTCCCAAACCGTGCCCGCAGGCCCCGGGACAGCGCCATCCCGGCGCTATACTGCGCGGCCCGATGCGCTGCCCAGCCTGCGCCACCTCCCAAGGACGGAAGCGCCCGATCCGATGATTGACACCGCCAACACCCTGCCACTGCTCAAAGCATGCGACCTGCGCTTCACCCGCAATGACGAACCGGTATTCGGGCCGCTGGACCTGCATGTGGATGCAGGCGAGGCACTGTTGGTGCAGGGAAACAACGGCGCCGGCAAGACCACCTTGTTGCGCGTATTGGCAGGGTTGCTGCGCCCGGACGAGGGCCAGATCGAGATCGATGGGCGCCCCGCCAGCACTACCGACCGGTCCCGCTATATCGCCTACCTGAGCCACCTGACGGCGCTCAAGCAGGACCTGGGCACACTGGAGAACCTGCATTTCCTGTGCGGGCTGCAAGGTCGGCGCGCGCGGCAGATGCCGGGCAATGCCTTGGCCATCGTCGGCCTGGCTGGTTATGAGGACACTCTGGTCCGGCAATTGTCGGCCGGCCAGAAGAAGCGCCTGGCCTTGGCCCGCATCTGGTTGTCGCCGGCCCCCATCTGGCTGCTGGACGAGCCCTATGCCAACCTGGATCTGGATGGGATCAATCTGGTCAACCGGATGATCTCCGCCCATCTGCGCAGCGGCGGTGGTGCGCTGGTAACCACGCATGGCGCCTATGCGGCACCGCCGGTGCGCAATCGCACCCTGACCTTGAGCAATCCGGCAGCACAGGAGGACGCGGCATGAGCCTGCCCGGTCCACAACCGACGCTGCTATCCGCTGCCCGCGCCCTGTTGGCCCGCGACCTGAAGCTGCTGTGGCGGCGCCGTGGTGATGCTGCGCAGCCAATTCTGTTCGCCCTGCTGGTGGTCGCGCTGTTCACCCTGGCCCTTGGCGGCGCCCCCAAGCTGCTGCAGAGCGTAGCTTCGGCGGTGCTGTGGCTGTCCATCCTATTGGCCGGCCTGCTGTCGCTGGACACCTTATTCCGCAGCGATGCCGAGGACGGCTCGCTGGAACAATGGCTGCTGTCGCCGGTGCCTCTGGCCTGGCTGGTGGCGGTGCGAGTGTTCTCGCATTGGCTGACCACCGCCTTCCCGCTGGTGCTGGTCAGCCCGCTGCTGGCCGAGCTGATGCACCTGCCCCGCGAGCAACTGCCGGTGCTACTCGCCGCGCTGGCACTGGGCACGCCCCTGCTGAGCCTGCTCGGCGCGGTAGTGGCCGCTTTGACCGTTGGCATGCGCCGCGCCGGCATCCTGCTGGCCCTGCTGGTGCTGCCGCTGTACGTACCAGTGCTGGTGTTCGGCGCAGGTGCGGTGGCTGCCGCGGCGCAGGGCTTCGATGCCAGTGGCGCACTGCTGATGCTGGCGGCCGGCTTGTTGGTCAGCGCCGTGCTCGCCCCGCTGACCGCAGCGGCGGCAATCCGCATCGCCAACTCCTGAAGCCAAAACAACGCTATTCTTGACGGCGACTTCACAAGGCAAATCAATCAGATGGCTGAGCAGCCCCACACGGAAGTCCCGAGCACAGACAAGCCCACCTTGCCGCCGCGCCCGGCGGTGGAGCTGCAACGCCGCGGCGAATTGCGGGTGGAGAAGTTCCTCGCGGCCGCCACCGAAGTCTTCAACGAAAAAGGCTACCAGGCCGCGCGCCTGTCCGACATCGTCAAGCGCGCCGGCGGTTCGATGGCCACGCTCTACCGTGCTTTCGGCGACAAGGAAGGCCTGATCCACGCCTTGATGGAGCAAAGCATCAATGACTTCGGGCGCAGCCTGGACACCTTGCTGCAGTCGCCGCTGCCGCCCGCGCAGGCCTTGGAAGAAGCCGCCAGCCAGATGGCCGAGGAAGTCCTCTCGCCAACCCGCCTGGCCTGCCATCGCGTGGTTATTTCCGAAGGCATGAATCAACCTGCGCTGCGTGATTGGTTCCATGCCCATGGCGTGGCGCCAATGGAAGTGCTGCTCAGCCAGTACTTCACCCGCGAAACCGCGGCCGGACGCATGTATATCGAGAACCCCGAACAAGCCGCGCATTTCTTTTACATGCTGGTGATCGGCGGCCTTGTCCTGCGTTCGGTCAATGGTCGCGTTGTCCTCAGCGACCTGCCCAAGGCGCAGAAACAGGCACGCGACGCAGTACGCTTGTTCATGGCCGGGGCCCTGCCCCGAGACTGACGCCAAGCCTGCTTCAATACCGCCATCCAGCGACGCACCCGCAGCAATTCAACGATATTCAACCAGTGACCGCTCTGCTTTTTTTGTGCAGAGCATCAAAACGATCTCGACGCGGCGTGCTTGAACATGGCTAGACCGCGCGGCGTCAGGCATGACCATCGCCAAGATCATGCGCCCAGCTACCCAGCTACTGTTTGGCACCACGTGACAAGTATCGGCCCGCGTAAAGGCCCCCACTGCAACCCGCCGATTTGCTGAATTTGGGTTATCTTGCGCTAGTCTGAAAACAGCAACGGTGGTGCGCAGTACGCACCGCCCAGCCGATCAGGCCGCAGCACGCGGCCCGGTCATCGTCTTCCTCAGCGAGCGAGCGGATGTTCAAAGGTTTAGCAGGTTGGTTTCACAAGCTGGGCTCCCCGCCTTACTTCGATACCTTCGCCGCCCGTTGGTCCACCTGGTGTTACATCGCCGCGCTGCCGCTGTTTGGTTTCGGCCTGTGGCAGGCGCTGGCCGTGGTGCCCGCCGACTACCAGCAGGGCGACAGCTTCCGCATTCTCTATATCCACGTGCCGGCGGCATGGATGAGCCTGTTCGTGTTCGGCTTGATGGCCTTCTACAGTGCCATCGCACTGGTATGGCGGATCAAGCTCTGCGAAATCCTGGCCATGGCCTGCGCACCCATCGGTGCCGCGTTCACCCTGATCACCCTGCTCACCGGCAGCATCTGGGGCAAGCCGATGTGGGGCACCTGGTGGGATTGGGACCCGCGCCTGACCACCGAGCTGATCCTGCTGTTCATGTACCTCGGGGTGATGGGACTTTACGGTGCCATCGATGACCGCCGCGCCGCAGCCCGTGCCGCCGGCCTGCTGGCCATCGTTGGCGTGGTGATGCTGCCGATCATCCGTTACTCGGTGGTGTGGTGGAACTCGCTGCACCAAGGCCAGACCATCCGCGTGTTCGGCGAATCCAGCATGGACGGCAGCATGATCCTGCCGCTTTGGATCATGGTGCTGGCCACCAAGTTCTGGTTCGTCGGCTCGCTGCTGTCGCGCGCCCGCGCCGACAACCTGCGCCGCGAAGTCGGCAAGGCATGGCTGCGTGAGCGGCTGGGGAAATCGGCATGACCTATTTCAAATACGTAGCACTTGCCTACGCCGTGTTCTTCGTCGTGCTGGCCTGGGACTTCATCGTGCCGCGCCTGCAGGTCCGCCAGCAACTGCGCGAGGCCCGCGCGCGCATCAACCGCGCCAGCCGCAACAGCAGTGCGCCGCAGGTTGACGAAGAGCTGAGCCGATGAGCCCGACCCAGCGCCGCCGCCTGCTGTGGGTCCTGCTGGTTCTGCTGGTTGCCGGCGCCGCGGTAGCGCTGGTCAGCACCGCCTTGCAGCGCAATATCGCCTATCTCTACACCCCGGCCGAGGTCAAAGCCGGCCACGTCGCGCCTGACGCGCGCTTCCGCTTGGGCGGCATGGTTGCCAAGGGCTCGTTCAAGCGCGAGCCCGGCGCATTGCTGGCGCGCTTCCAGGTCACCGACGGTGATGCGGTGCTGCCCGTCACCTATGACCGCATCCTGCCCGACCTGTTCCGCGAAGGTCAGGCGGTGGTCGCCACAGGGCGCATGGTCAACGGTGTGTTCGTTGCCGAAGACGTGCTGGCCAAGCACGACGAGACCTATATGCCCAAGGAACTGGCCGACAAGATGGGCGTGGCGCACGACAAGCACCAGGTCCCGGCCACCACCCCAACGACGGAAACGCCCTGAGTGCTCGGTGAAATCGGACAGGTATTACTGATCCTCGCCCTGCTGGCAGCCCTGCTGCAAAGCGTCCTGCCACTTATCGGTGCCCAACGCGGCATCCCGGCGCTCACCGCAATCGCCCGCCCGGCAGCGATGCTGCAGCTGACCATGGTGCTCGCCGCCTTCGTGGTGCTGACGATTGCCTTCGTGCGCCAGGATTTCTCGCTGCGCTACGTCGCCGACAACTCCAACACCCTGCTGCCGATGATCTACCGCTATTCGGCGGTATGGGGCGCACACGAAGGCTCGCTGTTGATGTGGTCACTGGTGCTGGCGCTGTGGACCGCCGCGGTCGCCGCGTTCTCCCGGCAGCTGCCGCCCGAGGTGATGGCGCGCGTGCTGGCGGTGATGGGCATGATCAGTGTCGGCTTCCTCGCCTTCCTGCTGTTCACCTCCAACCCGTTCGCGCGCCTGCTGCCTGCACCGAGCGATGGGCACGATCTCAACCCGCTGCTGCAGGACCCCGGGCTGATCATCCATCCGCCGCTGCTGTATCTGGGCTACGTCGGCTTCGCGGTGCCGTTCGCCTTCGCCATCGCCGCCCTGCTCGATGGCCGCATCGACGTGCGCTGGCTGCGCTGGACCCGGCCGTGGACCAATGCGGCCTGGGGCTTTCTGACCATCGGCATCGCGCTTGGCAGCTGGTGGGCGTATTACGAGCTGGGCTGGGGCGGCTGGTGGTTCTGGGACCCGGTCGAGAACGCCAGCTTCATGCCCTGGCTGGTCGGCGCGGCCCTGCTGCACTCGCAAGCGGCCACGGAAAAACGCGGTGTGTTCATCGGCTGGACCCTGTTGCTGGCGATCGCCGCGTTCGCGTTGTCCCTGCTCGGCACCTTCCTGGTGCGTTCGGGCGTGCTGACCAGCGTGCACTCGTTTGCCGCCGATCCTTCGCGCGGCCTGTTCATCCTGATCTTCCTTGGCATCGTGGTTGGCGGCTCGCTGCTGCTATACGCGCTACGTGCACCCGGCATCGGCGGCAACAGCGACGACCCACGCCGCGCATTCGCGCTCAACTCACGCGAAAGCCTGCTGCTGGCCAACAACCTGCTGCTCAGCTGCGCCTGCGCGATGGTGTTGCTCGGCACCTTGTATCCGCTATTGGCCGATGCGCTGGATCTGGGCAAGGTCTCGGTAGGCCCGCCTTACTTCGGCACGCTGTTCATTCTGCTGATGACACCGATGATCGTGCTGCTGCCATTTGGTCCGCTCAGCCGCTGGCAGCGCGAGCAAGGCCTGCGCACGCTGGCACTGCTGGCACCGTGGGCAGGATTGGCGGTGGTGCTGGGCATCATCGGCTGGTGGATGGCACCGCAGGGCAAGTTCAAGACCGGCATCGGTATTGCTGGTGCTGCATGGGTGGCCGGTGGCACCGGCTATTACCTGTGGCTGCGCCTGCGCAAGAGCGGCCGGCTCAATGCCGAAACCTGGGGCATGCTGATCGCCCACTTCGGGGTGGCCGTATTCCTGGTTGGCGCCTTGCTGGTGGAAGCCCTGCATGTACAGCATGAAGTCGCACTGGCGCCGGGAAAATCCATCGACGCCGGTGGCTATACCCTGGTGTTCGAAGGCGTTGATGCCACCGACGGGCCCAACTACCACTCCGATCGCGGCCATCTGCAGGTACTGCGCGACGACACCTTGATCACCCGCCTGCACCCGGAAAAACGCATGTACGCCAGCGGCGGCCAGCCCATGACCGAAGCCGGCATCCACCGCGCCCTGGGTGGCGATATCTACGTTGCACTGGGAGAATCACTGGGTGACGGCTCCTGGGCCGTGCGCGTACAGATCAAACCTTTTGTCCGCTGGATCTGGCTGGGCGCGGCGCTGATGGCGCTGGGTGGTTTCATTACCGCCGTCGACCGCCGTTTCCGCCGGCTGCCTGAGAAATCGAAATGAATACTCCAACGCCTGAATCCAAACCCAGCCATCGCCTGCCGCCGGTCGCCATTGCCCTTGGCGCGCTGTTCTTCCTCGGCCTGATGGGTTTGATGCTGTATGGCGTCAGCCGCTCCGGGCAACCTGATCGCGACAGCCTGCCCTCGGCGCTGATCAACAAGCCAGCCCCCGAATTTTCGCTGCCGGTACTGCATGACCCCAGCCTGCACGTCACCGACAAACAGCTGCGCGGCGCGCCCTATCTGCTCAACGTATGGGGCAGCTGGTGCCCGACCTGCCGCGATGAACACCCCATCCTCACCCGTTTCGCCGAAACCAAGCGCCTGCGCGTGATCGGCTACAACTGGAAGGACGAGCCCAGCGAAGCACTGCGCTGGCTCGAGCAGTTGGGTAATCCCTACATGGTGGTACTGGCCGACCAGGAAGGCCGCGCCGCACTGGACTGGGGCATCGCCGCCGCACCGGAGACGTTCCTGGTCGATGGCAGCGGCATCGTGCGCTGGAAGTACAGCGGCGCCATCACCCAGCAGGTGATGGACGAGCAACTGATTCCAGCACTGGAGAAAGTTGAAGCTGCTGCCGGAGGCAAGCACGGCGCACCGGATCTGGGCGCCGCACGATGAAAGCCTGGGCTGGCGTCCTGCTGTGGGTGTGCCTGGCCTTTACAGCCAGCGCGCAGCCCGTCGGCGACCCCAGCCCGCTGCAATACCGCGACCGCGCCGAGGAAGTGCGCTTCCATGCACTCACCGCCGAGTTGCGCTGCGTGCAATGCCAGAACCAGTCGCTGGCCGACTCCAACGCGCAGATCGCCCACGACCTGCGCCGCGAAGTGCTCAAACTGATGCATGAAGGCCGCAGCGACGCCGAGATCAAGCAGTTCCTGGTCGAGCGCTACGGCGAATTCGTGCTGTACCGCCCTCAACTGGAAGCCAGCACCGTCCTGCTCTGGTTCGGCCCCGGCCTGCTGTTGCTGGCGGGCGCTGTGTTGTTGATCGTGTATGTGCGGCGCCGTGGCCGCGCCGTTCCTGTTGCCCACAACGACGAAGCCAGCCAGGAAGAGCGCGAATGGTGAATGCTGGATTCCTGACAGGCGCTGGCGTGTTGGCGGTGCTGGCAACCGGCATCACCCTGTGGCCACTGTGGCGCGCCGGCAAGCGGCAGATCTGGGGCAGTCTGGTCGCGATGGCGCTTGTTGCCACCCTTGGCCTGTATCAGTTGCTGGGCACTCCGGCAGCGATGCAGCCCCAAGCTGAAGCCACCGATGCACCGCAAACCATCGAGGATGGCATCGCCCAACTGCAGGCCGCCCTGCAGCAGAACCCGGAACGTGTGGATGGCTGGGTATTACTGGCGCGCTCGCAGCTGGAGATCGGCAAGCTCGCCGATGCCGCAGCCACGTATCAGCGCGCTGTGCAACTGGCACCGGACGAACCCGGCCTGCTACTGGAAGCCGCACAGACCCGCGCCCAAGCGGATTCCAGGTTCCTGTTCGATGCCACCGCACAGCAATGGCTTGCCCGCGCACGGCAGATCGCACCGGACAATGAGCGGGTGATCTGGCTCACCGGCATCGTCCAGCGCCAGCAAGGCCAGGATGAACAAGCCGCGCAGACCTGGGAAACGCTGTTGCCGCGACTGGAGCCCGCCGCGGCCGTTGCATTGCAGGAGCAGATCAACATCGCCCGCGGCAAGGCGCCCGGCACCGCTTCTGGCAGCCGTTCTGCAAGCGCAGCAACCAGCAAGCCCGGTATCACCGTAACGGTGACGCTGGCACCGGCCTTGGCCGCACGCGCAGCCTCAGGCAAGGAAACCGTGTTCGTCATCGCCCGCATTCCCGGTGGCCCACCGATGCCGGTTGCGGTCGAACGCCACCCGGCACAAAGCGAAGCACTCACCGTCACCCTGGACGATAGCGACAGCCCGATGCCTACGCAGAAGCTGTCCGCCCTGCAGGAAGTGGAAGTTTTCGCCCGCCTGTCCGCCAGCGGCAACGCAATGCGTGGTGAAGGTGACGTCGAATCGGCGCCAGTCAAAGTGAAACTGCCGGCTGACAAGCCCCTGACCATCACGCTGGGGCAATAAGGCGCTGCAAGCTGCCTTGTGGGAGCGGCGTAAGCCGCGAAGCCGACCTTGCTGAGGCACGAGGCATCTGAGCCATCTGATAGATGTGCCAGCTTCGCGGCTTACGCCGCTCCTACAACAGAGGCAGAAGCATGCCCCTCTGAGTCCATGCACCCGGCAATACCCAGATAACCAGTGGTTATCATCCATGCGAAGATGCGCCCGGCATCCCCGTTAAAATTGGCAGATGACTGAATTCACTCCCGTCGGCAGCCGCTTCCACGCGCTGTCGTCCCCGTTCCCTATGAAACGTGGCGGCAGCCTGATTGGCGCCCATGTCGCTTACGAAACCTGGGGCACGCTGGCCGCCGACGCCAGCAACGCCATCCTGATCGTCACCGGCCTCTCGCCGGATGCCCACGCCGCCAGCAATGCAGACAACCCGGCCACGGGCTGGTGGGAGCCAATGCTTGGCCCCGGCAAGCCGATTGATACCGATCGCTGGTTCGTTATCTGCGTGAACTCGCTGGGCAGCTGCAAGGGCTCCACTGGCCCTGCTTCGCTTGACCCGGCCACCGGCAAGACCTATCGGCTGTCCTTCCCCGAGTTGTCGATCGAAGACGTGGCCAATGCCGCCGCCGAGGTCGTCCGCGCGCTCGGCATCACCCAGCTGGCCTGCCTGATCGGCAACTCGATGGGCGGCATGACCGCGCTCGCCGTTCTGCTGCAACACCCCGGCATTGCCCGTACCCATATCAACATCTCCGGCAGCGCCCGCGCCCTGCCCTTCTCGATCGCCATCCGCTCGCTGCAGCGCGAGGCCATCCGCCTCGATCCGGCATGGAACAACGGCGACTACGACGAACTGCACTACCCCGAGTCGGGCATGCGCATGGCGCGCAAGCTCGGCGTCATCACCTATCGCTCGGCGCTGGAGTGGGATGGCCGCTTCGGCCGCGTGCGGCTGGACTCGGACCAGACCGACGAAGACCCGTTCGGTCTGGAATTCCAGGTGGAAAGCTACCTGGAAGGGCACGCACGCCGCTTTGTGCGCCACTTCGATCCCAATTGCTATCTTTACCTCGGTCGCTCCATGGACTGGTTCGACCTGGCCGAGTATGCCGATGGCGATGTGCTGGCCGGGCTCGCCAAGATCCGTGTTGAACGTGCGCTGGCCATCGGTGCCAATACCGACATCCTGTTCCCGGTGGAACAGCAGCAACAGATCGCCGACGGCCTGCGCGCGGGCGGTGCCGATACCCGGTTCATCGGCATGGATTCACCGCAAGGCCACGATGCCTTCCTGGTTGATTACGACCGCTTCGGCCCGGCCGTCGCCCAGTTCCTGCAGGCGCTGCCGACAGCTGCATAACTGACGCTCTGACCATAGATGCAGGCAGCCACCGATGGCTGCCTGCATTCACAGCATCAGATGCTGACACCTCCGACAACAGGAGGTTGCCCATGCCTGTCTTGCTGCTGATTCTGCTGTTCTTCCTGGGTAACACGCTCAATAACGCGCACGCTGCTGCGCCGCCGCTGATGCTGGCCAACTCCTGGCAGGATGGCCCGGATGTATCGCGCTACCTGGTCAGTGAAAAGCTCGATGGCGTGCGCGCCCGCTGGGATGGGCATGCGCTGTGGACGCGTGCCGGCCACCGCATTGCATCGCCGGCATGGTTCACCCAAGGCTGGCCCAAACAGCAGATCGACGGTGAGCTGTGGATGGCGCGGGGTCAGTTCGAAGCAACCAGCGCCCTCATCCGCAGCAGCCCGGCCGATGAACTGTCGTGGCGCAGGCTCCGCTTCATGGCCTTTGACCTGCCTGATGCAAGCGGCGGCTTCGCCCAACGCCACGCGCAACTGGGCAAGATCATCGCCAATCAAGCCAACCCCCACCTGCTTGCCATCGAACATCAACGCATACCCGACACTCCAAGCCTGCATCGCCACCTTCGCGCGATCGTCAAAGCCGGGGGCGAAGGCCTGATGCTGCACCATCAGGACAATCCGTACAGCGACGGCCGCAGCACTGGCCTGCTCAAAATGAAGCTGTATGACGACGCGGAAGCGAGTGTCATCGGCTACGCCCCCGGCAAGGGCAAGTACACCGGCATGGTTGGTGCGCTGCTGATGCGCACCGACAGTGGCGCCCAGTTCCGCATCGGCAGCGGCCTCACTGATGCGCAGCGCGCGCACCCACCCGCGATCGGCAGCCGCGTGACCTATCGTTACAACGGCCTGACCGTACACGGCCTGCCACGCTTCCCGCGCTTCCTGCGAATTCGCGACGAACCCTGAGCGGCGCCAGCAGCGCCCTGTTGTAGGAGCGGCGTAAGCCGCGAAGCTGATACATCATCAGGTACCAAGGACTCCGAGACCCAGGCGATGCCAGCTTCGCGGCTCACGCCGCTCCCACAAACAACGCTGACGGCCATCACCGCAGTCCACCCCGGCTCTTTGTAGGAGCGGCGTAAGCCGCGAAGCTGATAGGGCGTCAGGTGCCAATGACTCCAGGCCCCATACGATACGGGCTTCGCGGCTTACGCCGCTCCTACAAGGGCAGATTCCTGCTACGGATATCTGGCCAAACCTCCGGAATATTTTTTATGGACCGCGCAAGCCGCTCGGCCCTGTTTGACTTCCCAGCCACCGGCATTTGCGCTGCAATAGCGCAAACGAACAGATGGAAGCTCGATGCGCTATCAAGGCCGGCTGCAGGATTGGAACGATGACAAGGGCTTCGGTTTCGTAATACCTAACGGCGGCGGTGATCGCGCCTTCGTCCACATCAAGGCCTTCGAGCAGCGCAGCCAGCGGCCCGCCAATGGAATGCTGATCAACTACGCAGTACGCAAAGATGATCGAGGCCGCCTCAATGCGGTTGCCATACGCTGCGCGACTACCGCCAAAACCACAGCCACAAGGCCAAAGCGTGCCCCTATCACTGCCCGCCTTCCACATGTCCTGCTTGGCATTACCGCCCTGCTCTGCATGTTGGCTTTATGGATAGCCAAGCTGGTGCCGGATTGGACCTTGCCAGTGATCGGTGGCATGAGCATCGTTGCGCTGGGCTTCTATCTGTACGACAAGGGTGCAGCAGCGCGCGGCCAACAACGCACTCCGGAAAACACATTGCATCTGATCGCCCTGCTCGGCGGCTGGCCGGGCGCGCTGATCGGCCAGGGGCTGTTCCGCCACAAGACCAGCAAGGCTAGTTTCCAGGTCGTCTTCTGGTTGACGGTCGTGCTCAACATCGCCGCGGTTTGGCTCGTGGCCAGCGGCAAGCTGAGCCTCCCGCTATAACCCGGGCAGCGCGGCATCCACGTAGCCCGGGTAAGCACAGCGCACCCGGGGCTCCCGCCCGCCACGCGTGAATCCACCAGGAGCCCACCTCAAGCGTGCGCTGCGCTCAACCGGGCCAAGCATTGTTTGTCCCTGGACGTGTCGCTGATTGATGCCACACTCCGGCAGTGGTGTGCCCCGCCACCACCACTAGCTCTGGCACAACCAAGCCCCCGGCTTGCTGGGAACCGTGCGGATCAGAATCTACTGCTTTCCGCCCAGCAACCATCTGCTATACCACCGTATTGGTGCCGGTGGCTTATCATTCGCCTTTCTCCAGCACCAGCACGGCATCATGGATCGAGCCCGTACGCAGTCCGCCTTCCGCAACGCTTGTCTGCGGCTTTTCGCTTTCAGTCTTCTCGCGCTGATCGGCCTACAAAGCACGTTCGCGCAGACCGCCCGCAAGCCCTCGCCCTACGAGTACCGGCCTGACCTCGCCGCGCCCGCAGCCAATAGCAGCCAGACCCCGGCACATCTGCCGCGCATCAGCAGCCGCGATGACTTCATGCGTCTTGCCCGGGTTTACAACCCCGGCACACCGCTGGAAATGCCGCACCTGATCTTCACCATCGATCGGCGAGATCCTGCCCGCATCTATTACATCAATACGCCACGCTTCGAGCTGCACGAGAACTTCGTGCGCCGCGAACGGCTCGTCGCGCAGCTGGACAAGGCCACTCTCAACGCGCAGTACAAGGATCCACAGCGCCGTTTCCTGTTCGGCACGGTGAGCTGGCAACGTGACCTGCCCGGCTATACCTATGAATTCTGGGAAGGCGACCAGCTCACACCCGCACTGCTCAGGCAGACCGACCAGTTGGTGCGCGGGTCGTTCTACGAGGCAATCCGGTTCAAGACCAATTCCACCCTGCACGAACAAACCGCACGCACAGCCGGCCTCCCCTTCATCACCCAGGAAGCACTGCTGCGTGAGCAGTCCTTCCTGCCGTTGAACACAGGCATTGCACAGGGTCGCTTGCGCATCGTTCGCTCCGTCGAGCAAGCGCGCGACCTGTCGCCACAGGACATCGTGGTACTGGATGAGGTCCCGATCTCGCTGTCACCGGTCGCAGGTCTGGTTACCCAGCGACCCTCGACGCTGCTGTCGCATGTCAATCTGCTGGCCAAGGGCTGGCGTATACCCAATGTCTATGTCCGCGACGCGCTGGCTGCTTTGCGCGTCTATGACGGGCAATGGATCGAGCTGGAAGTCACCAACAACAATTACAAGGTGCGTCCGGCCCTGCGCCCGGCATCCTCGCCATCGCGAACCACGCAAGCTTCCGTGCGCAACCTGCCTCGGCCCGACCTGTCGGTGACCGCGCTGAAGCCACTATCAGCTCTGCGCGCCAGGGACAGCAGCCATTGCGGGGTCAAGGCCGCGAATCTGGGCACCTTGAAAGCCGCGCTGCCGCCTTCGGCCCGGGTTCCCGATGGTTTCTGCGTTCCCTTCTCACACTACCAGTCTGCGATGCAGAGGCTGCGCATCGGTGAGCGGCTGACGGCACTGCAACAACGGCCGGGCTTTGCCACCGATGCCAGTATCCGCCGCGAGGCGCTCGCCGCGCTGCGCGCCGAGATCTCCAACGCCACACCGGATCCGGCGCTGGTCCGCAGCCTGCAGTCACAGTGGCAAGACCAGCTGCAGGGCCGCGGTGTATTCGTGCGCAGCTCCTCCAACTCCGAAGACCTGCCCAACTTCAGCGGTGCCGGCCTGTATACGACAGTGCCCAATGTGATCGCTGCCGATGCACTGGTACGTGCGGTGCAGACGGTCTGGGCATCGGTCTACAACTTCGAAGCCTATGAAGCACGCAGTGCCGCAGGACTGGGCCAGGACGCGGTTGCGATGTCGGTGCTGGTGCAGCTGGCAGCGCCATCGGACAGCTCCGGGGTGATGATCACCCGCGATCCGTTCGACGCAGGACGCCGCCACATCACCTATATCTCGGCCAAACGTGGCCTCGGCATCCGCGTGGTGGAAGGCAAGCGCCAGGCCGAACAGGTGATGTATTCGAACTGGTCAAAGGCCGTGCAGGTACTCAGCCGCTCCGCCGAAGACACCCAACTGGTCGCCAATGCCAGCGGCGGCGTGCGCGAGGTACCGCTCACCGGTTCGCGCCAGGTACTGACCGATGCCTTGATCGCACGCTTGGCCGCGGTTGGCGGCCGTACCAAGCAGGCGCTCGGCGGTATCGACCAGGACATCGAGTGGGCGGTGGTGGGCAATGACATCATCATCCTGCAATCACGGCCTTATGTGGATGGCAGCAACCGGTGATGGTCAAGCGGCTCCGTGCCGGCAACATCACCGCCCCGCTTCATCCAATGGGAGGTTCCATGGACAAGATCGACCTGAAGAACCAGTTCAATCAGCTCTACAAAGCCTCGGCCAAGGATGTGGCCGAGGTGGCTGTGCCTGCCTTCAACTTTCTTATGATTGATGGCGCCGGCAATCCAAATACGTCGCAGGACTACAAGGATGCGGTGGAGGCACTGTTCTCCGTCGCCTACACCATCAAGTTCGCACTCAAGAAAGCCGGGCGCCTGGACTATGGCGTGATGCCGCTGGAGGGGCTGTGGTGGGCGGATGACATGGCCAGCTTCCAACGCGATGAGAAGCAGCATTGGCAGTGGACCATGATGATCATGCAGCCAGCCGAAGTCAGCGCTGAGGACGTGGACGCAGCGATCATCAGCGCGCTGAAGAAGAGGCCATTGCCCGGCCTGTCAAAGCTGCGCTTTGAGGAGTTCCATGAGGGCCGCTGCGCCCAGCTGTTGCATGTCGGCCCATTTTCCAATGAAGGCCCGAGCATTCAACGCGTGCATGACTTCATTGGCGAACGCTCTGCGCTGCGCGGCAAGCACCACGAGATCTACCTGAGTGACATCAGAAAGGCCGCTCCAGAGAAGTGGAAGACCATCATCCGCCAGCCCATGCAATGATGTCGCGACGATGAGCAACCCGGCCTTCAGCCCGTCAAACAGGAGCTCCGCATGACTTTCTGGTTGGTCGCAATTGCAGCCAGCGTCGGCCTTGGCATGGCCGCAGGCGCATTCTGCCGTCGTACCTGGCTTGCGGTTCTGCTTGCCGCCATGCTCGGCGGCCTGCTCGCCCCATATCTGGGCCTGCGCTTTGTCTGGGACGTTACAGGTCACCACGACGCGCAGGATGGGCTGGCCTTCCTGTTCGGCCCGATGATCACCGTGCCTGTCGCCATTATCGTTGCCTACTGCTTCAAACGCTGGCGGCGAAGCAGGAGTGGCTGATGGTTCGCACCATCACGCCACCGCCCCGATAATCCCAGAGCCGGGCCACACCCGGCTCCAATCTGCCTAGTGCAGGACCAGCTTTCCCTGCTGCAGCCGATACTCACGCTGCACCACACCTTCCGGCAAACGGTCATGGGTGATCATCAACAGGCTGCGCTGGCCCAGTGCAGCCGCCAGATCGATCAGCAACGCATGCGCCGTATCCACATCCAGGCCTTCGGTCGGCTCATCCAGCACCATGATCGGTGCATTGCGTAGCAACGCCCGCGCCAAGGCCAAACGCCGCGCCTGCCCGGCCGACATCGTTGCGCCGTTCTCGCCAACCCATGCGGCCAATCCACCCTGTTGCCGCGCCCACTCGTTCAAACGCACCTGTGCCAACACCATCCACAGGGCTTCGTCACTGGCCTGCGGATCGCCCAGCCGCAGGTTATCGGCAATGCTGCCGGCGAACACCGGTGCGCCCTGCGGCAACCAGGCAATCTGCCGGTACCAATCATCCTGGGCAAATTCGCGCAGATCGATGCCACCGAAGCGCACCGCGCCTAGCTGCGGATCCCATAACCGCAGCAGCAGAGCCGACAACGTCGTCTTGCCGCTACCGCTGTCACCGCGGATTGCGATGCGATCACCCGCTGCAAGCCGCAGGTCCACCCCATCAAGCAGATTCCGTGTCTCGCCCGGCCAGGCAAACACCACCTGTTCGAAGCTGACGGTGGCATCGCCTACCGGCACAGCACGCGGCTGCATCGGGTCCTCCACCGCTGACGGTTGATCGACAATCTGCCGCAGCCGTTTGCCTGCGACCCGCGCCGACTGCAGCGCCTGCCACGCAATACCGCTGCCGGCAGCCACTTCCAACAGAGCGACGGTCAGGAAGATCAGGGTTGCAGCGAAGTGCGCCTCCACCTTGCCAGCCTGGAAGGCCGACAAAGCCAACCACAGCATCGCCACCAGCCCGAGGCCGGCAATGCTCGAGTGCAGCACATTGCCGGCGATCAGACGCCCACGGCGTCGTTGATCGCTGCGCGCCAGCTGTTGCGCGGCAGCGTCAACACGCAGCGCCCAATCGTCGCGGGCGTCCAGCGCGGTGAGGTCGGCCGCACCTTCCAAGCCTTCAAACGCCAGCGTGCGCAGGCTGGCACGTTGCTGCGCGCGCTCGGCCTCGACCGCATCGCCGCGGCGCACCGCAAACACCGGCACGCCCACGCCGACCAGCACCGCCAGCACCAGCAGCAGCACCGCCGCCGGCACATGGATCAAACCAGCCGCCAGTACCGTTGCCAAGGCGATGCCCGCCAGGGCCAGCAAGGGACTGATGGCGCGCACCATCAAGCCATCGACTTCGCCGATATCGGTGATCAGCCGCGCCAGCAATTCACCGGTACGACTGCTGCCCAGTCGTGCCGGTGCCAACGGCAATGCCCGCTGGAAGAACCACACGCGCAGGTCACGGGCGATGCGCAGGGTTGCGTCGTGGCCGACCAGTTTTTCAAAGTAGCGCGAGACAATCCGCGCCATCGTCAACGCGCGGATGCCGGCTGACGGTGAGAAGAAGTTGAAGGTGGCGCCCATACCCAAGGCACCAGCCAGCGCCGCAGCGGTGAGGAAGCCACCGGACAGACCCAGCAGGCCCACACCTGCCAGCATGGTGGTGAACAGCAGCAAGGTCGCCAAGGCCAGACGCCAGCGGTGGCGCTTGAATACATCACGCATCGTCAACGGGCTCATGCGTGCTCTCCCTGTATTTCGCGTTGCACGGAGTGCTGCAGGTCGATGACTTTGTCGGCCCAACGCATTGCCGCCTCACTGTGGGTTGCCATCAGCACGGTGCGACCACGCGTATGCGCAGCCAGCGCCTGCAGCAGATCGGCTTCGGTCTGCGGATCAAGGAAGGCTGTGGGCTCGTCCAGCAGGAACAGGTCCGGCTCCAGCAGCAGCAACCGCGCCAAACCTATCCGCCGCGCTTCACCACCCGACAGGCCGAAGCCGCGCTCGCCAATCACCGTATCCAGGCCCAACGGCAGATGCTGGGCAAAGCGCATGACCTGTGCGACTTCGGCTACGGCCTGCAGGCGCACAGCACTGACTGCCGGGTCGGCCAGACGCAGGTTATCGGCAATCGTTCCGTGGAACAGGTAGGGCCGCTGCCCCGCATATGCGATACGCACACCGTCGCGAACCACGATGCGTCCTTCCTGCGGCGGCAGCCAGCCAGCGAGGGCTTCCAGCAAGGTGCTTTTGCCGCTGCCGCTTGGTCCAATCAGCGCCAGCCGCTGACTGTCCCCGATCTCCAGCGAAAAGTCCTTCAACACATCGTGGGCCGCGCCTTGCGGACGCAGCCTGATGCTGCACACCGAAACCAGCGGCGCATGCAACTGCGCCGGTTCCGGCGCCACCAACGGCGCCGCGATCGCCCCAACCGATGCCGCTTCCTGATCATCGGCCAGCAGTCGTTCCACCTCGGCAGCTGCAGCCAAGGCATTGGCGCGGTCGTGGTAATGCGCGGCCAGACGCCGCAACGGCGCATAGAACTCCGGCGCCAGCAGCAGGCAGAACATGCCGGTACCCAGCGTCGGCACCAGCGAATGCAGCGACATCAGGCCCAGGTAGCTCAGGCCCAGGTACAAGGCCACCATCGCCACGCTTACCGAGGCGAAGAACTCCAGCACCGTGGAAGAGAGGAAGGCGATGCGCAGCACCTTCATGGTGCGTTCGCGCACGCCGTCGGCAGCAACGGCAACGCCTTCCAGCTCGGCCTCGCCGCGCCCGTACAGGCGCAGCAGGCCCAAACCCTTGATCCGGTCGGCGAAGTGGCCGCTCATGCGCGCCAGTTCACCCAACTGAGCGCGGCCGGCGGCCTCGGCCCCCCAGCCCACCAGCATCATGAAGAACGGCACCAGCGGCGCGGTGAAGATGAAGATCAGCGCCACCACCCAGTCCACGTAGGCCACGGCAGCGGCGATCAGCAGCGGCACGACCACCACTTCCACCCGCACCGGCTGGAACCCGGCGTAATAACCTTCGATGGCGTCGCCATGTGACAGCAGCAGTTCGCCAAGCTCGCCGGTGCGCTGGCGGCGCAGCCAGAGCGGCCCGCGCGCCATCAAGCGCCGGTAGACCTGCTCACGCAGGGCCAGTTTGGCGCTATCGGCCACCTTGCCAGCGGCGGTCTGCGCCACCCCGCCGAGCACGCTGCGCAGCAGTAGAACTACTGCCAATATCCAGAAACCGTGAATTACCTGTACCCAATCCAGCTGTTCCACGACTATGCTCTGGATCAACCAGGCAATAGCGCCAGCCTGCACGATCAGCAGCGCACCTGAAGTACAGACGGCCAAGGCCGCCAAACGCTGCTGCGACCGGGCTCCGGACGCCAGAGCCGCCAGCCACTGCTGCTGTACGCGGCGTTGCTGTTGCACCGCGTTGGAAAGTGGAACTTCGCTCAAGACTGACAACTCAGGTGAAGGAGAACCAGGTGATTGTAAGCAAGCCGTACCCAGCCTGCCGGCCCCACACGATCGGCGTTGGACAGCCAGCCCACATTGATCCAGATCAAGGCATTGGCAGGCCTGAACGGGGAGTATCGCTGCCATAGAACCCCTCCCAGCCACTCCATGACGCCCAATTCCCACGAGGTAGCCAGGCCATGATCGACTCAACAGTCGTAGAACTGTCACGTCTACAGTTCGCGCTGACCGCGATGTACCACTTCATTTTCGTCCCGCTCACGCTGGGGCTCTCTTTCATGATCGCGATCATGGAGAGTGTCTATGTGATGACCGGCAAGGATGTCTGGCGCCGGATGACCCTGTTCTGGGGCGTGCTGTTCGGCATCAACTTCGCCATGGGTGTGGGTACCGGCATCGTGATGGAGTTCCAGTTCGGCATGAACTGGTCCTATTACAGCCACTACGTAGGTGACATCTTCGGCGCACCGCTGGCCATCGAAGGCCTGATGGCGTTCTTCCTGGAAGCGACCTTCATCGGCCTGTTCTTCTTCGGCTGGGGCCGTTTGTCCAAGGTGCAGCATCTGACCGTGACCTGGCTGATGGCGCTGGGTACCAACCTGTCGGCGCTGTGGATCCTGATCGCCAATGGCTGGATGCAGTACCCAGTGGGTGCGGTGTTCAACCCTGAAACGATGCGCATGGAGATCGTCGATTTCGCCGCCGTGCTGCTGAATCCGGTCGCCCAGGCCAAGTTCGTGCATACCGTTTCGGCCGGTTATGTGGCCGGTGCGATGTTCGTGATGTCGATCTCGGCCTTCTTCATGCTGCGCGGCAAGCACCGTGACATTGCCCGTCGCTCGTTCGCGGTGGCCTCGGCGTTCGGCCTGCTGGCCTCCATCTCGGTTGCCGTGCTGGGTGACGAATCCGGTTACGCCACGGCCGAGAACCAGAAGATGAAGCTGGCTGCGATCGAAGGTATGTGGCACACCCATCCGGCCCCGGCTCCGTTCACTGCGTTCGGCATCCCGAACCAGAAGGAACAGCGCAATGACTTCGAAGTCCAGATCCCGTACGTGATGGGCCTGATCGCCACGCGTTCGCTGGACGAGGAGATCCCGGGCATCCTGGACCTGGTCGAACAGGCTGAAGGTCGTGTCAAGGGCGGCCAGATCGCCTACGCCGCGCTTGAGCGCATCCGCGCCGACAAGAATGACGTGGAAGCCCGCGAGGTCTTCGACCGTCATTGGCAGGATCTCGGTCACGGCCTGCTGCTGAAGCGTTACCGCGACGACATCGAGAACGCCACGCCCGAGCAGATCGCACAGGCTGCGCTGGATACGGTGCCGACGGTAGGCCCGCTGTTCTGGACCTTCCGCGTCATGGTTGGCCTCGGCATCTACATGATCGGCTTCTTCGCTCTGGCCTTCTATTACTCCTGCCGCAACAACTTCGAGGACAAGCGCACCTTCCTGCGGGTTGCCCTGTGGTCGCTGCCGGCACCGTGGATCGCCATCGAATGCGGCTGGTTCATCGCCGAATACGGCCGTCAGCCGTGGGCAGTTGATGGCGTGCTGCCGACGTTCTATGCCGCTTCGGGCCTGGCCGTCTACGAAATCCTGGCAACGCTGGTCGGCTTCACCGCGCTGTACACGGTGCTGCTGGTCATCGAAGTCAAGCTGATGCTCAAGGCCATCCGCAAGGGCCCGGACGACATCCTGCCCTCGCTGCAGCAGTCGGCCGTCGCAAACAACCACGCCAATGCCGCCGGCAACGGCCAGGCATAAGGCAGGAGAACACACATGGAATTCATTCTTCTGGACTACACGACGCTACGCGTGATCTGGTGGCTGCTGCTTGGCGTGCTGCTGATCGGCTTCGCGGTGATGGACGGTTTCGACCTGGGCGTTGGCACCTTGCTGCCGTTCGTGGCCAAGACCGATGAAGAGCGCCGCCTGGTGATCAACACCATCGGCCCGGTATGGGAAGGCAACCAGGTGTGGCTGGTGCTCGGTGGCGGCGCGATCTTCGCTGCCTGGCCGCCGCTGTATGCGGTGAGCTTCTCCGGCTTCTACCTGGCGATGTTCCTGATCCTGTTCGCCCTGATCCTGCGCCCGGTCGGCTTCAAGTACCGCGGCAAGATGCCCAGCCAGCGCTGGCGCAACAACTGGGACAAGGCGCTGTTCATCGGCGGCTTCATCCCGGCGCTGATCATGGGCGTGGCGGTTGGCAACGTGCTGCTTGGCGTGCCGTACCACTTCGATGACACCCAGCGCGTGTTCTACACCGGCAACCTGCTCGGCCTGTTGACCCCGTTCGCCCTGCTGGCTGGCCTGGTCAGCGTCGCGATGCTGGTCTCGCACGGTGCGGCGATGCTGGTACTCAAGACCAGCGGCCCTGTCGCCGAGCGTTCGGCAAAGATCGGCAGCATCGCCGCCATCGCCTCGTTCGTGCTGTTCGCCCTGGCTGGCGTCTGGGTTGCCTTCGGCCTGCCGGGCTACCAGATCACCTCGCAGGTGATCACCGACGGCGCCAGCAATCCGCTGTTGAAGACGGCTGAGTTCTCGCAGGCCGGTGGTTGGCTGCACAACTACAGCAGCATGCCGGCCACGATCCTGGCGCCGGTGGTGGGCCTGCTCGGTGCGCTGGCCAGCGCTGTGCTGCTGCGCAAGCGTCGTGGCGGCTTGGCCTTCATCGCCTCCGGCGCCTCCATTGCCGGCATCATCTTCACCGTCGGCTTTGCGATCTTCCCGTTCCTGCTGCCCTCCCCCACCAGCCCGGGCTCAAGCCTGACGCTGTGGGACGCTTCCTCCAGCCACCTGACGCTGTGGGTGATGCTGCTGGCCACCGTGATCTTCCTGCCGATCATCATCGCCTACACCACCTGGGTGTACCGCGTGCTGAAGGGCAAGACCACGCTGGAAGAAATGGGTGAAAACCCGAACGCCTATTGATCCGCAACGACGACATCAAGGAGACAACTCATGTGGTATTTCGCTTGGATTCTGGGTGCGGGCCTCGCTGCGACGGTCGCCATCCTCAATGGCATGTGGTTTGAAGCACGCGAAGCAAACAAGATCGATGCAAAGCGCTGAAAAACTGCGTGAAGGTATTGCCAAAACGCCGGACTGAGCGTATCTTTCCGGCTCCCTTCGCGGGGTGTAGCTCAGTCTGGTAGAGCGCTACGTTCGGGACGTAGAGGTCGCAGGTTCGAATCCTGTCTCCCCGACCAAAGGGTCGGAAAAGCCTGGAATGACGGCAACGTCCTCCAGGCTTTTTATTCGCCGATACATGGTTATCGGCAGCCAACGCATCACGCCCTGCAGGCAGCGCTGGCTGAACAAAAGAACTTGCAGGGCACGAGGTTTACCGCTATCATAGGCGGCTCCTTCGGGGTGTAGCTCAGTCTGGTAGAGCGCTACGTTCGGGACGTAGAGGTCGCAGGTTCGAATCCTGTCTCCCCGACCAATTTGACAAAAGCCGGCCTCTGGTCGGCTTTTGTTTTTGGTGGGTTTCAAACGGCGCCACCCACCGCGTCGGAGTAAGCAATGTCCACGCCCGCACCCTCCCCCATCCAGCACCCCCTGCTCAAGGGCCGCCTGCTGGCATTTGCCGCCATCGTCCTGGTCGCCGCCAACCTGCGCAGCGCGGTCACCTCGCTGACGCCACTGCTGGACAGGCTCGGCCACGTCTTCGATTTCGGCAGCACCATGACCGGCGTGCTCGGCATGATGCCGACCGCCGCCTTTGCCGTGTTCGGCCTGGCCACGCCACGCATCACCCGCGCCATCGGTTTGGAACGCACCGCCGTGCTGACCATGGTGCTGGCCACCATCGGCCTGCTGCTGCGCGCCTTCGCCAACGACGTTGGCATGCTGCTGCTCGGTTCCGCCGTCGCACTGGCCGGCATGGGCATGGGCAACGTGGTGGTGCCGCCGCTGGTGAAGCGCTACTTCGCCGACCGCGTTGGCACGCTGAGTACCATTTACATCACGGTGCTGCAGGCCGGCACGATGGTGCCTGCATTGTTGGCTGTGCCGGTGGCCGATGAGTTCAATTGGCGCATCTCGCTGGGCATGTGGTCGCTGTTGTCCGTAGCTGCGTTGCTCCCGTGGATCCTGCTGGCACGCAGCGCCCCGCGTATGGAAGCAGTGGCCACCAGCACCGAACATGCACCCGGTCGCGTCTGGAAGACCCAGTTGGGCTGGGGCATGGCGCTGATGTTCGGCATGACCTCGCTGGGCACGTACTCGCTGTTCACCTGGTTGCCGAAGGTGATGGTGGAAGCCGGCGCCAGCGAATCCTTCGGTGGCGTGATGGTGGCGGTGTATTCGGCGATCGGCTTGTTGCCATCGTTGCTGGTGCCGGCATTGGCAGTGCGCATGCGTAACCCGTTCCCGATCGCGGTGATGGTGTTCGTGTTGAACATGATCGCCTTCGCAGGCCTGTTGTGGGCACCTATGAGCGCGCCCTTGCTGTGGGCAGTGATCGCCGGCCTTGGCCCGTCGACCTTCCCGCTAGGGCTGACCCTGATCAACCTGCGCACGCGCAGCCAGGCTGGTTCCGCGGCGTTGTCCGGCTTCATGCAGGGCGTGGGCTACAGCCTGGCCAGCCTCGGCCCGCTGCTGTTCGGCTGGCTGCACGGCATGAGCGACGGTTGGGCATGGTCATTTGCCTTCCTCGCCTGCTGCTCGGGCGTACTACTGACCGGCGCCTGGTTTGCCTGCAAGCCGCAGCAGCTGGAAGATCACTGGAAGTGAGCTGCAGTTGATACAGGAAAGCCGCCGATGTGAATCGGCGGCTTTTTCGTATTCGCGCACCAGCACGGGGCTGACCGGTCGTTGTGGGAGCGGCGTAAGCCGCGAAGCTGACAGTGCTGGAGGTCTCGGAGCTTTGCGCACGCCGAAACTGAGGGTGCTTCACGCCTTACACGGCAACTGCAGAAGAACGAAGAGCGATGTCGGCCGTTGTAGCCCTGGTAAACGTAGCGCACCCGGGGAATGCAACGATCGAAACAACACGTCAACGAATGCTACGTTCCCCCGGGTGCGCTGCGCTTACCCGGGCTACGCCGACGGCTTACTTCAACGGATGCCTTACCTGGCCTTCGCCTCGCACCACGAAGCGCTCCACCGTCAACGCTTCCAAGCCCATCGGGCCATAGGAATGCAGGCGCGTGGTGGAAATGCCGATTTCCGCACCCAGGCCCAGCTCACCGCCATCGGAGAAACGCGAGGAGGCATTGACCATCACCACTGCTGAACGCAACGCACGCACGAAGGCTTCGCCATGCGCTGGGTTTCCAGTGGCAATGACTTCGGTGTGATCGGAGGTATAGGTCTGGATATGCGCAATGGCCGCAGCCAAGTCCGGCACCACACGGATTGCGAGGATCAGATCGAGGTACTCCGCGGCGTAGTCATCTTCCGTCGCCGGCACGGTGTCCGCCACCAGCATCTGCGTCGCCGTATCACCACGCAGCTCGACGCCACGCTCACGCAGCGCAGCCGCCGCCATCGGCAGGAATTGTGGCGCGATCGCCTCGTGCACCAGCAAAGTCTCCAGCGAGTTGCAGGCGGCTGGTCGTGAAGCCTTGCCGTCGATAAGCAGATCCACCGCCAACTGCAGGTCCGCGCTGTCATCGACATACAGATGGCAGACGCCCTTGTAGTGCTTGATCACCGGCACGCGCGCATGCTCGGCGACGAATCGGATCAGGCCTTCACCGCCACGGGGAATTGCCAGATCGATGATGTCGTTGAGCTGCAGCAGCTCCAGCATGGTCTCGCGGCGCAGGTCTTCGACCAGCGTAAGCGCCGCATCCGGCAGGCCTGCCTCGCGCAGAGCACGCTTGAGGCTGGCGGCAATCGCCGTATTGGAATGGATGGCCTCGGAGCCGCCGCGCAGGATCACGCCATTGCCAGCCTTGATGCACAGCGCGGCAGCATCGGCGGTCACGTTCGGCCGCGCCTCATAGATCATCGCGATAACGCCCAGCGGCACACGCACCTTCTGCACACGGATGCCATTGGGACGGTCGTAGTCGCGGGTAACCTCGCCCACCGGATCCGGCAAGGCGGCGACTTCCCGCAATGCATCGGCGACGCCGCGCAGGCGCTCCGGATTCAACGCCAGGCGATCCAGCATTGCCGAACCCACGCCCTTCTCGCGTGCAGCCTGCAGATCGCGCGCATTTGCGGCGAGGATGCTGCCCGCATCGGTTTCCAGTGCGTTGGCCATCGAGTTCAGCAGCGCGCTGCGGGCAGAGCTGGAAAGCAGGCCCAATTGCTGCGCGGCATCGCGGCACTGCAATGCCAGGGTGCGGATATCACTCATGTTCTGTCCTGCCAATTTTCAAAAGGAAGCTCACAGCAACACCAGGTCATCGCGATGGACCACGTTGTCGCCGTAGTTGTAACCAAGGATGGATTCGATCTCGCTGGTGTGATGCTGGCTGATGCGGCGGATATCGACGGCAGAGTACTGGCTGACGCCGCGTGCCACGCGCTGCTGCCTCTGCGGATCGAACAGGCGCACTTCCACCATATCGCCACGGCGGAACTCGCCTTCCGCCCCTACCACGCCACCGGGCAGCAGTGAGGCACCCTTGTCGCGCAGCGCACGGGCAGCGCCGGCATCGACCAGGATCGCGCCCGGCTCCAGTGGCGCGTGCTTCAGCCAATACTTGCGTGCGGCGATGCGTGACTGCCCGGCATGCAGGCGCGTGCCATGCAACCGGCCCTGCGCCAGACCGCGGACCACATCGCCGCTACGGCCATTGAATAGATAGGTATCGATACCCGCGGCACCGGCTTTGGCGGCAGCCTGCAGCTTGGTGTGCATGCCACCAGTACCCACCGCGCTGCCGCTGCCGCCGGCCATGGCGAGGATTTCCGGGGTCAGCTCGGTGACTTCGTTGATCGGCAGCGCATCGGGATTGCTACGCGGGTCAGCGGTGTACAGGCCATCGATGTCGGTAGCGATGAACAAGGCATCAGCATCGACCAAGGCGGCGACGATGGCGGCGAGGTTGTCGTTGTCGCCGAGCTTGAGTTCGTCGACGGACACCGTGTCGTTCTCGTTGATGACCGGCAGCGCGCCGAGTGCCAACAGCTCATTGAGCGTTGCCCGCGCATTGAGGTAGCGACGGCGGTTACGCAGGTCGTCATGGGTAAGCAGCACCTGCGCAACCGGGCGTTCGAAGAAGCGCTGCCACAGCCCGATCAGCTGCGCCTGGCCGAGGGCGGCCAAGGCTTGCCGTGCGGCCATGGCTGCACCGGCTTCGGCTGCCTTCGGGACTATCGCACGGCCAGCGGCAACTGCTCCGGAAGAAACGATCACCACTTCGCGCCCGGCCAGTACATTGGCCGATACGAACTGCGCCAGACCGAGTGCGAAACGCGGGGTCAAGCCGCCGCCATCGGCAGCCAGCAGGCTGCTGCCGACCTTGAGGACGGCGCGACGCCACTGCGGTAAAGCCTGCTCGGTGAACGGTGAGAACGAAGTCTGAATCATGGGATCAGCGCGTATTCCACTCGTGGATGGTCAGCTCTGAGCTGCCATGGATGGCCAAGGGGTCGGTCGCGACGATGGCCTTGGCGGCGTCGAGGGTGTCGACGTTCTTCAGCACGTAGGCGCCGCCGGTGCCGTCGCTGAATCCGCCGGTCAGGTGCAGCTGATCGTCGGCGCTGAGCGCATCGAGGAAGGCCTTGTGTGGGGCGATCACCGCGTCGTCGAACGACGGCTTGCGCATTGCCAGTACCAGATAGAGCTTCATTGCATTCTCCTTTAGCTGCGTATGACACCATGCCGAAGCTGAAGTTGGCGCGATTGCTTTCGCTTGGAACTTGCTGTGGCTGTGGCTGTGGCTATTGCTGTGGCTTTGGCCATCCCTTCTCCCGCCTGCGGGAGAAGGTGCCCGAAGGGCGGATGAGGGGGCTTTTGACTTTATCCAGCTAGAGGCTTCTCCTCACCCCAACCCCTCTCCCGCAGGCGGGAGAGGGGCTCAAGCCGGAGCAAAAACCAATACGGGCGCCTCTCGGCGCCCGTATCCAGCCATCAGCCCTGCAACGCGCTCCAGCGCGCGGCGAGCTCATCCAGCCTAAGATCCGCCGCAGCACCGGGCGACACACGCGCCGCCAAGCTGCCTTCGGGTGTACGCCCCTGCCCCGCTGTATCCGAGGCCTCCGCTGCAGCCTTGTAGGCATCGCGGAATGGCACACCCGCCACCGCGGCTTCCACTGCAACGTCAGTCGCGTACATGCCCGAATCAATCGCGGCGCGGATGTTGTCGTCGCGCCAATCCAGGTTCGACAACAAGGCCGGCAGCAGCTCCAGCGCCGCCAGACCACGACCAAAGCCGTGCACGATCGCGCCCTTGGAGTTCTGCAGGTCACGCTGGTAGCCAGACGGCAGTGACAGCAGCTGCTCGATCTCGGTGCGCGCGGCGGCAATGCTGGCATGGGTGGCGCGCATCAATTCGATGACGTCCGGGTTGCGCTTGTTCGGCATGATCGAGCTGCCGGTGGTGTACTGCGCCGGCAACGCCACGAATGCGAACTCGCCGGTGGTGAACAAGGACAGATCCCAGGCGATACGACGCAGGTCCAATGTCGCGCCACCCAAAGCTTCCAACGCAGCCAACTCGAACTTGCCGCGCGAGAGCTGCGCATAGATCGGGCTGATCTGCATGCGCGAGAAACCCAGCGCTGCCGTGGTGTGCTCGCGGTCGAGCGGCAGGTTGACGCCATAACCGGCCGCCGTACCCAGCGGGTTGGTGTCGATCAGCGCACGCGTGTCGCGGGCACGGATCGCGTTGTCGATGAACGCTTCGGCCCAGCCGGCCCACCACATGCCCGCCGAGGACACCACGGCGCGTTGGATATGCGTGTAACCCGGCAACGGCTGCAGCTGTTCGGCAGCAGCGCGGTCCAGCGCGACCTTGGCAACTTCAGTGCTGATCTGCGCTACGCGCTCCAGCTTGTCCTTCAGCCACAGGCGCGTGGCGACCAGGATCTGGTCATTGCGGCTGCGGCCGGTGTGGATCTTGCGGCCGGCATCGCCCAGACGCTCGGTCAGGCGCGCTTCGATGGCCGAATGGCAATCCTCGTACTGCTCGTCCAGCACGAACGCCCCGCTGCGGAAATCGTCGGCCAGGATTGCCAGCTCGCGCTTCAGCGCAGCCAACTCATCGGCACTGAGGATGCCGATGTGCTGCAGGCCTTCGGCATGCGCGGTGCTGGCCTGGATGTCGTGCAGGAAAAACTCGCGGTCCAGGATGACATCGTCACCGGCCAGGAAGGTCTGGATCTTCGCGTCAACCGCAACGCCGGGTTTCTGCCAAAGCAAATTAGTCATGTCGATCTCTCAGAAGACAATGCATTTGTAGGAGCGGCGTAAGCCGCGAAGCCAAAGATCCATCAGGTCTCCGGCACTACCCACAAACAAATCAGTACGGAACCGCCATCAGCTCATCCAGCCCCAACGCCCGGTTGAGGTTCTGCAATGCCTGCGTGGCCGCGCCCTTGAGCAGGTTATCGATGGTCGCCACCACCACCACGCGCTTGTTGCCCGGCGCCATGGTGAAGCCACCAATCTGCACGCCGTGCTTGCCGGCAATGCGACTGACCCACGGCGCCTCATCAACCACTTCGATCAGCGGCTCGTTGGCATAGCGCTGCTCATACAGCGCGACAATCTCCTCGCGGCTGCGCGGCTGCTGCAGCCACAGGTTGACGGTCATGGTGATGCCGCGGAAATGCGGGGCCACGTGTGGCATGAATTCCACCGGCACGCCGAGCTGGGTCGACACCTCGCGCTCATGCACGTGGTTGGTCAGCGCATACGGCATCAGGTTGTCGCGCAGCAGCTCGGGGTTGTTCTTGTCAGAAGGCGTAGTGCCGGCGCCGGACCAACCGGAAACACCAAAGCAGGTCGGCGGCCCAGCCAGCTGGCTCAGCAGCGGCGCGATCGCCAACTGCATCGCAGTGGCATAGCAGCCTGGGTTGCTGATCCGCTTCTGCCCGGCATAGCGCGCGCGGGTCAGCTCCGGCAGGCCGTAGTACCAGCTATTGTCGAAGCGGTAGTCTGCCGACAGGTCAACGATCACCGTATCCGGTGCGGCCGCATCCAGCGCGGCCACGAAGGGCTCGCCCTTGCCATTCGGCAGCGCCAGCACCACCGCGTCCACACCCTTGGCGGCAACCGCGTCCGGGCCCAGGCTTTCGTAGCGCAACTCGCCCTTGTAGTCCTCGTTGTGATCGGCCACGCGCTGCCCGTCGAGCTCACGCGAGGACACGAAGGCCAGCTCGATGCGCGGGTGTGCGGCCAGCAGGCGGATCAACTCGGCGCCGGTGTAACCGCGCGCGCCAACGATGCCTACCGAGAATTTCTTGTCAGTCATGAATGCGAATCCAGAAGGAATTGCAGGTGGGCTTTCACCGCCGGCCACTCCGTGTCGATGATGGAAAACACCACGGTATCGCGACGCGATCCGTCGGCGTGACGCTTGTGGCTGCGCAGCACGCCATCCTGCTTCGCGCCGAGGCGGGCGATGGCGGTACGCGAGGCATGATTGAACCAGCTGGTCTCGAAGCCAACGCTGATACAACCCAGGGTTTCAAAGGCGTGATGCAACAACAGCAGCTTTGCTTCGGTGTTCAAACCGCTGCGCTGCACGCGCGGGTGGTACCAGGTGTAGCCGATGTTCAAACGCGGCACGTCGGCTTCCAGCGCGTAGAAGCGGGTACTGCCAACCACCTCGCCACTGGCATCGCGAACCACGAAGGCCAGCACCCGGCCCTGCGACTGCGCTTCCAACGCAGCGACGACGTAGTGACCGGCGTGCTCGGGGGTTGGCACATTGGTGTACCAGCAGCGCGACAACTCGCCTTCCCCCAAGGCACGCTGCAGTGCCGGCACATGTGCGAGCTGCAAGGGCTCCAGGGTCACGTGCCGCCCCTTCAGGATTGGCACCTGACCCCAGTGTCCGGCGGCGGCCAGATCCATGCTCATCCCTGCAGGCTCGGTTTGCGCTCGCCGCAGTGCGCGACGTAGCCCTTGATGCTGTCGAAGTCATTGGCGCCGAACCAGAACACCTTCCAGTGGTCCAGCTTGTAGCAGCCATCCGACTCGGAATAGTAGAAATGATTGACCGGATTGCCGTTGCGCGAGCGCCAGAACAGCTGCGGGGTTTCCTCCAGCATCACGTTCCACACGGCACGTCCCAGGCCTTCGCCCTGTGCGTCATCCAGCACGGCGAACTTGTCCAGGTACACGCCTTCGGCCTCATCGGTCAGCACCACCGCAGTGCGGTAGTTTTCGCTGACATAGGCGCGCAGCAGTTTGGTCTTTTCGAAATAGTCCGGCACCAGCGTGCGGCCGAAGCTCGACTCGATCAGCCGCTTCAGGCGTGCGGTATCAAGTTGATCCCACGACGTTGCCTTTAGCACCTTTTCACCACGGCGGACCAGCGTACCGGAGCCCTTATGGGTGAACAGTTCCTTGGCCAGATCGGCCGGGCGCGTGATCGATACCGAGGATTCTTCTGGCAAACGATCCAGCAAGTCCTTGATCTGCTCGATCTTGACCCGCATGCCGCCGTGGATCCACGGCTGCTGCATCAGCTGGTCGTACTCGGTGGACAGGTTGATCGAATCGATCAGGTTGCCCTCTTCATCAAGCAGGCCACCGGTTCCGGTCAGGAAGATGATCTTGTACGGCTGCAGCTCCTGCACCAGCTCATTGGCGGCGAAGTCGGCATTGACGTTGAGGATCTGCCCGCTCGGGGTTTCGCCCAGGCTGGTGATCACCGGGATCGAGCCGGCGCGCAGGCTGGCCTCGATCGGCGCGAGGTTGACCTTCTTCACCTCGCCGACCAGGCCGTAGGTATCCAGATCCAGGTACTCGGCTTCGAACACACCGCCGGTGATCGAAGTGGCGCGCGCTCCGTTCTGCTGCAGCGCCTCGACCAGCTTGAGGTTGGATTGCTGGAACACCTTGCGCACGATAGCCAACGCTTCCGGCGAGGTCACACGCAGGCCATCGATGGTCTTCTTCTCGATGCCGGCAGCGGACAGTTCGGCATCCAGCTGCGGGCCGGCACCGTGCAGCACGATCGGGGTCAGGCCGACTTCCTGCAGGAACGACAACGACGAAGTCAGCGCTTCCAGATCGTCGCGCAGCACCGCGCCACCGACCTTGACCACGGCAAAGCGCTTGGCATCAAGCTGCGAGAAGCGCTTGAGGTACTGGCTGATTTCCTTCGCGCTGGCCATGCTCGAAAGCAGGCGGACGATGGTCTGGCGGGTCTGGCGGTGCGGCTGCATGGCTGGGGACATTACTTGTATCTACGTGGCGACGTTCAGCGTCGCGGGAAGGAGCCGGCGGCAGGCCGCCGGGCCACGAACGGCTCAGGCGCCGCGTTGCAGGATCTGCAGCACCGATTCGGCGTAACGCTGCAACTGCTCCAGCGTCACGAATTCATCGGCGGTGTGGGCCTGGGCGATGTCACCTGGGCCGTACACCATGGTTGTGTAACCACCGGCCGAGAACAGCGAAGCCTCGGTCCAGAAATCCACGGCATTGCCAATCGGCAGGCCAAGCTCGTCAGCGATATCACGCGCAGCCAGACGACGTTCCTCGGCGCGGGCGATATCACCGGAGGGCAGGCTCGGGCCGCGGAAGGTTTCTTCAAAGTGCGCGGCCTGCGGTTCGGCAAAACCGGCGAAGGTGCCCAGCAGCGCGTCAATATCCATCGACGGCAGCGGTCGGAAGCCAAAACGCAGCTCAGCTTCGGGCGCAATCATGTTGGCCTTGATGCCGCCTTCGACCCGGCCGATGTTGAAGCGCAGGCCAGTCAAGCCGCCGAAGCGCGCGTGCGCCAGCGACTCGACATGGTCCAGGGCCTTGCCGCCCCAACGCATCGCCTGATGCAGGGCGCTGGCCGATGGATCCTGCTTGCCCGAAGCATGGCCGGCGCGGCCCTGGAACTTCATCAGCACCGAACTGATGCCGCGGTGCGCGAGTACCGCTTCGCTCATGGTCGGCTCGGCGACGATCACCGCTTCATAGGCGATGCCACGCGCCAGGAAGGCAGCGATGCAACGCGGGTCATTGGCTTCTTCGTCACTGGAGAACAGGAAGGCAGCATCGCCATCGGTCAGGTTGGCGGCGGCCACCAGCGCTGCGGCGGCGCCCTTGATGTCGCAGACGCCGAGGCCGACAACGCGGTCATCGAGGCGGCGCATCACGTGCGGATCAGCCGACCAGTGCGGGGAATCCGGCACGGTATCCAGATGCACGTTGAACAGGTATTTGGGAGTGCCGCGCACCGCGTAGAAACTGACCGCACCAGCACCGTGGTCGATCACCTCGACATTGAAGCCCGGCAGGTTGTCGCGCAGGTAATCAAAGATGCCACCGGTGGTGATGGCACGCGGCGGATTGCGGGTGTCGTAGGACACCAGCTTTTCCAGGTGATCGAGGGTGGATTGGAGCAGCTTGGTCATGGCGGGCAGCAGGTCTCACAGCAATGATCGGAGGGCGTCCCTTCTCCCGCTTGCGGGGGAAGGTGCCCGAAGGGCGGATGGGGGGAGCTTTTGATTTGCCTTGTCTGCCTTGTGAGCGAACAACGACAGAAGCAGAAGCTGCCCTCACCCCAACCCCTCTCCCGTGAACGGGAGAGGGGCTTTGAGCATCACGCATCTCGCCTTAGCGATTTACCTGCGCATACAGCGTGGAGCTCATGCCGAACAGCTTGATGAAGCCTTCGGCTTCTTCCACGCCCCAGTCCGCCGACTGCGCGTAGGTCGCGCCCTTGGCATTGAGGATGTGCTCCGAACGCACCGCCACCGCATCAACGCGGCCGCCGCGGGTTTCCAGCACCACTTCACCGGTGACCTTGGCCTGCGAAGCCTTCAGGAAGGCTTCGATGTCGGTCTTGAGCGGGTCGTGGTAGAAGCCTTCGTACACCAGCTCCACCCACTTGCGTGCGACTTCCGGCTTGAAGCGGTTCTGCTGCTTGGTCAGAACGGTGTCTTCCAGCGCGCGGTGCGCGGCCAGCAGCGAGACCAGGCCCGGTGCTTCGTACACGATGCGGCCCTTCAGGCCGATCACGGTGTCGCCGGTGTACACGCCACGGCCCACGCCGTACTGCGCGAACAGCTTGTTGAGCTTGGCCAGGATCTGCTCACCCGGCAGTTCCTTGCCGTCCAGCGCAACTGCTTCGCCTTCAACGAACTTCAGGGTCACGGTCAGCGGCTCGATCGGCCAGGCGCTGCGCGGTGCGCACCAGCCACGGGCGCCTTCGCCCGGGGCTTCCCACTTGTCGATCTCGCCGCCGGACATGGTCAGGCCCAGCAGGTTCTCGTTGATGGTGTAGGCCTGCTGCTTGGCGCGCACGCCGAAGCCGCGCGCTTCCAGGTACTTCTGCTCGTAGGCGCGGGTCTGGGTGTGCTCCTTCTGGATTTCACGGATCGGCGCGACGATCTGGTAATCGCCCAATGCCTTCACCGCCAGGTCGAAACGCACCTGGTCGTTGCCCATGCCGGTGCAGCCGTGGGCGATGATGTTGGTGCCCAGCTCGGCGGCGCGCTTGAGCGCGGCATCGACGATCAGGTAACGGTCGGAGACCAGCAGCGGGTACTGGCCCTGGTAACCCTCGCCCGCCCACACGAACGGCTTGACGAAGCCATTCCAGATGGCCGGGCCGCCATCGACGGTGACGTGGCTGGTGACGCCCAGCTCGGCCGCACGCTTTTCAATGAAGTCACGCTCGTCGGCATCCACGCCGCCGGTGTCGGCGAACACGGTGTGCACGTTGTAACCACGCTCCTGCAGGTAAGGCACGCAGAAGCTGGTGTCGAGGCCGCCGGAGAAGGCGAGGACGATGTCTTTGCTCATGGGGAAGGAATCTCTGCTTTTGATCTTTGAGCCCCTCGCCCGCCGAAGGAGGGGTTGGGGAGGGGGTAATGAAATGGAGGCGTTGCCTGGAGCGAGGAGCGTTGCCCTCACCCCAACCCCTCTCCCACTGGGAGAGGGGCTAAAGCATTACTTGCCGATCACTGCCGCCATGATCGCCTTCTGTACGTGCAGGCGATTCTCGGCTTCGTTGATGGCAATACATTGCGGCGAATCCATCACGCCATCCGTTGCCTTGACGTTGCGGCGCAGCGGCAGGCAGTGGCTGAACACGCCGTTGTTGGTCAGCGCCATCTTGGCCTCGTCGACGATGAAGTGCTTGTACTGATCACGGATCGGCTTTTCCGGCTCCCAGTTGCCGAAGAACGGCAGCGCACCCCAGCTCTTGGCGTAGACGACATCGGCGCCGGCATAGGCACTCTGGATGTCGTGGCTGACCTGCAGCGAGCCACCGCTTTCGATCACGTTCTGCTCGGCCCAGCCCATGTAACGCTCGTCCAGGATGTAATCCGGGGTCGGGCACAGCAGGGTCACGTCCATGCCCATGCGGGTGGCGATGGTCAGCGCCGAGTTGGCCACGGCGGTGTTCAGCGGCTTGGGATGGTAGGTCCAGGTCAGCACGTACTTCTTGCCGCGCAGGTCGCTGGTGCCAAAGTGCTCCTGCAGCGCCAGGATGTGCGCCAGCTCCTGGCACGGATGGGTGATGGTCTCCATGTTGATGACCGGCACCGGCGAATACTTGGCGAAGCTCTTGAGCACCTGGTCCTCGCGGTCCTTGCTCCAGTCCACGAACTTCGGGAAGGCGCGCACGCCGATCAGGTCGACGTAACGGCCCAGCACCTTGGCCACTTCGGCAATGTGCTCCTCGGTATCACCGTCCATCACCGTGCCGAGGTTGAACTCGATCGGCCATGCATCCTTGCCCGGCTGCAGCACCACCGCGTGGCCGCCCAGCTGGAACGCGCCCAGCTCGAAGCTGGTGCGGGTGCGCATGGACGGGTTGAAGAACACCAGGGCGATCGACTTGCCCTTCAGGTCATCACCCAGCTTGTTCTGCTTGAACAACGACGCCTGGGTGAGCAGCGCGTCGAGCTCGGCGCGGCTCCAGTCCTGGGTGTTCAAAAAGTGCTTCAGAGACATCGATCCTTCCTTTGTTGCGGAAAACCACCGTCGCCGGTGGGCGGATGCGCATGCGCGCGGCTCATTGCGTTTGAAACTTTTACCGAACCAGAAACGAAAAAACCCAGCCTGGGCTGGGTTTTCAGAACGGACAGCACGAAGCTCCGGTCACCCAGCGAATATGTGGGATTCCGGTCGGCGGGCACGCGACGTCATGCCGGTGGCCATCCGGGCGGTGCTGGTTTCGTGCTGGAAGCTGGTGGCTTTCATCGTCGCGCATACTCGCACGCGGGTCGGGCCGGCGCAAGTGTCGCGGTGCAACATCACGGAACGCTGGTGGCAGCAGGCGGCGCCTGGCCGATATCCGGGGTGATCGACACCCGCAGCTTGAGCCGGTTACCGGGGTCTTCCGGCAGCCGCGAGCGGAATTTGATGCCCTTGTAGACGTAATCCACGTCATAGGCGATAGGCCGGCGGAACTCACGCCCGACCTCGACGATCTTGCATTCAGGGGTCAGCAGCGCAGAAGAACCGCCAACGTTCTGCGGGGCGAGCGCCATATCTTCTTCCTGCGCCTGCCCTTCCTGTTTGAACATGCCACGCACGGAGTCCCAGAAGCGGCGGAACCCGCCCTTGTCTTCCTCGCCCTTGACCTGCACCGGCGCCAGCGTGCGGGTGGACACCGGCTCGCAGTGCTCCTCGGTACGGCTGGCGCGCAGGGTCTGGAACACCGGCTCGACATTGAGCACCTGCGCATAGTCATAGCGCACGTTTTCCATGATCACCACGCGATTGCGCTGCTCTGGCTCCTGCGCAAGCGCGGGCACGGCGGCGCCAGCCAACAGGCAGATCATCGACAGCAATGGAGCAGGTTTCATCAAGATATCGGCTGGTGCTTTGGGCGCGGGTGGCGGGTACTAGTGTAGGCAGCACAGCTGCCCCGGGCCTGAACATTACCCATCCGTACGCGTATTGCCCAGCCCGGGGGTGCCCGACCCGGCCCGGACCGCTAGAATTGGCCGGTTCGCTCACCCCCGGATTGCCATGACCCTGCGCCTGCACAACAACCTGACGCGGCAGCTGGAGCCGTTTGCTCCGCTCGACCCCGCCGCCCCCACCATGTATGTGTGCGGCCCCACGGTCTATAACTATGTACATATCGGCAATGCGCGCGGCCCGGTGGTCTTCGGGGTGCTGGCCGACCTGCTGCGCCGCCGCTACGGAAAGCTGCGCTACGCCCGCAACATCACCGACGTTGACGACAAGATCAACGCCGCGGCCAAGGACCAGGGGGTGCCGATCTCGGCCATCACTGACCGTTTTGCCGCCGCCTACCGCGAGGACATGGCCGCGCTCGGCGTGGTCCCGCCGGAGATCGAGCCGGAAGCCACCGCGCATATGCCGCAGATCATCGCCATGATCGAGCAGCTGATCAGCACCGATCACGCCTACGCCGCCGAGGGCCATGTGCTGTTTTCGGTCAGCAGCTTCGCCGATTACGGCAAGCTCTCGCGCCGGGACCCGGAGGAAATGCTGGCCGGCGCCCGCGTCGAAGTGGCCCCGTACAAGCGTGATGCCGGCGACTTCGTGCTGTGGAAGCCCTCCAGCGACGACCTGCCGGGCTGGGCCTCGCCCTGGGGCCGTGGCCGTCCGGGCTGGCATATCGAGTGCTCGGCAATGGCTGCAGCGCATCTGGGCCCGACCATCGACATCCATGCCGGCGGCGTCGATCTGCAGTTTCCGCACCACGAGAACGAGATCGCGCAGAGCGTCTGCGCCCACGGCGGCCAGACCTTCGCCCGCTTCTGGCTGCACAACGGCATGCTCAACTTCGACGGCGGCAAGATGAGCAAGTCGATCGGCAATATCCAGCGTGTGCACGACCTCGTCCGCCAGCATCCGCCGGAAGCGCTGCGCTATGCGCTGCTGTCGGCGCATTACCGGCAGCCGCTGGAGTGGTCCGATGCGCTGATCGAGCAGTCGGTTAAGACGTTAGACGGCCTTTACAGAACGTTGCTCATCACAGACACCCTTCATGCAGAGCCAATCGTGCCTTCCAGCATCGAAGAGGCGCTTAACGATGACATCAACACTCCCAAGGCTCTCGCAATAATCGCTGAGATTGCAAAGAAGATTCGCTATAAATTCGCCCCTCCCGGCGGGCCTGCGTACGAGCAAGTTGGCGACAAGGCGCTGGAACTCGCGAACCTGAAGAGCGAGCTTCTTGGTGCAGGCTTGGCCCTGGGCCTTCTGCAGCAAGCACCCAATGCATGGTTCACACGAGGAACTTCTGCAGCCGACGATGCGCGCATCCAGGCACTGATCGATGAACGCATTGCCGCCAAGCAGGCGCGCGATTTCGGCCGCGCCGATGCCATCCGCGATCAGTTGGCTGCGGAGAACATCGTGCTGGAAGACACGCCGCAGGGTGTGCGCTGGAAGCGCGGGTAAGGCTTGCCCTCACCCCAACCCCTCTCCCGCGCGCGGGAGAGGGGCTTGAGCGAAAGCTGCAATTGCACATATAGCGTCCGCTCGCGGCGCACTGAGCCCCTCTCCCACCGGGAGAGGGGTTGGGGTGAGGGGGACCTCCCGCTACCCCACTCCAAAGCCCCTCGCCACCAAGGCGACCGGCCAAGCACAGGACCAACCATGATCAACTCCCCCTTCCCGCTCGAACCCACCCCCGCCGAAGCCCAGGCCGCCATCGCCGAGGAGTTCTCCTTCTTCGGTGACTGGTCCGAGCGCTACCAGTACCTGATCGACCTTGGCCGCAAGCTGCCCACTTTCCCGGAAGAATGGAAGACCGAAGAGCACCGCCTGCTCGGTTGCCAGTCCATGGTCTGGATCGTGCCCGAAGGCGATGCCGACAAGCTGGTGTTCCACGCGATCAGCGATTCGGCGATTGTCTCTGGCCTGATCTACCTGGCCCTGCGCGTGTACTCCGGCCGCTCGGCCAGCGAGATCCTCGCCACCGAACCGGACTACGTGTCAGCCATTGGTCTGGCCAAGCACCTGTCGCCGACCCGCAGCAATGGCCTTGCGGCGATGCTGGCCTTCATCCGCGAAACCGCCCAAGCCAAGCAGTGAACAACACCGGCTCCATCTCCGAGTTGTTGCGCCAGCCCGGCTACGTCCAGCTGCTGCTGTACCGCATCGCTGGCATGCTGTCCTACCAGATCGTCGCGGTCACGGTCGGCTGGCATATCTATGAAGTCACCCGTAATCCGTTCTCGCTGGGCCTGATCGGCCTGGCCGAGGTGCTGCCCTACTTCTGCGTGGCGCCGTTTGCCGGTTATCTGGTGGATCACCTGCCGCGTCGCAAGCTGGGCATGACGGCCTGTCTGGGACTGATCGCTACTGCCATCATGTTGGTGGCAGTGGCTACCGGCTGGCTGCCGGTCAAAGGCGTGTGGCCAATCTATCTTGCGGTCGCACTGACCGGCATGGTCCGCGCCTTCCTGTCGCCGGTCTACAACGCCTTGTTCGCACGCGTGCTTAAACGTGAGCAGTTCGCACGTGGTGCCGGTTTCGGCACCGTGGTGTTCCAGATGGGCATGGTGATCGGCCCCGCGCTGGGCGGCGTGCTGGTCGCAGTTGGCGGCAAGGGCCTGTCCTATGGTGTGGCGGCAACGATGGCCGTGCTGGCACTGCTCGCCCTGGCGTCACTCAAGGTCAGCGAACCGGCGCCGCCGCAGACCCGCGCACCGATCTTCGCCAGCATCGCCGAAGGCGCGCGCTTCGTGCTGTCCAACCAGATCATGCTCGGCGCGATGGCACTGGACATGTTCTCGGTGTTGCTTGGCGGCGTGGTGGCAATGCTGCCGGCCTTCATCCAGGACATCCTGCACTACGGCCCGGAAGGTCTGGGCATCCTGCGTGCGGCACCCGCATTGGGCTCGATCGCGGTCGGCCTGTGGCTGGCACGTCATCCCTTGCGGCGCAATGCCGGGCGCGTGCTGCTGTTTGCAGTGGCTGGCTTCGGCCTGTGCGTGATCGCCTTTGGCCTGTCCAAGAGCTTCTGGTTGTCGGCCATGATCCTGGTCTTCTACGGCGCCTGCGATGGCGTGTCGGTGGTGGTGCGTTCAACCATCATGCAGCTGGTGACGCCGGATGAAATGCGCGGCAGGGTGTCGTCGATCAACGGCATCTTCATCAGCTCGTCCAACGAACTGGGCGCGTTCTACGGCGGCAGCATGGCGCGCCTGCTGACCCTGGTGCCTGCGGTAGTCATCGGCGGTTGCGCGGTGCTTGGCGTGGCCGCCATCACCGCATGGAAAGCGCCGCAGCTGCGCAAGCTCGACAACCTGCAGGACCTGTAACCCAATACAGGCCGGGGCAAGCAGCAAGCTTGCCCCGGCTGCTGGATCTCAAGCGAATGCACCCATCAAGGCGCGTACTCGCTTTCCTGCTGCTTCTGGAATGCCTGCTGCGCGCGTATATCACGCGAAGACGCACCCACACGCAGGCTGTAGGTGCCCGCATCGGCCACCCAGCGGCCCCGGCTTGCATCGAACGAAGCCAGGTCTTTGCCGTCGATCTCGAACTGCAGCACCTGCGATTGCCCGGGTTGCAGCTCAGCGGTCTTGGCGAACGCACGTAGCTCCTGCGCAGGCTTTTCCAACGCGCCCTGTGGTGCACTCACGTAGACCTGTGCCGCCTCGCGCCCGGCAACCTTGCCGGTATTGGTGACCTTGACGCTGGCACGCACCAGACCCGGCTGGCTGGCGTCGACCTGCAGATCGCTGTAACCGAACGTGGTGTATGACAGGCCAAAGCCAAACGGATAGGCGACCTCGACCTTGTGCGTATCGAAGTGGCGATAGCCCACCCAGATGCCGTCGCTGTATTCCACCTCGGCTGCGCGTGCGATCTGGCCGAACAGGGACTTGTCGTTCGGATCAGGGCCCAGCAGCTCCTTGCCGGGAAATCCTTTGCTTGCCGGGTAGTCGCTCAACTGCAGGGCAAACGTGTCAACCAACTTCCCGGAGGGATTGACCGCCCCGGAGAGTACATCCGCTATTGCATTGCCCGCCTCCTGCCCGGGCTGCCATGCCAGCAGGATCGCGTCAGCAAAACGGTTCCAGCTGGCGGTCTCGATCACACCGCCAACGTTGAGCACCACCACAAGTTTCTTGCCCTGCGCGTGGAAAGCACTGGCGGTACGTTCAAGCAATGCATGCTCGGCCGGCGTCAAGCGAAAATCACCTTCGTCCTTGCGATCAACGAACTCACCTGAGCCGCGGCCGATGGTCACCACCGCGACATCTTGCTGTTGCGCCAGCCGCCGCAACGCCTCGTCGCTTACAAGCCGTTCGGCAATCCGTGGCGGGCTCAGGTACCACTCCGTCTTCGGCAGTTTGGCAACCTCTTCACCGATATAACGACTGTAGTCCTGATCCAGCCCACTCGCGTTGCTGAAGCCGACGTTCTGCAGGCCGCGCTGCAAGCTGACGGAATAGGCCTCGTTGACATCGCCACTTCCCGTTCCGCCGATGATCACCTCGTAGCTGGCATGGCCAAGCAGGGCCACCTTGGCTGCAGCAGGCAATGGAAGTGTCGTGTCGGCGTTCTTCAGCAACACCATGCCCTGTGTTGCAGCGCTACGCGAAATCTGCGCCCCAGCCTGTAGATCCGGCTGGTCCGAATGCGGCAATTGCCTGAATGCCCGGCTACGCAGGATCAGCTCCAGTATCCGGGTGACGTTGCGATCCAATACCGATTCACTCAACGTACTGTCAGCTACCGCCGCGAGGATGCTCCTGCGCTGTTTGCCGGTCCCTGGCATCAACAACTCATTGCCTGCACGCATCTGTGCAATCGCATCCTCGCCGCCGAACCAATCCGTCATCACCACGCCCTGGTATCCCCATTGCGCGCGCAGCACATCAGTCAGCAGCCACTGGCTCTCCGAGGTGTAACTGCCATTGAGCTTGTTGTAGCTGGACATCACCGTCCATGGCTGGCCTTTGCGCGCGGATATCTCGAAGCCTTTCAGGTAGATCTCGCGCAAGGCCCTTTCATCCACCTTTGCATTGATGGTGTTGCGATTCCACTCGTGGTTGTTGACCGCAAAGTGCTTCAACGATGCTCCAACCCCGCGCCCCTGCAGCCCTTGCACCAGGGCAGCAGCGGTCTCACCGCTGACAACCGGATCCTCGGAGTAGTACTCGAAATTGCGCCCACCCAGTGGATAGCGATGAATGTTCTGCGCGGGCGTCAGCATCACGTCGATACCGTAGGCGGCTGCTTCATCGCCAATTGCGGCACCTACCTGGCGAACCAGTGCCGGATCCCAGGCGCTGGCCAGTGCGCTACCGATCGGGAATGCGGTGGCATGGAATGTCTTGCCGGGTACATCCTTGCGGGTCGGGTCGATGCGCACGCCTGCCGGGCCATCAGCCAGCACCAATGACGGAATGCCAAGCCGTGGCACCGCCACGGTCGCGCCTGCCGCGCCGGCCACCTTGTCATCGATGCCACCAACCACCGGCGCCTGCATGTCCTCGGGCAACCCGGGGAAATTCATTCCCTGGCCTGTCACAAGTTCGACCTTCTCCTGCAGGCTCAATGCAGCAACCACCTGCTCAAGCGGTGCCGTGCCCAACTGCGGGAGCTCCTCGGCCTGGGCCAGGTTGAACAGCACAACATTCATCGCGATACCGAGCGTCAACATCGTGCGCCCGGACAGTTCCTGCCTCATTGCCATTTCATGTACTCCGGTATGCGCCCCGCGTGTCGGCGGCAGGACGCTGTGGTTCTGGAAGGGATGCATCCGCATACAGGCGACGCAGGCTCGTCAATTCAAGGAAGTCGCTGTCAGCAGCTGGTCAACACACCCGCGCCACAAGTTGCGTTTGCATTGTTGCGATGCGCTCACGGGAGCAACGGACGCGGCCAGCGCCAGATCAGAACGAGAAAGTCAGCTGACTCTGCAGATTCACCGCGTCGGGATGCTGCGTGGTGACCACCGGGTTGCGCGTGTAGCTCAAGGTATTGACCCAGTAGATTCCGCGGAACGCGCGCAGGGCGTACGAGACCGAGCCGGTGGAGCTGAAATGCACTGGATCCATGCCAAGGGAACCGAGATAGCGATGTGCGTCATCACCAACCTCGGTGCGGGTATAGCCGAAGGACACCATGTCCCCTGGCCGCTTGGCGAACGGCGCCAGGCTGTACAAGGTCACTGCATAGTCAGAGCTGAAAACATTGTGTTCGGCCGGAGCATGGTCGGCTTTCAGATTGAAGTACCAGCCGCGATAGGGCGTGGATGCATCGGGTTGGCTTAACTGATGATCGGCCACGATGTAGAACGCGCGATTGGTTCCCTTGCGATCCGGGTTGCGATAGTCGATGTAGAGCGTGCGGTTGTAGACCGTGCCCTGTCGTATCCAGGTCATGCGACGACCCGCACTGGACGCAACCCGATAGCCGATCTCGTTGACGTAGATCGGTTTTGCGTCCTCCACGCTCCACTTCAGCCCGGTAGGGTTTGCCTCGCTGTCAGCCAGAAAGCCATCAGGGCTTTGCGAACGCGCCACGCCAAAGTGGTCGTAGAACCGGCCACTCTTCGAGTACAGGCGGATATCCATGCCAGGCACTGGCTTGAAGGCTGCCATGCCGGCGAGATTGGGAATGATGCTGGATGGGCCGAGCGCGGAGGATGCCGTGCTCGCGCCCAGGAACAAGCCAACGAATTGACCAAGCATTCCGTAGTAACCGTACTGGATGCGCACACGCCCATCAGCGAATTCCTGCTCGACCGACAACTGCGTCACCGCCGCATCGTCGTTCAACCCTGCATCACGGTAGACCGTGCGCCAGCTGTTTGCTTCAAAGGTGAGCTGTGATTTCTTTCCCCACCAACCCAAACGCGACAAATCGTAGGTGGTGATGGTTGCCAGCGTGCCACTGAAACTCGGTCGCTGGCCGTTGTACACCTGCGGGCGGGCTTCCTGTCCACGCAGGTCATAGGTTTCCGATGCGCTGTAGAAGCCCATGAACATCCAACCCTTGTCGTACAGCTTCGGCCTAAGGCCCAACAGCTCAGGCGACAGCGTCTCGCAGGTGGTGATGATCGGCGATTCAGAGCCACGGCTCACAAATGCGTCGTAGTCGCGACAGCCTGGCACCGCAGATCCCGCCGACGCCTGCGCATCAGCCAGACTCGCGGCAGATTCAGCGGCGGGCTTCGCATAAGCCACGGACGCCGCAAGTACCAGGACTATCGCCAGCACCAACCTGCTGCTGATGATGTCCCTCCCGTTACATCCACGCGTGCTCATTACTTTTCTCTCCCGATTTGATGAAGAGCGGCCTGCACAACAACGTCGACCGCCCACGCTGAGGCAACAGCTCGGCATGCACTGAGCAGGCGAACTCGCCCGACCCAGGCACTCGACGTCGGCCTCTCGGCACGTTCTTCATCAGGTGGGGCGGCCGTTGCACGACCGCCGCAATCACTGCGACGGCGCGTTGCAGCTGCGTGCGATCCCCCTCCGGGATGTTGTTACGGCGATTCGACTCTTTGCCGTTCCGCCGACGCCGCCGCAGTAAACCTAGCAGCCAGTAGGTTTGTCAAAAACTGTGACATGGGCACAGTTTCAACGCAGATGGCGCGCGCAGGCGACACGGATACACTGCGCACCTACCGCGAAACTGGAGTGTGTTTTGCCAACCTCTACGCAGGCTTCGCCCGCGCCCAAAGCACGCCGTCGCTCACCCAAAGGTGACAAACGACGACAGCAGATTCTCGATGCGGCAATGCATGTGTTTGCACGTGATGGCTACAGCAATGCCTCCATCGCCGAAGTCGCGACCCACGTTGGCCTTACCCTGCCCGGCCTGCTGCATCACTTCCCGAGCAAGACCGACATGCTGCTTGCGGTACTGGAAGTGCGCGATCAACGCAGCCCGCGCCTGCCGCACTTGCCGCAGCACTACACGCTCGAGGATGCAGCCGCAGGCCCACCGATCCCCTGGCACCAGGTGGTGGAACAACTGCGTCTGATCAATCGCGCCAACGCCGACATCCCCGGCGTAATCAAGGCTTTTTCACTACTGAATGCCGAGAGCCTCAGCGAGGATCATCCTGCACAGGCGTGGTTCCACCAGCGCTCGGAATGGATGCTGCAGTACATCGCACGCAGCCTGCGCCAAGGTCAGGAGATCGGAGAGATCAATCCCGCAATCGACCCGGAGCAGATCGCCGCCGAACTGATCGCGATGATGGATGGCCTGCAGCTGCTATGGTTGCGCCATCCCGGAAAAATCGAGTTGGGCAGGCACTTCGAGGCCTATCTTCAACGACTTGGAGAGGCGCTGGCACCGCGCTGATACGACAGCTGCCAGCTCCTCCGCTCATGATGAAGGCGAGCGTTGCTTGAGCACGGCATGGGAACTGGCATCCAGCGCTTCGATTCCGGCAGCGAGTGAACTGAAATCCCCTTCACCCAGGAGTCTCTCAAGATGCCCGCAGTCATCAGCGATTTCCCTCGCATGAATCATTGCGAATGCGCCACGGATCGAATGCAGCTCCGCACCTGTTCGCGCACGGCCGACATCGGTCATGGCCGCGTCCGCATCAAGAACCGCCAATTCGTCGTGCAACTTGCGCAGTGAATCGTCCAACGAACCGAGCAGTGCCTGATGCACTTCCACAGGCAGGGGACCTTCCATCAAGCCTCCCTCCTTGCGGTGCGCTGATGATGACTGTCCGACACCCAGGCGTCGCCGAACCATCTTGTCCAGCGCGTCCAGCAGAATAGGCTTGGTCGCCACTTCATCGATTCCGATGTCCTTGCAGCGCTGGCGATCGCGCTCGGACACATGCGCGGTGATGGCAATTATCGGGATTCCAACACCCTGTTCCCGCAGCTTGCGCGCCAATGTATAGCCATCCATGCCTGGTATGTTGAGGTCCGTCATCACCAGGTCGTACTCATTTTCAGCGAGCAGCACGAGCGCCTCGTGACCATCTTCGGCCTGATCCGACCCATGGCCCAAGGTCTGCAATTGGAGACGTATCAGCTGCCGGTTGGCTGGATGGTCATCAACGACCAACATCCGCAGGCCCGAGGATGCCATGGCCTCGGAGGGCTTGGCTTCGGCACTAGCGTCGAGCTGCACAGGAGCGTCTTCACTCACCGGCAGAGGCAAGGTAACCAGGAAAGTGCTGCCGGCGCCGGCCTCGCTGTGCACGCTGATCGTCCCGCTCATCAGGTCGGCCAGACGACGGCATAGTGCCAAACCAAGGCCGCTGCCACCATAACGACGGGTGATGGTTGAATCCGCCTGACTGAAGGTCTGGAACAGCAACTTCTGCTGCTCCGGAGTCATGCCTATGCCCGTATCACTTACACCGATGACAACTTCAGGATCAGCCAGGTGCTCATCCCGCAGATAGACTTCCAGCAACACGTCACCTTGTTCCGTGAACTTGATGGCATTGCCGAGCAGGTTATAGATGATCTGCCGGATGCGCGTAGGGTCACCGATGTACGCCGCCGCAAGTGAATCATCAATGCTCAGGTCCAGCTGCAGTCCCTTTGCGCGCGCAGACGGCACGAAGAACTCAACCGCCTGCTGGGCAAGCGCCTTCAAGTCGAAGCTGATCGCCTCGATGCTCATCTGGCCGGACTCGACCTTCGAGAAGTCCAGGATGTCATTGATCACGCCAAGCAAGGTCGACGATGAGGACGCCACGGTTCGCAGCTGCTGCAGCTGATCTTCCGAAAGAGGCGTGCGCTCAAGCAACTCGAGATTCCCAAGAATGGTATTGAGCGGCGTCCGTATCTCATGGCTCATCGTGGCCAGAAATGCCGACTTCGCATGATTGGCATCCTCGGCCAGTTTGCGGGCTTGCTCCAACTCGTGCTGGGTCTTCTTGCGCAGGGTGATGTCCTTAAAGTTGCACAAAAGGACATCCATCCCCAGATACTTCGTACGCACGCTGCTGACCAGTAAATCGCAGCTGGAACCATCCTCCAAGGCGAGTTCGAACTCACGTTCGCCATGGGCTCCACCCGTGTCGCTGCTGAAAAGAGCGAGAAAGCGTGCATGCAAGGGCAGATCGCCCCGTCGCGCCGCTTCGGCATAATCCAGCATCGTGGCGTTCTGCAACATGACCTGGCCACTGGCGACGGAAAGCAACGCCAAACCAAAGGGCGCGGTGGTAACGATCGTTCGATTGAGATCTTCACTCTCGATGATCCGCTGCGAGCGCGCGAAGCCCGGCTTGAATACCTTCCGGTCAATGAGCAACAGCACCGTCCATACGAAGCCGATCATCAACAGCACCGCACCGATGTAGCTGACCAGGCGAGGCCACAATGCAGCCATGACAGTGCGCCAGGAGAAGGCGTGCAACAACCTCCAACCCGAATTGGATATCTCATCACTTACGATGAAGTAACCGTCGCGATAGCTCAGCCTCCGCAACTCGTCCCGCGGCACGTCGCTGGCAACACGCAGCACGTCGGCGGTAGTGCCCTTTCTTGCCGAACCAAGCAGAAGCCCGCCTGTCGGGCCAACAATGAGGGATGCCTCGTTCGGGTCCCCGCCGGCCAGCAGCGGCTCCAGCATCTGGGTCGGATAGGACGCCACGAACACCGCGAAGAGTTTGCCCTCAGATGCGGCCCCCTGCACCAGTCGTATGGAGGAAATGCCACTCAATGGATCCGCTTCAGGTGGCAACCACAAGGGAACCTTCGCATCGAGCAGGCGAGCGCGTACCGCCGGGTCGCCCAGATCCCCAAGGTCAGGCACGATGCGATCAAGCAGGGAGGCAGCGCTTGTCCCCATCATCTGCTGCGCAGCCGCCCCGTCAGGTAGCGGCCCAAGGACGACGAAGCGCCGGTCGGGACTGAAGAGGTAACCCGCCGCTGCCAGTTCCTGGGAATACGTCCCTGACTGGTAGCTCACATCGTCCGCCATCCGCAGGTAGGGACCGAAACGCTCAGCTGGGTAGTCACGGGTGATGTCGCCTATGACAAGTGCAGTCGGGAGGCTGCTGTTACGCTGCAGGACCATGCGTCCGTTGGCATCGGCGAAGCGCTTCATCAGCAGGGGATCCGGCTCCTGCCGCATTGACCACACGTACTCCTCCTGCCGCACACCGATGCGCAGTGCCGCTTCACGTACGGCAAACATCGCCCGCAGTGTTGTCCTGCGCAGCACATACTCGGTATGGCGACCGGCGACATAGTCCTTCACCTGCGATTGCACCATCACCACGGTGACGGCAATCAATACCAACGACGTCACCAGTCCACCAACGTAGAGCAGTAACCGCTGGTGCCTGCTCAGGAGGCTGAGCGGGCTGCCGCCTGATGGAGTTCCGCCCTTTGTACTGGAACCGAGCGAAGGCTCAATTGAGTGTGCTGCCATCTGTCCGTGCCCTGGCCAGGAGTTGCTCCATCATAGATGCCCTCAATGCCGTTCTGACGGTCTCAATGAAGCAGACCGGTGGAGCACATCAGCCACCTCTCGCTCGAACTGGATGCCTGCAGGGAAGCCGGCCCGGTCCTGACTTCGGCGGGCTGCGCCGCCAGCGCCAACGCACCCCCAACGCTGGGAGGAGCGCCAAGCCACCCTCGTTTGATCAGGCGATCTGAAGGATCGGCCAATAAAAAACCCCGCCGAAGCGGGGTTCTTGCCCAACAATGCGGCAGGCCTCAGTCGCCCTGCTGCTTCTGCAGGTGCTCCCAACGCTCCTGCGCATCGATCGTGCGCTCGGCGGTGAGGCGGGCTTCCAGGCGATCCAGGCCAATGTCTTCGCCGGTATCCACGCAGAAACCGTAGTCACCGGCTTCCAGACGCTTCAGCGTGCTGTCGATCTTGCCGATCAGCTTGCGGTAGCGGTCGCGGGTACGCAGTTCCAGCGAATTCTCCGTTTCGCGGGTTGCACGCTCGGCTTCATCGCCGATGTCACGCACTTCCTCACGCAGGTTCTCGATGGTCTGCTTCGATTCCTCGACCAGGTCCGCACGCCAGTTGAGCAGGCGCTGGCGGAAGTACTCCTGCTGCAGCGTGCTCATGTACTCCTCGTCGGCGCTCGGCTTGTAGCCGGCCGGCAGGATCGGACGGCCAGTGGCCTCGTCGATGTTGTATTCGACAACCTTGTACTTGCTGCGCGGCGCCGGAGCGGTCGAACGAGCGGTTACAGCGACTGCCACTTTGCCGACCGGACGAACGGCGACAGGAGCGGTGGATTTGACGGGAGTTTTGACGTTGGATTTCGAAACAGGCACGGGATTCTTGGATTGCGGGGCCTTGGCCGCTGGAGCCGGCTTGGCAGCAACCGGCGCAGGTGCCGGAGCTGGGGCCGTCTTGGCGACTTCGACCGAGACAGACTTGGCCGCCGCCGGCTTTGCAGCTGGCTTCGGTACGGACTTGACCACGGGTTTAACAGGCGTCTTGGGCGTTTTGGCAGCCACTGGTTCGGCCACCTTCTTGACTACTGGCTTGGTGGCCTTGGCAACCGGCGCAGCTGCTTTCTTGGCAACTGGCGCGGCAACCGGCTTGGTCACCTTCTTGACCGCGGCCTTCTTGGCGACAGGGGCCGCCTTTTTAGCGACTACCGTCTTAACCGCAGCCTTCTTGGCCACGGGCTTGCTGGCAGGAGCTGCTGGCTTGACCGGCGTTTTCTTCGCAACCGCCTTGCTGGCGGGTGCTTTCTTCGCGGCCGGCTTTGCAGCCTTGGCGACCGGCTTGCTTGCAACCGGCTTCGACACCGCCTTCTTGACTACAGGTTTGGCGGTTTTCTTGGCGACCTTGACGGCCTTTTTTGCAGGTTTTTTAGCAGCCACGAAACGCTCTTCCTTGTTTCCCCCGGGGCCCGGGAAAGCGGGCCTTTATAGCCTACCCGACCAGCAGCAGCAACCGCGCCGGACACCGTATGTGAACGGATGCCCGACCCGTGCAGTACAGGTCCGGTGGCGTCACCGGACCGTTTCGCGCAGTTCGGAACGTAACCAGGCGCGCCATCGCCCCTGGCTGGCAGCGGAAAGCACGTAGTCTTTACCGGCGCCATCCCGCATCCTGCGACAAATCCTGCTCGCTTGCCAAGTGGCTTATCATTCAACCGTGATCGGCCGACTCCTAATTGCCGTACTGCGCTCCTACAAGCGCTTCATCAGCCCCCTGCTAGGGCCGCGCTGCCGTTTCTATCCCAGCTGCTCGGAATACTCCATGGACGCGATCCGTATACACGGTCCGCTACGGGGGTGTTGGCTTACCCTGCTCCGGCTGGGGCGCTGCCATCCGTTCCACCCGGGCGGACTGGATCCGGTCCCCGAGCGCGCCGACTCCCCCTCTTGCCGCTGCACAGGAAAACACTGACATGTCCTCCACGCTCATCCGTAACGCCCGCATGGTCAACGAAGGCCGTACCTTCGACGGCGACCTGCGCATCGAGAACGACCGTATCGCGCAGATCGGCAGCGGCCTGACCCCGCGCGACGGCGAGCAGGTGGTGGACGCGGCCGGCCGTTGGCTGCTGCCGGGGATGATCGATGACCAGGTCCACTTCCGCGAACCCGGCCTGACCCACAAGGGCGACATCGCCAGCGAGTCGGCTGCCGCGGTGGCCGGCGGCCTGACCAGCTTCATGGACATGCCCAACACCAACCCGCCGACCCTGGATTCGACCATCCTCGAAGCCAAGTACGAGCTGGCCAAGGGCCGCGCCTGGGCCAATTACGGCTTCTACCACGGTGCCAGCAACGACAATCTGGAAGCGATCCGCGTACTCGACCCGAAGAAGGCACCGGGCGTGAAGGTGTTTATGGGCGCCTCGACCGGCAACATGCTGGTCGACAACCCGGAGACCCTGGACGCGATCTTCCGCGAATGCCCGACCCCGATCATCACGCACTGCGAAGACACGCCGATGATCGACGCCAACATGAAGGCGTTCCAGGAAAAATACGGTGACGCGCTGACCCCGGACATGCACCCGGATATCCGCTCGCGCGAGGCCTGCATCAAGTCCACCCGCTTGGCGATGTCGCTGGCGAAGAAGCACGGCACCCGCCTGCACGTGCTGCATATCTCCACCGCCGACGAGCTGGCGCTGTTCGAGAAAGGCCCGCTGATCCGCGCCGACGGCAGCCGCAAGCAGATCACCGCCGAAACCTGCGTGCACTTCCTGCATTTCGCACGCCCGGACTATGCGACCAAGGGCAACCTGATCAAGTGCAACCCGGCGATCAAGGAGGTGTCCGACCGCGAGGCCATCACTGCCGCGCTGGCCGATGACGTGCTAGACGTGCTGGCTACCGACCACGCCCCGCACACCTGGGAAGAGAAGCAGAAGCCCTATGCCCAGGCACCGTCCGGCCTGCCGCTGGTGCAGTACGCGCTGGTCGCCGCACTGGAGCGCGTGCACGAAGGCAAGCTGACCCGCGAACAGGTGGTGCAGAAGTTCGCCCATGCCCCGGCCCAGCTGTTCGACGTCGAAGAGCGCGGCTTCCTGCGCGAGGGCTACTTCGCTGACCTGGTACTGGTCGAGGACGTGCCGTTCACGGTCAAGCGCGAAGACGTGCTGTCCAAGTGCGGCTGGTCGCCGTTCGAGGGCACAACCTTCCGCTCGCGTATCGCCTCCACCTGGGTCAATGGCCAGCAGGTATGGGACGGCAGCAAGCTGGTGGGCGCACCGGCCGGCCAGCGCATGACCTACGACCGTTGATGCGTTCGTTCCTGATGATGGGCGCGCTGCTGCTGGCAGCGCCCCTGCTTACCGCCCTGCCCGCGCAGGCCCAGGATGGCATCGGCAACCTGCTCGACAACCGTGTGGTGTTCCCGGCCAGCGCCTCGCAGGGCGCAATGGTGATCGGCAAGGTGCCGGCCGGAAGCACGGTCCGCTATGCGGGCCGCGAGCTTCGGGTCAGTGGCTATGGCAGCGTGGTATTCGGCATTGGCCGCGATGAGAAGGGCCCGCTGCAGGTACAGGTGCAGCGCCCGGATGGCGGCAGCGAGACTGTTTCGATTGCGGTGACTGCGCGCGACTGGCCGGTGGAGAGGGTCAACGGCGTACCGCCAAAGACCGTGAATCCGCCGCCGGCAATCGCCGAACGGATTGCCCGCGAGCAGGCGCAGGTGACGGAATCGCGCAAGCGCGACGACAACCGCACCGACTTCACCCAGACCTTCATCTGGCCGGTGCAAGGGCGCATCAGCGGCCGCTTCGGCAACGCCCGCGTCTACAACGGACAGCCTGGCAGCGGTCATTCCGGCATGGATATCGCGGTACCCACCGGTACACCGGTGAAGGCACCGGCGGCTGGAATCGTGACGTTCGCGGGCCCGGATCTATACCTGACCGGCGGCACCCTGGTGCTGGATCACGGTTTCGGCATCAGTTCCAACTTCCTGCATCTGTCGCGAATCGACGTGAAGGTCGGCGACAGGATCGAGCAGGGGCAGAACATCGCCGCAGTTGGCGCAACCGGCCGCGCAACCGGCCCGCACCTGCATTGGGGCATGAACTGGTTCGACACCCGCATCGACCCACTGCTGGTGCTGGAACGCGGCAAATAACGCCAAGCAACTGTAGTGCCGAGCCATGCTCGGCAAGCGCTTCACCTGTAGTGCCGAGCCATGCTCGGCAGAGGCCTTACCGGTAGGGCCTCAGCCGAGCATGGCTCGGCTCTACAGGGCATTCCCAACATTGCTTGTGGGAGCGGCGTAAGCCGCGAAGCTGATGGATCAACAGCGCAAAGCTGCCCTCATCCGCCCTGCGGGCACCTTCTCCCGTAAACGGGAGAAGGGAGCGACTCCGGCAAACTCCGCCCTGCCGCCTCAGCCCCGCGCAGCCCGCCAACTGCGCCACAGCAAACCCGCAGGGCTCGGCTGGTACTCACCGCCACGGATGCGCGCCTGCTGGCGCCCACGCGCCAACACCGCATAGACACGGCGCGGGCGCGGACCGGCCACGCGCGACGGCCAGGCTGCCTGCAAGGCCTTGTCCCATTCCATCTCATTGCTGAAGGCCTGCGGCACCGCCGCGGCATTTTCCTGCACCCGCAGCGCCAGCATCTGTGTGGTCAGCGCCTCGGCAGCCGCCGGTGAAGGCTTGCTGCCAAACATCGCCGCCTCCACCGCCGCAGCCGCAGTCGCGTACTGCGCCAACACCTTGCGCGCCTGGGCACTATCGGCCACGCGATCACGCGCATCGATCAAGCTCGGCAAGGCATCCGCCAACTGTGCCCACGGTGCACGCACCGGCTCCAGCACGCGACCCAAGGGGTGCCGCGAGCGCTGCAGCTCCCAGCTGCGCAGCTCCTCGCCCCACCAGGCCAGCTTGGCGTCCTGCGGCGTGGTATCGCCGCTGGCGTTCAAGATGTCGTCGAATTCCTGCAGCAGCGCGAACCAGGCCACGCTGCGCTCACGATCGGCCTCGTCGACAAAGCGCTCCACGAAGGCCCATTCGGGCCAACGCTCACGCCACTTGTCCAGGAAGCTGTCCAGCGCACTGCTCACATCAAACCTCGTTGTTGAATCAGGCCGAAGCCGGTTGGGTAGCTGGCCATGCGGCTGGCTGCCAAAGTTCCTGCGGTAGCTCACAAATGCTGTCGGCCTGCCACGTCGACGGGTCATCGCCTTCGGGACGGTAACCCCACAACACGGCCACCGACGGCATGCCGGCAGCGCGCGCGGCGATGATGTCGCGCTCGTCATCGCCGACATAGACACAGGCACTGGCCGCGGTATTGATCCGCTGCGCGGCCACCTCAAGCGGCAACGGATGCGGCTTGCGCTCAGCCAGTGTGTCGCCGCCGATCAGCACCGCACAACGCTGTTCCCAGCCCAGCTGCGGCAGGATCAGGCGCGCCAGGTACTCCGGCTTGTTGGTGACGATGCCCCAGGCGGTGCCGGCGTTTTCCAGCGCCTGCAGCATGGTCTCAACGCCATCGAACAGCGTCGCGTACTGGCCGATCAGCGCTTCGTAGATCTCAAGGAACTCCGGCACCAGCGCGTGCCGTTCAGCATCGGCCATGTGCGGGAAGGCAACCGCCAGCATCGCCCGCGCGCCCTTGGACACCGCCGGGCGCAGCTGCTCCAGCGTCACCTCGCCCATGCCGCGCGCCTGCAGCATGCGGTTGGCGGTGACGACGAAGTCCGGCGCGCTGTCCAGCAAGGTGCCGTCCAGGTCGAACAACACCGCGGCCGGGAACCTGCCCGCACTCATGCCTGTTCCGGCTTGACCGCGTAGGCCAGGTAGTTGATGTCGGTGCGGCTGCTCAAGCGGGCACGGTTGCGCCAGGGTTCGTAGGCCATGCCACTGACGTCCTGCAGCGAGAAATCAGCGGCACGCAGCCATGCACCCAGCTCGGCCGGCTTGATGAATTCCTGGTAGTGGTGCGTACCCTTGGGCAGCAATCGGGCGATGTACTCGGCGCCGACAATGGCCACCGCGAACGCCGCCGGAGTACGGTTGATGGTGGACAGGAACAGCTTGCCGCCCGGACGAAGCAGACGATGACAGGCAGCGATGATGGCGCCTGGATCCGGCACGTGCTCCAGCATTTCCATGCAGGTCACCACGTCGAAGCTGCCCGGCTGCTCAGCGGCCAGGTCTTCCGCTGCCTGTACCCGGTAATCGACGCTGACGCCGGATTCCAGACCGTGCAGACGCGCGACCTTGACCAGCTCCGGGGCCAGATCGATGGCAGTCACCTGCGCACCTTCCTTGGCCAGCGCTTCGCTGAGCAGGCCACCGCCGCAGCCGATATCCAGCACCTTGGCGCCGCGCAGGGGTGCGCGATCAGCCACGTACTTCAGGCGCACCGGGTTGAGCGCATGCAGCGGCTTCTGCGGGCCGTCCGCATCCCACCAGCGGGTTGCCAACGCGGCGAACTTGTCCAGTTCGGCCTGATCGAAATTGGTGGAGGTGGAAGCTGCGCTCATATCGGTTTCCTCTTGCGGCCGCTTGGGGCGGCCGGGTGCGCACTCAGGCGCGGATGGTACGGATGCGGTCGCGCCACTGGCGCGCATTGGCGGTGATCGCGGCAATGTCCATGTCGACCAGCTCTCGCTGGACCAGCTTGGGCTTGCCGGCGATCCACACGTCGCTGACCTGGTGACGGCCAGCGGCATACACCAGCTGTGACAGCACATGGTGCAGCGGCTGGGTCTCCAGCGCGGACAGGTCCACGCAGGCCAGATCGGCCTGCTTGCCGACTTCGATCGAGCCGATGCGGTCACCGAAGCCCAGCGCGCGGGCGCCGCCCAGCGTCGACGCCCGCAGCGTGGTCGCCGCGTCCAGGGCGGTGGCGTCGTTGGCCACGGCCTTGGCGAGGATGGCCGCGGTGCGGTTCTCGCTGAACATGTCCAGGTCGTTGTTGCTGGCGCAGCCGTCGGTGCCGATCGCCAGATTGACGCCGGCCTTGACCAGCGCGCAGGCCGGGCAGAAACCCGAGGCCAGCTTCAGGTTGGACTCCGGGCAATGCACCACGCTGACGCCACGCTCGCCGCACAGGTGGATCTCGGCCTCGGTGAGCTGGGTCATGTGCACGGCGATCAGGCGCTCGTTGACCAGGCCCAGGCGATCCAGTCGCGCCAGCGGGCGCTGCCCGTGCAGGGCGATGGAATCGCTGATTTCCTGCGCGGTCTCATGCGTGTGCAGGTGCACGCGGCTGTCGAGCTGATCGGACAGCATCCGAACCCGCTCGAAATTGGCATCGCTCACCGTATACGGCGCATGCGGCGCGAACGCGGTGCCGATCAGCGCATCGTCGCGCCAGGTGTCGTGCAGTTCGGTGGCGCGGGCGAAGTACTCGTCATCGGTCTTGGCCCAGGCGCTGGGGAAGTCGATGATCACCGAGCCCACCAGCGCGCGGAAGCCATGCTTCTTGTAGACAGCAGCCTGCACGTCGGCGAAGAAGTAGTTCTCGTTGGCGCAGGTGGTGCCACCGCGCAGCATCTCGGCGATGGCCAGAGTGGTGCCGTCGGCAACGAATTCCGGCCCGATCACTGCCGCTTCCACCGGCCAGATGTGCTCGCGCAGCCAGGTCATCAGCGGCAGATCGTCGGCAACGCCGCGCAGCAGCGTCATCGGGTTATGGGTATGGGCATTGACCAGGCCGGGGATCAGCGCCGCTTCCGGGCGCGATACGACCTGCCTGGCGCTGAAGCGCGCACGGGCTTCGGCACGCGGCAGTACTGCCACGATCACGCCGTTGCTGATCGCCACCGCGTGGTCCTCAAGCACCACCGCATGCGGTTCCACCGGCACCACGTAACCGGCTTCGATCAAAAGGTCACACGCCTCGGGCGCGGTCTGGCTTGTAGTCATTGCATTACTTCCTGCCATTACGGTGCCTTGCGCCACCCTGCCTCAGTCACCCTTGGCAAAAATCCAACGCTTGGCAATGAACGAGAACGGGAGGATCAGCCCGAACACATAGACCCCCACCCCCGCCGGCAACACGAAGCCAAGCGGAATGGTGCAGGCGAAAACAACAAAGGGAATCAGGCCCCGCGCCAGCAACCAGCGTGCCTGCGCACGGCCGAGCTTGGCGTACAGCCCTTCCTGCTTCACCACCTGACGGCGGGTGAGCCAGGAGAACAGCGATATGCCGGTCAATACCAGCGAATAGAACACGAACCGGTCCGGCTGCTGCTCGGAAACCGCCGCCGAGTACTCGCGCGTGGCGAACGGCATCAGCACCACGAAGAACAGCTGCAGCAAGGCCAGCCACACCAGCCGGCCATTGACCCGGGTGACGTGTTTCCAGCTGAGCATGTGCCCGGTCCAGAACAGGCCGGTGACGATGAAGCTGATGAAGTACGAGATGAACAGCGTGGCGAATTCGCTGTTGGCGGCATCGCTACCCAACTGTTCGATCAATTCCTTGCCTGGCAGCCGCAACTCGATGGCCAGCAGGGTGATGACGATGGCGAACACCGCATCACAGAAAAAAACCACTCGATCATATGGAAACCGGTCCTCTCGGACCGGTTCCCCAACTGCCTGCTCGACGCTGGCCGGTTCGCTCATCGGCTTACTTGACGCGAGCCGAGTATTCGCCCGAACGGGTATCAACGCGGATGATTTCATCCTGGTTGACGAACAGCGGGACGCGGACCACGGCGCCCGATTCCAGCGTGGCCGGCTTGCCGCCGCCGCCGGAGGTGTCACCACGCACGCCCGGATCGGTCTCGACGATCTTAAGCTCGACGAAGTTCGGCGGGGTCACGTCGATCGGGGTGCCGTTCCACAGGGTCACCACGCAGGACTCTTCGCCCTTGAGCCACTTCTCGGCGCCGTTCATGCCGGCCTTGTCGGCCTGCACCTGCTCGAAGGATTCCGGGTCCATGAAGTGCCAGTACTCGCCGTCGCTGTACATGAAGTTCATGTCGGTATCGACCACGTCCGCTGCATCCAGCGAATCGGTCGACTTCATGGTCACTTCCTGGGTGCGGCCATCCTTGATCAGGCGGTACTTCACGCGGGTGAAGGCCTGGCCCTTGCCCGGCTTGACGTATTCGGTGTCGATGATGACAGCCGGTTGGTTGTTGACCAGGATCTTCATCCCGTTCTTTACGTCGTTCATGCCGTAACTGGCCATGCTGGAACTCCTGAATTGGCAAAACCGCCGCGTAGTGCGGGCGGCCGGATTAGAATGGAACGCCCGCCATCTGGTGGGCCATCTGTTTTTCTGACCGCCAATGATAACCGCAGCCCCCGCCCTCACTCCAGAAAAAGCCATCCTGACCCTGCCCGACGACCGCTGGCAGGCGCATTGGCGCCTGGCCATCCGCGATCCGGCCGAGCTGTTGGCTCTGCTGGGACTGGATGCCGGGGCGGTTGGTGTCTCGACCGATGCACTGGCGCAGTTCGCGCTGCGGGTTCCGCGCGGCTTTGTGGCCCGCATGCGCCATGGTGACCCGGCCGATCCCTTGCTGCGGCAGGTATTGCCGATCACCGACGAGATGCAGGTCGTGCCCGGGTTCAGCTTCGACGCCGTCGGCGACGGCGCGGCCAAGAAGGCCACCGGTGTGATCCAGAAGTACCGCGGCCGCGCCCTGCTGGTGACCACCGGCAGCTGCGCGATCAACTGTCGTTACTGCTTCCGCCGCCACTTCGACTATGCCGGCGAGAACGCGGCCAAGGGCGGCTGGCAGGAAGCCGTGGCGGTGATCGCGGCCGACCCGGGCATCGACGAGGTCATCCTCTCAGGTGGCGACCCGCTGTCGCTGAGCACCTCCAAGCTGGCCGAGCTGACCGAATCCCTGGCGGCAATCCCGCATATCAAACGCCTGCGCATCCACAGCCGCCTGCCGGTGGTGCTGCCCGAGCGCGTGGACGATGCACTGGTGCAATGGCTGCGCAACCTGCCCTGGCCGGTGGCCTTCGTGCTGCACGCCAACCACGCCAATGAATTCGATACCCAGGTGGATGCCGCACTGGCGCGCATCCGCGCTACCGGCGCGCAACTGCTCAACCAGGCCGTGCTGCTGCGCGGGGTCAACGATGACCTCGACGCACTGGCCGCGCTGAGCGAGCGCAGTTTCGCTGCCGGGGTGATGCCGTACTACCTGTACCAGCTGGACAAGGTGCAGGGCGCCGCCCACTTCGAAGTCAGCGACGAACAGGCGTTGGCCCTGCACGCCGGGCTGATGGCACGGCTGTCCGGCTATCTGGTGCCCAAGCTGGTGCGTGAGATCGCCGGCGACACCAGCAAGCGGCCGCTCCAGGTCGGATCGACCTGATCACAGCGACTCGAACGGGGCAGCCCAAGCCGGATGCCCCGTTCAAAGCTGCGCGGATCAGCGCAGCGCAGCCATCGCGCCGCGCTCCAGCAGACTGACCAGACCCGGCGCATCCAGGGGGCGGCCAAGCCAGTAGCCCTGGACCAGATCACAGCCGCGCTGGCTGAGCAGCTCGAACTGCGCTTCCTGCTCCACGCCCTCGGCCACAACGGTTATGCCCAGCGCGTGGGCCATGGCGATGATCGCGGTTGTCAGGGCCAGATCGTCGGCGTCGCGTTCCATGTCGGCGACGAAGCTGCGGTCGATCTTCACCCCATCCACCGGTACCTGGCGCAGGTGGCTGAGCCCGGAGAAGCCGGTGCCGAAGTCGTCCAGCCACACCCGCACGCCGGCCCGGTGCAGCTTCTCCAGCAAGGACACCGCCAGCATCTCATCGCCGATGACCGCCGTTTCGGTCAGCTCAAGGTGCAGTCGTGACGCAGCAAGGCCGGAGACCAGCAGGCTGCTCTCGACCTCCTGCAGCAGGTTGCCATTGCGCAGCTGCTTGGGCGACACGTTGACCGAGATGAACAACTCCTCGCCTATCGAATTGCGCGGCCATTGCTGGGCCTGTTCGCAGGCCGCGCGCAGCACCTTGGGGCCGATCACCTGGATCAGGCCACTCTGTTCGGCGACATCGATGAAGACTGTTGGCGGGATCGCGCCCAGTGCCGGGTGATCCCAGCGCAGCAGCACTTCCACACCGCACAACATGCGGTCGCGGGTGCGGAAAATGGGCTGGTAGACCAGCCGCAACTCATTGCGCTCCCAGGCACCGCGCAGTTCCTGCTCCAGATGCAGGCGTCGCTCCACGGCATGATCCATGGCCCGGCTGTAGTAGCGGAAACAGTTCTTGCCGGCCAGCTTGGCCTGGTACATCGCGATGTCGCCGTTCTTCAACAAGGCGGTGGCATCGGTCGCGTCTTCCGGGAACAAGGTGATGCCGATCGAGCTGCCCAGGAAGATCTCGCGCTGCTGGACATGCAGCGGCTTGGCCAGGTCGATCACCAACCTGTCGGCCAGCTGCTTGGCGATCTCAGCAGCACTGCGCGCCCCCTGCCCGATCAGGATGACGAACTCATCGCCGCCAAAACGGGCCAGCAAGGCATCGTCGCCGCCAATCTCCTCAACCGCGGCAGCAATATGCTGGGCAAACTGCAGCAGGGCGTCGTCACCGGCCTCATGGCCAAGGGTGTCGTTGACCCGTTTGAACTCGTCGATATCGATGAACAGCAGCGCCAGCCCCCGCTCCGCCACCTGCGCACCTTGCAGGCGGTGGTCCAGCGCCTCACGGAAGGCCAAGCGGTTGGTCAGGCCCGTCAGGGCATCGGTATAGGCCATCTGCCTTACGTCACGGTCGTGGCGGGCAATGCTCTGGCTCATGCGATCAAAGGTGCGCAGCAGCTCACCCACCTCGTCGCCGCGCCGGGTCGACTGCGTCTCGATCAGGTAGTCACCACGTTCGATCCGCCGCGCCGCTGCGCCCAGCCAACGGATCGGCCGCACCAGGGTGGTCTGTACATAGAAGGCCATCACGCAGGCGAAGGCGATCAACAGCAGCATCAGGCCGATTGCCCAACCCAGCTCACGTCGCTGCGCCTCCTGCATGCGCTGCTCCAGCGCCTGCATGGATGCGGCTTCCTGCGCGCGCACTGGCGCCAGATTCATGCCAATGCGCAGCCCGCCCAGGCGCTGATCGCCGATGGACAGCGGCACATCCACTTCCAGTATGGCCGGCAACTCCTGCACCTGCGATCTGCCAGCTGCCACCGCGGCAGCCGCCAGCGGATCCTCCATCAATTGCCCGTAACCGGCCACGTCAAACGAGCCATCATGGATCAGGCGACCTTCCGGATCGTGCACCAGCACGTAGCTGACCGACTCCTGCCGGGCGGTATTGCGCACCAGGCTGCCGATCGCCGACAGATCCGAGTAGTACAAGGGGTTGACCAAGGTGTCAGCCAAGGCATTGGCCAAAGCCGTGCCACGCTCGCGCACGCCCTGGTCGAACACCTGGCTGAGCACCTCACCACTGTTGCGCAAGGCCTCGCGTTGCGCGGCCGACTGGCGCACCAGCATCAACGCCACGATTGCCAGAACCACCAGCAAGGCGGTGCCACTGGCCAGCAGGAAACGGGCCTGCAAGCCAAACCGGGGACTACTCATTCCACCTCCATACGGATGCGCTGCAGGCCACGGCGCAGGCGCTCGAGGGCGCGCAGATTGTCCGGGTCCACCGGGTGGAAGCCGGTGGTACCGAAGAATTTAGCCAAGGCCGGGCCAGCCAGCGGATCGCTGCTGGCCTGCAACAGCACCTGCTGCAGACGGTCACGCACCGCCGGATCGAGGTCGGCGCGGACCATTTCCACGGCGCGCGGGATCGGCTCACTGCGGTACAGCACACGCATGTCCTGGCGGAATGCCGGCGGCATGGCGTGGTCATCGCTCCAATCCAGGCTGCTGATCACCCCGCCATCCACCACCCGCTTGTGCACGTAGGTGGAGATGTTCAATTCCGAGCGCGCAAACACATAGCCCACCGAGTCCTCGGCGGGGGTGTCACGCGGGTCCAGCAGGATTTCCGGCCGCAGGTTGTGGTCCAGCAACTCCATGGCTGGCACCAGGTAGGCACTGGTGGATAGCGCACTCTGCAGCGCCAAGGTGCGCCCACGCAGCCCTTCCAGCGTGGTCACCGGGCTGTCACGGCGCACGAAGAACACGCTGTGATAGCTGCCCACGCCGCTGCGCTCGGTCAGCAACAGCGGTTTGGCGCCAGCCCGCTGACCCAGCGCCATCGCGGTACCGGCGGTCTCGGTAACCCAGTCAACCCGGCCGCGCCGCAGATAGCTGCCCATCTGCTGCGCGTCCTTTGCCATCAGGATGCGTCCTTCGACGATCCCGACATCGCGCATGCGCGGCACCACATAGTCCAGCAGGGGCTTGAGCTGCTCGTAATGCGCCTTTGGATCATCACTGATCCGCCCCAACACCAACACCGAACGATCAACAGCTCCGACTGTCAAAGGCTGCACTACAGCCAGCGTCAGTACGGCTCCCCAAAGCCATCGCAGGACACCCAAAACGACACCCCCTAATCCATCCCCACAGATTACCGGCTTTCACAAAACGGTGACGAAGATCTCAGTTTTTTGACTCCGTGGCCAGCCTTGCCATGCGCTGGGCATCCGACAGAATGCCACGCATCAGCCGAACCTCATGCTCGGACAGCTCGGCCTTCATGAATAGGCGGCGCAATTTGCGCATGGCCGACTCCGGCGCGCGGCCCTTGTGGAAGTCAATCTGGTCCAGGGTGTCACCCAACTGGCCGAACAGCCCTTCCAGCTGGGCGTGGCTGGCTGGCGCCTCGTCGCGGCCCGGCTCGGCCGGCGCCGGCGTTGGCACGGCGCCCTGCGCCTCCAGCGAGGCCATCCGCACCTCATAGGCAAGAACCTGTACCGCGGCAGCCAGATTCAGCGAGCTGAACTCAGGATCGGACGGAATGTGCACGGCGGCGTGGCAGAGCTGCAGCTCCTCGTTGGTCAAACCAGTGCGCTCACGGCCGAACACGAAGGCCACTTCCGCCGGCTCGCCGGCCTTGGCCACGGCGCGCTGGCCTGCCAGTTCCGGCAGCAGTTCTTCCAACTGCACCCGGCGCGAGCGCGCGGTGCAGCCCAGCACCAGGCGGCAATCGGCCACGGCTTCGGCAAGGGTGGCCACTACCGGCGCATCGCCGAGCACGTCCTCGGCACCGGCCGAACGGCGGAAAGCATCCTCGTCCAAGGGTTTTTCCGGGGCCACCAGCACCAGCCGCGCCAGGCCCATGGTCTTCATCGCACGGGCCGCTGCGCCGATGTTGCCGGGGTGCTGGGTGCCAACAAGAACGAAGCGAATATGAGCAGAAACAGACATGGCGTTAAAAAATCAGGAGCGAGACAGCTGTAGATGGTAAACTGCGCGGCCGGTCAATGCGCCGGACCCGCTCTTTTCCCCCGCCAATCCGATCTCTGCCTTCACGGGAGCCTTTCGCCATGCAGAAACCCGCCGTAACCGTCATGGTCAAGGCCGCCCGCCTCGCCGGCAACGTCCTGCTCCGCAACATCAACAAGCTTGAAGCCCTCAACGTGGTACAGAAGGGTCGGATGGATTACGCCAGCGAAGTCGACGCTGATGCGGAAAAAGTGATCGTCAAGGAGCTCAAGCGCGCCTACCCGGAATACGGCATCTTCGGTGAGGAAGGCGGTATCCAGGGTGTCAACCGCATGATGTGGGTGATCGACCCGCTCGACGGCACCAGCAACTACCTGCGCGGCTTCCCGCACTACTGCGTCTCGATCGCCCTGGTTGAAAACGGCGAGCCGATCGACGCGGTGATCTTCGACCCGCTGCGCAACGAGCTGTTCACTGCCTCCAAGGGCAATGGCGCCGTGCTCAACGACCGCCGCCTGCGTGTGTCCGACCGCAAGGACCTGGAAGGCACGATGATCCACACCGGCTTCGCCCCGCGCGAACGCAGCCGTGCCAGCACCCAGCTCAAGACCGTCGACACCCTGCTGGTGCAGGCCGAAGACGTGCGCCGTACCGGCTCTGCCGCGCTGGACCTAGCCTATGTGGCCTGCGGCCGCGCCGACGCCTACTTCGAAGCAGGCGTGAAGGCATGGGACATCGCTGCCGGCGTGCTACTGGTTCGCGAGGCCGGCGGCAAGGTCTGCAATTACCGCGGCGCCACGCTGGACCGCATGGACTCGCGCGGCCCGGAAACCCAGCAGGTCGTGGCTGGCAACATCAAGGTGTGCGAAGCCCTGCAGAAGGTCATCGTCAACACCGGCTACGCCGCCGAGTTCGACCCGAAGTTCTGATCCAGCTGCCATGGCAGTGAATCATCCAAAAACCGATGCCTGCGTTCTGGCATCGGTTTTTTTGTGGGCAAATCTCTTGCAGATGCTGCTGTAGGAGCGGCGTAAGCCGCGAAGCAGAGACTCCATCAGATGACACACCCCCGCCAGCGCTCCAGCAACGCCAGCTTCGCGGCTTACGCCGCTCCTACAACAGCCTGGCCTCAGCCAGCAGACACCGCAGGAACCACAGCACCGACCACCGGCTGCCGGCCCCAGCCATAACGGGCGGCCAGCCAGATCTCCAGCAGCACCAGCGCCATCACGATCAGCAACGGCAGCAGCAAGCCAAAGTAGATGCCCGGCATCATCGAGCTGATCTGCGCCTTCAATAGACGGATCACCCCCTTGGTATGCAGCAGCTCGCTCATGCGCATGCCCAGCGCCTCGCGGAACACGGTCTTATCCAGCCCGCTGCGGCCACCAACCTCCTTCACCAGGCTGTCCTCCACCCACTGCAGCATCACTTCGCTGCGCAGGTGTTCGATGCCCCTGCGCGCCAAGCGCTGCGGCAAGCTTTCGCCGCTGAGCATGCTGATGTCGGCCAACCGATGCTCGCCGAGGTAGGACTCCACCGCCATGCGCGCAGCATCGTGCGCGGAAACATCATCGCGCAGCATCGCCTCCAATTCCGGCGTATCCAGCGAGCGTTCGAACTCGAGCCGCCAGACCTCGGTCGCGGCCTGCAGATGCGGCTGGAAATGATCGATCTGCTTGTACAGCGCACGCTGCCCACCAGCAACCAGCCCAACCTGCAATCCAATGAAGGCAAACAGCAACGGCAGTACCACCACATAGCTGGCGATCAACCAGTGATGCCAACGCCGTCGCCGGGCAAGACCACCGCGGCGCGCCAGCACGATCCACACTGCCACACCCAAGGCCAGCCCCAACACCGTACCGATCAGCGCGCCGCCGATCAGATCCAGCACGCTCAGCCCGTTCCAGAATTCCATTGCCCAATATTGCGCGTCCTGCACCACATGCTCCCCATTCGTCTGCAGTGTCTAGAGGGTAGACACAAACCCGTGGACCGAGAATACAAGTGTCTGGTTTCTACAGACGGCAAAACGCAAAACTGTTAGCTGCGTGCACAGTCAGCAACAAAGGCACAGTTGCATGCATGACAGCAAAAAAGGCAACGCCCCTTGCGGGGCGTTGTATTCAATCAATTGCGTGCCTTGCTGGAACCCTGACAGTTACTGCACGCAATGCGTGCAGCAAATCAACCGTTTGGATCAGGCTACCGTCGAGGAACGCAGAGCAGCGATGCGCTCTTCCAGCGGCGGATGGCTGAGGAACAGCTTCTTGGCGGTGGAACCGGCAATGCCAAACGCGGCAATCTGGGTCGGCAAGGTGCTCTGGCCGTGGTTGAGCTTCAAGCGCTCCAGTGCCGCGATCATCTTCTGGCGACCGGCCAGCGACGCGCCACCATGATCGGCACGGAACTCACGACGGCGCGAGAACCACATCGCGATCATCGTCGCGAACAGGCCAAACACCATCTCCAGCACGAACACGATGATGTAGTACGCAAAGCCACGGCCGCCGCCTTCGCGGTTGCCCGACAGCGCACTGTCGATCACGCCGCCGACAACGCGCGCCAACACGATCACAAACGTGTTCAACACGCCCTGCAGCAGCGCCATGGTGATCATGTCGCCATTGGCAACGTGGGCGATTTCATGGCCCAGCACCGCTTCGGCTTCGTCCTCGCTCATGTTGTGCAGCAGACCGGTGGATACCGCCACCAGCGCATTGTTGCGATTGGCGCCGGTAGCAAAGGCGTTGATTTCAGGTGCGTCGTACACCGCCACTTCCGGCATGCCGATGCCGGCTGCCTTGGCCTGGCGGGCCACGGTGTCCAGCAGCCAGCGCTCGGTCTGGTTACGCGGTTCGGTGATGACGACGGCGCCAGTGCCGCGCTTGGCCATGAACTTGGACAGCAGCAGCGAGATGATCGAGCCACCGAAGCCAAAGATGGCCGCCATGACCAGCAAGCCGCTCATCTTCGAAGGGTCTGTCCCCAAGAGAGACATGACGACACTTGCCAATGCGAGCACAGCCAAGTTGGTCAGAAGAAACAGCCCGATACGGGTAAACATGGGAAACATATCCGTGAGGATGGGAGATACAGGCAATTTGCGGCGCAAACAGCTTGAATTCAAGCATTAATCTGACCGACGATTCAGTTTCGATGCCAGCTATTCCTTACCGCGGCCGCTTTGCGCCCTCCCCGACCGGCCCCTTGCACCTGGGCTCCATGCTGGCCGCCTTCGGCAGCTGGCTGTTGGCCCGCCATGCCGGCGGCCAATGGCTGGTGCGCATTGAAGATATCGACCCGCCACGGGAGGTCGCTGGTGCGATCGAATCGCAGCTGGCGACGTTGGCTGCGTTTGGATTGATCTCTGATGCACCAGTGCAATACCAGAGCCAGCGCAATGCCCTCTACCAGGCCGCCATCGACCAACTGCTGGACCAGGGCAAGGCCTTTCCCTGCCACTGCAGCCGCGCCGACCTGGCCAGCCAAGGCGGCATCCACCGCCGCTGTGTCGCCAGCCAGCAGCGCCCGCAACCGGCCGTCCGCCTGCGCGTGGCCGACGGCAGCCATGTCAGCTTCGACGACGCCCTGCAAGGCCGGCAGGAACAGGACGTGGACCGGGACGTCGGCGACGTGGTGCTGCTGCGGGCCGACGGTTACTGGGCCTACCAACTGGCCGTGGTAGTGGACGATGCCGAACAAGGCATCACCCATGTGGTCCGCGGTGCCGACCTGATTGACTCGACCGCCCGGCAGATCCTGCTGCAGCTGGCGCTGAAGCTGCCCACCCCGAACTACCTGCACCTGCCGCTGCTGCTGGACGGCGCCGGGCAGAAGCTTTCGAAGTCGCAGGCAGCCATCCCGGTGGACAACGCCCAGCCGGTGCCCGTGTTGCGCTGGCTGTGGGCGGCGCTGGGCCAGCAACCAACGGCATTGGATGCTGCAGTCGGGGTTGCCGAGACGCTGCAGCATGCCGCAACCGCCTTCGAGCCGGCGCGGCTGCAAAAAACCTCGCTGCGGGCGCCTCTGCAGCCCCCGGGCTGAGCACAGTTTCATTAGAATCATGGGCTCCCCTGCACATCTGCCCTGGAGTTGAGCCCATGACATCGCGCGTCGCACTGGTCACCGGTGGTACCGGCGGCATTGGTACCGCCATCTGCCAACGCCTCGCCGATCAAGGGCACCGGGTCGCCACCAACTTCCGCAATGCCGAAAAAGCCCAGCAATGGCAGCAGCGCATGCGCGAAAAAGGCTATGACATTGCCCTGTTCGAAGGCGACGTCGCCGACCCGGACAGCGGCCGCGGCCTGATCCAGGCAGCGGAGGCCGCGTTGGGGCCGGTGGAGATCCTGGTCAACAATGCCGGCATCACCCGCGACACCACCTTCCACCGGATGAGCCCGGAGCAATGGCATGAGGTGATCAACACCAACCTCAACTCGGTGTTCAATGTGACCCGCCCGGTGATCGAGGGCATGCGCAAGCGCGGCTGGGGCCGGGTGATCCAGATCAGCTCGATCAATGGTCTCAAGGGCCAGTACGGCCAGGCCAACTACGCCGCGGCCAAGGCCGGCATGCACGGCTTCACCATCTCCCTGGCACGCGAAAACGCAGGCTTCGGCATTACCGTCAACACCATCTCACCGGGCTACGTGGCCACCGACATGGTCATGGCCGTGCCCGAGGAAGTGCGGGCCAAGATCATCGCCGACATCCCCACCGGGCGCCTGGGTAAGCCGGAGGAAATCGCCTATGCGGTCGCCTTCCTGGTCGCCGAGGAAGCCAGCTGGATAACCGGCTCCAATCTGGACATCAACGGCGGCCACCACATGGGCTGGTAATAGGGGCCTTGTGAGGGCCTGCGCCATGTTGCACGACATGGCGGTTCATGCTGCGCAACAAACCTAGTGTTCTCCAATACTTGCAACCTGTACTAATGGCGGTTGCAAGCCCTGCTGCACTGCGCCATGCTGCGCACCTACCGTGACGAGTGACTGCTTAATGGCTGCGACCCGCATCATCAAGAAGTATCCGAATCGCCGGCTCTACGACACCGAGATTTCCAGCTACATCACCATCGAAGACGTGCGCCAGTTGATCCTGGACGGCGAGGACTTCGAGGTCCGCGACGCCAAGAGCGGCGACGACCTGACCCGTTCGGTGCTGCTGCAGATCATCGCGGACAAGGAGCAGGATGGCGAACCGATGCTGTCCACCCAGCTGTTGAGCCAGTTGATCCGGTTCTACGGTGACTCGTTGCAGGGCTTCATGGGCAATTACCTGGAGCGCAGCATGCAGGTGTTCCTGGACCAGCAGCAGCAGTTCCGCCAGCAGATGGGCAACCTGCTCGGGCAGACCCCGTGGGCGATGATGAACCAGCTCACCGAGCGCAACCTGGAGCTGTGGCAGGAGTTCCAGCGCAACATGGGCGGCGGTTTTGGCGGCCCACGTCCGCCGGCAGGCGGCAGCAAGCCGACCGAGCCACCGCCGACCAGCACCGGCAGCAAGACCCGCAGCGGTCGCTGAGGGCAACGAAAAGGCCGACGCAAGCGTCGGCCTTTTGCTTTGTAGAGCTTTGTTTTTTTGTGGGAGCGGCGTAAGCCGCGAAGCTATCGCAGCATCAGACCTCAGCGGCTTCGCGGCTTACGCCGCTCCTACAAGAAGCTACAACAGCCTAGGCACTCAACGCTTGCAGGCGCTGCAGATCCGCTCGACCTTGTAGCCCTGCGCGCGCAGCTTCTCGACCACGCCATCGTTGCCCAGGAGATGCAGCGCGCCAACCACCACCAAGGTGTTGCCACGGCCCGGCTGCAGCCACTGCTGCAACTTCGGCACCCAGGCGTCGTTACGCTCCACGTTGATCCGCTGGTAAAGCCCCGGATACTCCCGCTTCATCTGCGCAGCCATGTCCCGCCACAGCATCACGTTATCGCCGCGACGCCATGCATCGTGCAGCTGGCGGCTCTGCTCGTCACCTTTCTCCACCTGCTCCAAGGCCTCGCGTAGCAGCTGGCGCTGCTCGTCGTTGCTCATGCCGTCGAGCATGCTGATCTGCGAGGCCGCACTTTCAAGGCCCGATGCCGGCTTGTTGGCCTGCGCGGCACGGTTCATCAGATACCGATCCAGCCCTGAATTTGGATCCAGGCCTTGCCGGGTCATCTGCGCGACGCTGATGGTCAGGCCTACAAACCAGGGCTTGAGCCCGCCCAGTCGCTCCACCGGCATGTTGTTGGCTGCACCCCAGGTTTCAAGCCGCTGCCAGGTAAGCGGATCAAGGTCATCCTTGAGCTGGCGTCCATCACGGCGCAGCGCCGCCTGCATCATCTGCGCGCCAAGCTCCGGCGAATTCATCTCCTCCGGTGACAGCTCGAACAACAACCGCTGCGCGCCTGCGAATGCACGGTCCACATCACTGGAGAGCGGATAGTCGTCCGGCTTGAGCAGGTGGAACGAGCCCAGCAGATACAACTCACTGCCCTGGGCACCACTCACCTTCCACAACAGTGGCACCGGCGGCTGCTTGGCCGCCGCCGGTTTGGGCGCAGCGGCGGCAGCGAAAAGCGGCGCGGACAATAGCAGCGCGGTCGCCAACAACATGCCTAAGCGCTTGCTCCAGCTCATGCGACAGGCTCCTGCTTGGGCTTGGCATAGGCCTTTTCGCCAGCCTCGATTTCCATGTCCAGACGATTCTCCGGTGGCGGCAAGGGACAGGTCGCAAATGGCGTAAACGCACACGGCGGGTTGTAGGCGCGATTGAAATCAATCACCACCTGGCTCTTCGCATCTGGCACATCCACATCGATGTAACGCCCAGCCGCGTAACTGCCACGGCCACTGGTGCGATCGGCAAAGATCACCTGCAGCGGACGACCAACATCGCCCAGCGCCTCCAGCCGCCAGGTACGTCCATCACGCTCGAACTCAATCGCACCGGCATTGGCCAGTTCGGTGGTCAGCCCAGTGATATCGACAATCGGGATTGTCTTGTTGACGTCATGCGGCACGAAGCGCGCGGTGATGCGCCAGCTCGGATCCGCCGGCCAGTAATCCAGATGGCTGAAGTTGACCCGCGCCGGCGCTTCGGCGTGTTTGACCCGCAAGCCGAAGCGCGGCCCGCGCTCGATCAGGCTCATGGTGCCCTTGTCATCGTCGAAATGGATCAGGGTCGGTGTCTCCGCATGATCGCTGTGCAGTGGAATCCGTCCCTTCACCACCTGCCCATCAACCTTGACCGAGACACCCGGCTCGGGCGCGAAGAACCAGGCATCACCCACACGCGTGACCAGGCCCATGCGCGGCGGCCCGGCTGCCAGGCGGATGCCGCTGGTGCTGCCGCTGCCGATGTAATGCGCTTTAAGATCCAGCCAATGCAGACCAACCAGGCTGGTCCAGCCGTCGGGGGCCAGCAATTCGGTCAACCGCTGCTCGCGCCACAACTCGTTGTCGTGGGCGAAGGCCGGATCGACCTGCACCTTCGGCGCAGCGTTCTTTGCGTCATCGCCGCAACCACCGAGCAGCATCGCGGCAATCAATGCCGCGCTCCCCAATACGTATTTCATCAACGCCCCCGCAGGAACCAGCGATCAATTTCAGCCAAGGAAAAGCGCGCCCAGGTTGGACGGCCATGGTTGCATTGCCCGGAGCGCTCGGTGATTTCCATGTCGCGCAGCAAAGCATTCATTTCAGGAATGGTCAGGCGCCGATTGGCACGCACTGCGCCGTGACAGGCCATGGTCGACAGCAGCTCGTCGCGCGCCGTGGCGATGCGTCGGCTTTGCCCGTGCTCGCGCAGATCGCCGAGCACATCGCGCAGCAGGCCTTCGGGCTCGGCGTTGGCCAGCAGCGCAGGAATGCTGCGCACATGCAGCGAGCCTGGGCCGGAACGGGTGACCTCGAAACCCAGCGCCGCCAGCGTTGCAGCCTCGCGCTCGGCGGTATCGGCGTCGCGCTCGCCCACTGCCAGGGTCATCGGCACCAGCAACGGCTGCGCATGCAGGCCGATGCCGTCGTGTGCGTTTTTCAGGCGTTCGTAACCGATGCGCTCATGCGCGGCATGCATGTCGACGATGATCAGGCCTTCAGCGTTCTCGGCCAGGATGTAGATGCCGTGCAACTGGGCAACGGCGTAGCCCAGCGGCGGCACCCCAGCCTCGTTCGAGGTCGGCGGCAACGATGGACCTGCGTCCGACTGCGGCGATCCGCCAGCATCATCGCCCACCGGCGAGTACAGCGCCGCGTAGGCCGAGGGCGCATCGGCTACCTGCAGGCCCAACGGCGATTGCCGTGCCTGCCAGTTTCCACTACCGCCGCCACCTGCGCTGCCGCCCGGGCGCGACAGCATGTAACCGCCTGCGCTGTAGCTGGGCGCTGGCTGTGCCTGTGGGTCGGCAGGATGCGCCTGCCCTGCGGCGGGCTCCATGCCGGCGCGGGTTTCGGCCAGCGCATCCTTCAAGGTGCGGTAGACGAAATCATGGATCAACCGCGAATCGCGGAACCGGACTTCGTGCTTGGCCGGATGCACGTTGACATCGACACGGGTCGGGTCGAGCTCCAGGAACAACACGTAGGCCGGCTGACGGCCGTGGTACAGCACATCGCCGTAGGCCATCTTCACCGCATGGCTGACGCTGCGATCACGCACCGAGCGACCGTTGACGTAGAGGTACTGCTGGTCCGCGCTGGCGCGCGAATACTGTGGCTGGGCAATCCAGCCATGCAGGCGCAGACCGGCCGCACTGTGATCCACGCGCAGCGCCTGGCGTGCGAAGTCCTCGCCCAGGGTTTCACCCAGACGCGCATCCGAATACAGGTCACCGGGCTTGTAGCGACGCGAAGGCTTGCCGTTGTGCGAGACACGCAACTCCACGTCCGGGCGCGCCAGTGCCAGCGAACGCAGCCATTCTTCGATATGACCGAGCTCGGTACGCTCGGCGCGCAGGAACTTGCGCCGCGCAGGCACGTTGTAGAACAGCTCACGCACTTCAACGGTGGTGCCTGGTGCATGCGCACGCGGTGCCACTTCACCGAGCTTGCCGCCTTCGATCTGCAGTGCCGAGCCGTGCTCGTCATCGGCACGGCGCGAGGCCAGGGTGAAGCGGCTGACCGAGGCAATCGACGGCAAGGCTTCACCACGGAAGCCCAATGTAGCCACCGACTCCAGATCATCCAGGCTGGCGATCTTGCTGGTGGCGTGGCGCGACACCGCCAGCGGCAACTGCTCGGCCGCGATACCGCCGCCGTTGTCACGGATTCGGATCAGGCGTACACCGCCCTCTTCCAGGTCGATGTCCACGCGCGTGGCGCCGGCATCGAGCGCGTTCTCGACCAGTTCCTTGACCACCGAGGCGGGGCGTTCAACCACTTCGCCGGCGGCGATCTGGTTGATCAGGATTTCCGGCAGCGGACGGATCGCATTCATGCGACACCGCCGGAGGATTTCGGGGCCGTGGCAGGGCGCAGGAGCGAGGATTGGCGGGGGATCAGACTGACTTCATGCATGCCGACGATGATAGCCGAGCATGGGCCGAACACCGCGACCAAGACGCTAATCCCTTCTCCCTCCGGGAGAAGGTGCCCCGCAGGGGCGGATGAGGGTAAGCCTGCTGCCGATGGGAGATTTGAGCAGAAAAGCCGGACAAGGACTGGTAGCTCACCGATCCTACTTCGCCCTGCCCTCACCCCAATCCCTCTCCCGCAGGGAGAGGGACTTCAAGCCTGTGCTGCCTTACTTGCTACCACCAGCAACGGTGCCAGCTGCAGCATCCATCTCGGCCTGGGCGCGGGCGGCAAACAAGGTGCCCGGCGGCGGCTGGCGGCTGAAGAACGTATGCACGCCATCCAACACGGCGCCGGCAATACGACGCTGATAGGCCGGATCGATCAGGCGGCGCTCTTCATCCGGATTGGAGATGAACGCGGTTTCGACCAGCATCGCCGGCATGTCGGAGGTGCGCAGTACCGCGAAGTTGGCCCGCTCAAGGTTCGGCTTGTGGTTGTTGCCGATACGCTTGAGGCCACCAAGCACATGCCCGGCCGCATCTTCGGATGCCTTCATATTGCCGCTCTGGGCCAGATCCAACAGCACGTTAGCCAAGGTGCCCTCGGTGCGGTTGAGACTGACACCGCCGATCAGATCGGCCGAGTTTTCCTTGTCCGCCAGCCAACGCGCACGCTGCGAGGACGCGCCCTTGGTTGACAACACATACACCGAAGAACCCGTCGCTGAGCGGTTCTCGGCCGCATCGGCGTGGATCGAGATGAAGATGTCGGCCTTGGCTGCACGCGCACGCTGGGCACGCATCGGCAGCGGAATGAACACGTCGGTGTCGCGGGTCAGGAAGGCGCGCAGGCCCGGGGTTGCATTGACCTGACGGGCCAACTCGCGTGCAACTGCAAGCGTTACGTCTTTCTCGCGCTTGCCGGTAGGCCCGACGGCACCCGGATCCTGGCCGCCATGGCCCGGATCGATCGCCACAACCAGATTGCGCATGCCCGGCGCCATGCGAATTCGTGACGCGTCACTTGGCATGACCGGACGCGGCGAAGGCGCTTGCGCTGCAGCAACCGGCGCAGCGGCAGCAGGTGCTGCAGTCGCTGGATTTGCCACGATCGGAGTCGGTACGCCGGTAGCAATGGTGGTGCGCACCGGCGTGCCCTGCCCATTGAGGATGGCTGCCGGTGAAGACGTCGATGCAACTATCGGCGGATTGGCGGTGTTGGCAGCGACAGTCGTTGTGGCGACCGGGGCCGCTTGGACCGGCGCCGGCGGCGTGGTCGCCTGCTGGCGCACGGCTGCGGTCAATGCAGCCGTTGCACGGGCAGCCTCGGCGCGTGCCTGCTCGGGATTCACCACAGCTGCGGCAACCGGCGGCACGCTTGCAGCTGGAGCAGTCGCGACGGGCGCGGCAGCAGCAGTTGCACGCGGCGGGGTTTCACCCGGCCACTCGATCAGCAGTTTGGATTCGGCACCCTGCCCCTGCATCTGCGGCTTGAACGCAGCCACGGATTCGGCCAGGTCGAACACGATGCGGAAGGTGCCGGGGACCGGATTACCGGTGCGTACGGCAGTGACCACACCAACAGCCGCAGGCAACTTGAGGCCGCGCACGCCGGTGGAGTCGGGGAAATCGATGACCAAGCGGTTCGGGCCAGCGAGACTGATGGTCTTGTAGCTGCCACCACCGGCCAACTGGATCTCGGCGCGGGTACCGGTAGCGCCTGCGCTCAAACCGAGGCCACGGATCTCACCGGCCCACGCGGAAGCGCTGGCCAGGCAGAGGCCGGCGACGGCGACAGACAATGCAAACAGGCGGTTTCCCGTAGTCATGGGCGGATTCAATCACCGGATTTCGGTAATTGCAACATTTTTTCCCTTAATAATCCGCAACCTGCCGTAACTTCCTGTTGTTACAGGGCAGGAAGCCCCTGCAAGTGACCCGTTTTGCGCAGCCGCTGCAACCAGTCCTCACCCGTCGGGCTATGTGCCTGCAGGCTTGCCCGGCGGCCGTGGCCGTCGATTTCCAGCGCCACCACCAGGTCCAACGGCGGCAGGCCGCCAGCCCCGCGCTCGGGCCATTCGATCAGCCAGAGGTCGGCACTGGCGTCATCCAGGCCGAGGAAGTCCAGCTCGCCGGCATTGCCGATCCGGTACAGATCCAGATGCCAGGCTTCGCCGGTATCCAGCGGGTAGCGCTCGATCAAGGTGTAGGTGGGGCTGCGGATGGGCCCCTGCACGCCCAGCGCGCGCAACAGGGCGCGGGCCAGGGTGGACTTCCCGGCGCCCAGGTCACCTTGCAGATGAACCACCGCCTGCGCGGGCCGGGTCTGTGCCAAGGCCTGACCCAGCAGGTCGGTGCTCTCGGCTTGGGGCAATGACAATTCGATCATGGGACACATTATGGATTGGCAAGGGTACGCAGGTGCGGCAATAGATCGCGCGGCAACAGCCCGCGCTCACCTTCGGCGGCCGCCGCATCGCCGGCCAGGCTGTGCAGCAAGGCACCGGTACTGGCGGCATCAAACAGCGACAGCCCCTGTGCCAGCAACGCGGCAATAGCGCCGGTCAGCAGGTCGCCCATGCCGCCAACCGCCATGCCCGGATTGCCGGCGGCAATGACCCGCGGCAGCTGTCCGGGGGCGGCAATCACGCTACCGGCGCCTTTCAGCACCACCACGGCTGCATAACGCGCCGCCAAGGCATGCGCGGCGCCGAAACGGTCACGCTGGATGCTGGCGGTATCGGTGCCGAGCAGGCGCGCAGCCTCGCCCGGATGCGGCGTAAGGATCGCCTGCGGGACAGGCCGGGGATCAACGGACAGCAGGTTCAAGCCGTCGGCATCGAGCACCAGTGGCTTGCCGCTGGCCAGCACTGCCGACCACAGCGCATGTGCCCAATCGTCCTGGCCCAGGCCCGGCCCCAATGCAATGACGCTGGCGCGCGCAAGCAGTGGCGCGAAGTCTTCCGAACTGTCTACGGCATGCGCCATCGCTTCTGGGCAGCGCGCGAGCAATGGCGCTACGTGCAAGGCGCGAGTTGCCACGCTGCACAGCCCGGCACCGCTGCGCAGCGCCGCTTCGGCACTCAGCATCACCGCACCGCCACTGCCATGGTTACCGCCCACGCATAGCACGTGGCCGGATTCACCTTTATGGGTATTGAGCCGGCGCGGCGGCAGAAACTGCAACAACTGCGGCCGGGCCCAACGCAGCGCGCTTGCACTGACGCCCTCAAACGCTGCGGCAGGCACCTCCAGATCGGCAAGCAGGCGCTGTCCCGCATGTTCCAGCGCTGCACCAGTGTGCAAGCCTTGATGCGGCACGATGAACTGCAGCACGCGTGCCGCACGCACCGCCGCGCCCGCCACGTTACCGCTGAGCGCATCGACGCCGCTGGGCACATCCAGTGCAAATACCGGCGCCGGCGCAGCATTGATCGCGCCGATCAGGGCCGCGTCATCGGCATCTGGCGCGCGGTTGAAGCCAATGCCGTACAGCGCATCGACGATCAGGTCGGCCTGCTGCAGGCATTCCATGGCGATCTCGACGTGGCCACCCACGGCCAGGTAATCGGTGCAGGCGCGTTGCGCCAGGGCCGTGCGCGGAGACGCAGCCGGCAGATGCAGCACGCTGACGTTGCGTCCGGACTGGCGGGCGTGACGGGCCAACACATAGCCATCGCCGCCGTTGTTGCCCGGCCCGCAGACCACCACGATGCGCCGCGCCTGCGGCCAATATTGCAGCGCAGTCTGCCAGGCGGCCTGGCCGGCACGCTGCATCAGGACATACGCGTCGCCACCCACGGCAGCGCTTGCTTGCCCATCAATCTGGCGGGCAGCGGCGATATCGAAAAGTTCGACGGGCTCTGACATGCAGGCAATTCTATACTTGCACCATGTCTGAAGCCGTTACCGCCGCAAATCCGGCGCAGTTGTCGCTGCGCATCCGCCAGCTTGCCCGTGAGGCAGGCTTCCAGCGCTGTGGGGTCAGCGGCATCGAGCTGGGCGAGGATGAGGCACACCTTGCCGATTGGCTGGGCAAGGGTCTGTACGGAACGATGGACTGGATGGCCCGCCACGGCACCCTCCGCGCGCGCCCGAATGAACTGCTGCCAGGCACGCTGCGGGTGATTTCGGTCGGCATGGATTACGGCCCCAAGGAGGATGCCGAGGCCTGGGCAACCTTGAATGACAGCGAACGTGCCTATGTGGCGCGCTATGCGCTTGGCCGCGATTACCACAAGCTTATGCGCAATCGTCTGCAGAAACTTGCCGAGCGCATCGCCAGCGAAGTCGGTCAGTTCGGCTACCGGGTCTTCGTCGACTCGGCGCCGGTGCTGGAGCGCGCCCTGGCACGCAACGCCGGACTGGGCTGGATCGGCAAGCACACCTGCCTTATCGACCGGAATGGTGGCTCATGGTTCTTCATCGGTGAAATCTACGTCGACCTGCCATTGCCGGTGGATGTGCCGGCCACCGCGCACTGCGGCAGCTGCACGCGCTGCATCGATGTCTGCCCCACCGCCGCCATCATTGCCCCGCATCGGTTGGACGCACGCCGCTGCATCTCCTATTTGACCATCGAGCACGAAGGCGCGATTCCGCTGGACATGCGTCCGCTGATGGGCAACCGCATCTATGGCTGTGATGACTGCCAGCTCGTATGCCCGTGGAACAAATTCGCCCAGCGCACCGACGAGCCGGACTTTCGCGCCCGCAACAATCTGGACACCGCCACCCTTCCCGAGCTGTTCGCCTGGGAAGAAGACGAATTCCTGCGCCGTACCGAAGGCAGCCCGATCCGCCGCAGCGGCCATGAGCGCTGGCTGCGCAATATCGCCGTGGCGCTGGGCAACGCAGCGCCCTCGGCTGCCGCACAGAACGCATTGCAAAGTCGCCAGACGCACGCTTCCGAAGTGGTTCGTGAGCATGTGCAGTGGGCCCTGCAGCGGCACACTGACGCGGCGCAGAAGCCTTAGCACCACTGCCCTTGCGATTCCAACACCATCACTCCCCGTAGTCGCCACAAGGAATGTGAATGAGCAACGAACTGTTAGCCGCCCCCTGCGCCATCGCGCCTGAGGACAAGCGCCGCCAAGCCCAGCTGGTCGGAGACGACCTGCTTCGCCACTACGGCAAGCGCAACTTCTACTCGGTGCAACAGGTGCGCGACGCCAACCGGCGCAACAAGATCGACCTCGATCTCGCATGCTGGTCACATGCCCTGTTCAACACCCATTCCGACTTTGACCAGTTGCATGCAGCCAGTGGTGAAGCCTGCGACTACGCCGCAATGAAGGCAGAGATGCTGCGCTCGATGGCCACCGACAGTAGCGCGAGCTGGTTTGATTTCGACCTGTCCTGGCTGGAATTCCCAGACCTGGACATCTCCCTCTTCGATTTCTTCGACTAAACCGGGCGCTCCCGTAAGATAGCGGCCGACAGCCCGTCCATGCCCTTGGCGCAGACGGGCGCCCTACCGGCACTGCAGTTCAATCATGACTTCCAACAACGACATCCTCACTCCCAACCAGCTCAACACCTTGGCGCGCGATCTCCTTGAGAGCACGTTCCCGATGGTGTGGGTGGAAGGTGAGCTGGGCAGTGTCAGCCGGCCCGCCTCGGGGCACCTGTACTTCACCTTGAAGGACGCGCGCGCGCAGGTGCGGGCGGCGATGTTCAAGCCCAAGAGCCAGTGGTTGAAGTTCCTCCCGCGCGAAGGCATGCGCGTACTGGTACGCGGCCGCCTCACCCTGTACGAAGCACGCGGCGACTACCAGCTGATCCTCGATCACATGGAAGAAGCCGGCGAAGGCGCATTGCGCCGCGCCTACGACGAACTCAAGGCCAGGCTCGAGGCCGAAGGGCTGTTTGACCCAGCACGCAAGCGACCGATGCCGGCGCATGTGCGGCGTCTGGCAGTGATCACCTCGCCCAGCGGCGCAGCGGTACGCGACGTACTGAGCGTGCTGGAGCGCCGCTTCCCGATGCTGGAAGTCGAGCTGCTGCCGTCGCTGGTACAAGGTGCCACCGCTGCCCCGCAGATCACCTCGCTGCTGCGCCAGGCTGACGCCAGCGGCCGTTACGACGTGATCCTGCTGACCCGTGGCGGCGGCTCACTGGAAGACCTGTGGGCCTTCAACGACGAACAGCTGACGCGCGCGGTTGCTGCCAGCAACACACCGGTAGTCTCCGCGGTAGGCCACGAAACCGACTTCAGCCTGACCGACTTTGCCGCCGACCTGCGCGCGCCGACGCCTTCGGTCGCGGCAGAACTGCTGGTGCCGGACCAGCGCGACCTGGCCCTGCGTGTGCGGCGCCTCGCGCAACGACTCAATCAGCTGCAGGTACACGCGATGAGCCAGGCCATGCAGCGCGCGGATCGCGCCGCACTGCGACTACAGGCACATAGCCCGCAGGCACGCCTGACCCTGCTGGAACACCGCCAGCAAACTGCCTTCACGCGACTGCAGTCGCAATGGCGGCAGCAGCTGGAACGCCGCAGCGCGCGCCTGGCACATGCGGCAGCGGTGCTGCGCAGCACCCAACCGCAACGCCGCCTGGATGCCTTGGCGGCGAAGCTGGCAGCGCTGGCCCCGCGTGCAAACGTGGCGATGGGACGGCAACTGCAGCGCGACACCCTGCGCCTGCAAGGCCTGGCCCGCTCACTGGAAGCGGTCAGCCCACTGGCGACGGTGGCACGCGGCTATTCGATCCTTACCCGCGCGGAGGATGGCGCGCTGGTGCGATCAGCCGATCAGGTCCAGCCCGGCGAACCGCTGCGCGCACGTTTGGCCGAAGGCGAACTGGAAGTGCGGGTCGAACGGATCAACCGCGCCACGACAGGCGACGCCACTCAGGGCTGAGCCTGCGCCGCATCCCAGCGTTCCACGATGATCTGCGCCAACATGGCCGGATCACGATCGAAGTGATGCCCACCGGGACGCGCAACCACCTGCATGTGTGCATCGCCCTGCAGGTCACGGCACAGGCTGTCTTTCTCGTCGACGCCGTAGATGCATTGATGCGCGACTGTCTGCAGCCCTGCCAACGCAGGTTGCACCGGGACTTCCTGCGCCCGGAACCAACCCAGCCAACCGCCCACCCGCACTTCGAAGTCCGCACCATGTGCCAGCCCCAACAGCGACACCAGTCGCACCGGGCGGCGCTGCTCTTCGCTGAGCAGTGGATAGGCGAATGGCAGCACGTCCGCACCAAACGAGTAACCGACCAAGGCCACGTCATCTGCCTGCCATCGCTGCCGATAGCTGTGCAATACGCCATCCAGGTCGCCCGCCACCTGCGCCGCGGTCCGCTGCTTCCAGAAGTAACGCAGGCTGTTCCAGCCAACGACTGAAATACCCCGCTGGTTGAGCGCATGCGCCATGCCCTTGTCCAGATCGCGCCAGCCGCCATCACCCGACATCAGCACCACCAGCCGCTTGCTGCCCGCAACCGGCATCTCGACCAACGGCAGCGTGGCCACGCCTTGCACAGGCGTCGCACTCAAGGCCGCCTGCACGGTAGCGGGCAATGCCGAATCCGCGACATCCACGACCTGCACGGCCGTCGAGCCTCCACTGCAGAGGCTGGCAGCAGCGGGCACATCAATACCCGTTACCAGCGCTGCAGCAAACTCGCCCGGCGCAGCGCCTGCAGCACTGTCGCGAACCAGACCCGCGCTACTCCCCTGCCCGAGCAATACCGGCAGGAAGAACTGCTCGGCGTGTGCACGTTTGAGCAGTTTCTGCGCAAGCAAGGCAGCGTCATCGGCCATCGCCCGGCAGCTGCCATTGCCGTTCTGCAGTTGCTGCCGGTAGCGCGCAGCGTCCACCACCGCCACCCAAGCACCGGCCTGCGCCAACTGCGCGGCCAGCTGCTTACGCTCTGCCTGCGGTACCGCTGGGTCCGCAAAATAGATCACCAGCCCGCGCGCCTCGGCAGGCGGCTGAACCACCTGCACGCGGCCATAGCGGCCAGCAGACAGGTGCTTGGCTTGTGCCGTCCAGGCACAAGCGGCCAGCACCACGATCAGCAGCGCGCCTAATCCAAATCCTGTACCACGTCGCATCAGTTACCTCTGAACCACCACGGAAAACGCCGGCGAGCATCCGCCGGCGTTGGTTATGTCCATGTGCATGCCGTTGCCGCGCAGGTCAGCGCGCTGCCGCGCCCGCCGTGCAATAGCGCTGCCGGTACTCCATCGCCTTCGGCATCAGCGCCTGCAGGTTCTGGATGCGGGTACCTGGATTGGGGTGGGTGGAGGAGAACTCCGGCGGCGCTTGCCCACCGCTGGCCTCGCTCATGCGCTGCCACAGCGGCACTGCCTCTTCCGGGTTGAAACAGGCTGCGGCAGCCAGCATCAGCCCGACTTCGTCCGCCTGGGTTTCGTGCGAGCGCGCGTAGGGCAGCAGATAGCCGTAGCCCATCGCCGACATCATCATCTGTTGCTGCTGCACATCCATGCCACTGGCGGCGCCGGCCATCTGCCCGATCTGGGTCAGCTTCTGCTGGGCCATGCGCTGGGCACCGTGGCGAAGCAAAGCGTGGGCGATTTCGTGCCCCATCACCACTGCCAGCGCATCGGCGTTCTGTGCGACCGGAATCAAACCGGTATACACCGCCATCTTGCCGCCGGGCAGGCAGAACGCATTGGCCTCATCGGACTGCAGCACGTTCACGTCCCACTCGAAATCCTTGGCGAAGTGCTGTGGCTGCAGACCATGTTCCTGCGCCAAGGAGGTCTCCACCACGTCGACCTTGGCGATCAGGCGGCTGGCGATCTCGCGCACCTGGCGGGCAATCTGCGAATTGGGGTCGACCGGCCGCTCCTGCGCCAGGATCTCCTGGTAAGCCTGCAGGCCCATCGCCTTCTCTTCACTGGCATTGAGCGAGCTGTCGATCAGCACCTTCTCGCCGGTATACGGGTCCACCGAGCGGTTGCCGAAGTAATAGCAGCCGCCATAGACCGCAAAGCCCAGCAGGATCACCCAGCGGATATTGCCAAACAGGCCACCACCACGCCGACGTTGACCGCCATTGCCCTGGTTACCGAAAGGATCTTGTCGCATGGTTGGATTCCGTCTGGGCCGGGCTGGCCCTCGCCGATGGTACCGCCAGCGCACGCCGCTGCAACGTCAAATTCCGCGCACCAGGCGGAAGCCGATGCGTGCCGAGGTCACGTCCGAGTCCTGTGACTGCCGCCAGGCCGCGCGGGTCTGCTCCGGCGCGTTGGCCCAGTTGCCGCCACGGATCACCCGCTGCCGGCAACCCGGGTTGTACCAGGCTGCGCCATCGCCCGGCGCACGCCGGTAACTTGCATGCCAGCAATCGGCCACCCACTCGCTGACGTTGCCGCTGATGTCGTGCAGGCCCCAGGCATTGGCGCGGAACATGGCCACCGGCGCCGTGCCCCAGAAGCCATCGCCATAGCCGATGAAGGCGTTGTTCCAATGCCGGCCGCTGGGCGACACATCCAGGCTGCCGGTGAAGTTGCCGGCGTTTTCCGGCGGCGTCATCGAGCGCCCCCACGGATAGCGCCCCTCGCTGCCAGCACGTAGCGCATATTCGAACTCGGACTCACTGGGCAGCCGGTAATAGCGCCCGGTCTGCTCGGACAGCCAGGCCGCATAGGCTTCGGCATCACGCACGCTGACATGCATCACCGGGCTGTTGGGCGCGGCCTTCACCCCGTTGTAATCGGACTGCCAGTCCACGCCGCTGCGGCGGATGAAGTTGCCGCTGCGCTCGTCGTAGACGATGGAATGGCCACGACGAGTGGCGCGCGGCCGCGCCTTGGCCGCTTCCACGAAGCGACGGAACTCGGCCACGGTGACCTCGGTGATCGACATCGCAAAGCCGCGCTCGAACCGCACCAGATGCTGCGGACGTTCGGCATCGCTGCTGCCGATCTCGCCTTCAGCGGCCCCCATCTGGAAGCTGCCATACGGCACCACCACCATCTGCGGCCCGCGGCTGCCATCGGCCAGCGCATCACTGAACACCTGGCCCGGGCGGAAGCTGCCGTAGTGGGTAACCAGTTCGATGCGCTCGCGCAGCAACGCCACGGTGCGGTCATCGGGCAAGGCAATCCGCTCTGCCTGTGCCAGTTTCAGGCGCGCATCCTTCAAACCCTTGGAGGACACCAGGTCACGCAGACCGCCTTCACGCAAGGCATCGAGCTGGGCGGTGCGAATGCCTTCGATGCGCGCGCGGGCATCCTTCAAGGTCACCGCCTCGCCACGGATGGTGGTGGCCTTGTCCAGCCAGCGCGCCGCCGCCTCGAAGTCCGAATCCATTGCCGCGGCATGCTCGGCGCGGCGGATCAGGCCACTCTCAACCGCAGCCAGGCCCTGCCGTGCACGGCCGTTGAGCGGATCGGTGGCCAGCACTTCGCGGAACGCCGCCTGCGCGCCACCGCCATCCTCGCCGAACTGGTGCTGGCGCAGCGCCTGCTCACCGGCACGGTTCAGCGCCAACAAGCGCCGGGCGACCGCAATGCGTTGTTGCAGCTCCTGCTCGGCCTTGCCTTCCGGTGCCAGCGCCACCGCCACGCCGGCGATCTCGGCAGCCTGCGCCAGCGCCAGCCGCTGGTTCTCAGGTTGCGCCATCAGGGCCGTGGCCTGCGCACGCAGGCGTTGCCGGGCCTTGTCCAGGCCGCGCTGCGCGGCGCGGTCCCCGGGCTGCCGGGCCAGGATTGCCAGATACAGCGGAATGGCGTCCTCGGCGTCGCGGTACAGCCGGTCTTCGGCCAGCGCCTTGTCGGCCGCCTTGCGCGCATCGGCCAGCTGCTCGGGCTGCAGGCTGACTTCCGGCGCATTCCAGACCGGCAGAGCGGTGCTCTCGACCTCCACCGCAGGATCCGGCGTTGCCGCCTCGGCCTTGGCAGCCGCTGCCGCTTCGGCCTTGGCTTCGGCGCGCGCCTCGGCCCGCGCTTCCAGCCGCTCGACCAGGCTTGGATTCTTCGAAGGCTCGGCGTTTGGCGCAGCCGAAGGCGGCTGCGGCGCACTGCCGCTACACCCCGACAGCGCCAGCAACAGCGCCGTCAAACCCAACAATTGGCCGGTTTTACCCAAAAACACCTCCATTACCTTGCACACTTTCCCGGGAGCGGCCCGACGTTAGGCTATTCTCGCCTGCCTGAGCAAACCCTGCAGTTGACGGAACCCCACGTGGCTTACTGGATCAAACACCCGGCGGAGTTGGAAGAACGCTACCGCCAGCGCCCGAGCCGGATCGGGCTGGACACCGAATTCATCCGTGAACGCACCTATTGGCCGCAGCTGGCCCTGGTGCAGATGGCCGTTGGCGATGAAATCCTGCTGATCGACCCGCTGATACCGGGCATGTGCGAAGCCTTGAAGCCCTGGTTGACCGACACTTCGATCACCAAGGTCATGCACAGCGCCAGCGAAGACCTGGTCGCCTTCAAGTGCGCCTGCGACGCGTTGCCACGCCCACTGTTCGATACCCAGATCGGTGCCGCACTGGCCGGCATTGGCGGCGGCATGGGCTACCAGAAGCTGGTGGCCGAAATTACCGGCGTCACCCTGCCCAAGGGCGAGACCCGCTCGGACTGGCTCAAGCGCCCGCTCAGCGATGCGCAGCTGGAATACGCCGCCGACGATGTCGAATACCTGTTTGCCATGCACGACACCATCAGCGCCAAGCTGCAGGCCGCTGATCGCATGCAATGGCTGCAGGACGATGGCGAGCGCCTGCTGGCCAGCGTCGAGGGTGACCAAGGCGAGCACTGGCCGCACCTGTCCATGCGCTCCTCACAGGTGCTGGAGCGCGACGCCCAGCTGCGCCTGTTGCGCCTGTTGCGCTGGCGCGACCAGCAGGCCCGCAGCAGCGACAAGCCGCGCAGCTGGATCCTGGACAATGAACTTGCCAACGTGCTGGCGCGCACCCCGCCAGCCGACTACGACGCCATGCTGAAGGTATTCGGCCGCTTCCCCAAGGCCCCGCGCAAGTTGGCCCAGCAGGTATGGGAAGCACTTAACACCCCGCTTGCCGACGAAGCCGACGCACCGATGGCTCTGCCGGCCACCGACAGCAACAAGAGCGCACTCAAGCGCCTGCAGGACGCCGTCAGCAAGCGCACCGCCGAGCTGGGACTGCCGGACGGCCTGCTCGCCTCGCGCAAGCATCTGGAGGCCCTGCTGGAAAGCGGCAACTGGCCAACCGCCCTTGCCGGCTGGCGCCGCGAACAGCTGGAACCCGTACTGCGCCCATTGCTCCCAAGCAACTGAGCATCACAGCCTCGACCAAATCGGGGCCGCATCAGCTGTAGTGCCGAGCCATGCTCGGCAGAACCACCAAAGAACCCGCATATCCGCTCTTGTAGGAGCGGCGTAAGCCGCGAAGCAAACGATCCATCAGATCGCAAGCTCGCACTGCAAACTCGGCAACCCCAGCTTCGCGGCTCAAGCCGCTCCCACAAACCGCAAACCCAAAGCACCAACACAACCGCAATCGGTGCAAATCCGGTGCAAAACAAACAACAAAAAAGGGCTCGCATTTCTGCGAACCCTTGAAATTTTGGTGGCCGAGGACGGAATCGAACCGCCGACACGGGGATTTTCAATCCCCTGCTCTACCAACTGAGCTACTCGGCCACTTTGTTTTGTTTTCGTCGGCGTTGCTGCCGTCGAGGAGGCGTATATTACGGAGCTATTTCGGTTTCGGCAAGCCAATTTCACAAAAATTTTCACATCCGCCGAAAATTCCTCGAAATGCCTTGTGCAGCGAGACTTCCGCCGCTGCAGCCATCTCGCCACATGGCGAAAATTTCACCAGAACGCCCACTTCCAGCGCAAAAACGCAAAGAAGCCGCATCATCCGATGCGGCTTCTTTGCTAAGACTTGGTGGAGCGGAGGAGGATCGAACTCCCGACCTTCGCATTGCGAACGCGACGCTCTCCCAGCTGAGCTACCGCCCCACACGGTGAACCGAGCATAGCGCTGTTGCCCGCGTCACGCAAAACGCCCAGCCCGGCCCGAACACGAGGGGCGATAGACCCGCCGCTGCACAGAAGAAGGACCCTGGCCCCAGTGCTTTTGTAGGCTACAAAAATGGACAACACTGAGGAAGTGCTCGATTACACCGGACAACCGCTGAAAGGCTTCCAATGATTCTTGTCCACCACCCCGCGGTAAGAACCAGCCTGGTTCTCCTACTGCTTGCAGGCTGCGGCGATGTAGACCGCAAGTATCAAGTGGGTCAACCTGCCCACGTGTATTGCCCTCCATCCGCTTCCGACATCACTCCAACGCGGCTGGCAGGTGGTGAACTGGAGAATGGCAGCTTCGCCTTCAGGGGCTGCTCGCGTGCAACGTCGGCCTGTGAGAAGCGACTGAAGGATGTGCTGGCCGCCTGGGTCGACACGGCTGATGGTCCAGAGGGCACCCCTCTAGGCGGACATATCCAGGCCTTGGCGAGTTCCGGCCGACGAGAGCCATCGTCGGACCCAGCTCTAAACCGCTTTCTGGTTCGCGACGGGACCAAACAACGCTACATTTTCAACGCTGATGACAACACCTTGATCGCAATTTGCGATGGTCAAGTGTGCACCCGAGATTTTCGCCACGCTGGAATACAGTACGGGTACACATTCCAGACCCCAGAGAAATTTGCTGGAGAGGTAACCCCCTTGGATCACTTGCTCGTGGAGGTTGTTCGTAGCTGGCAGTGCGATGAATCACGCAAAGCTCCCTAGCCAGTTCTGGTCATGCCCGCGTTCAACGAACAACGAACACGAGCGGCGAGCCGATGGAGGAGATCGGATCGCCGCCCGAGGGCGCGTTGGGCTATCCGACAACTTCGCCACGGGCGTAGCACGCCGGTGGGTACATAGATCAGGAACAAGTGCGAGAGGGACCACCGCAGGTCCGTCACCGCTTTACCCTGTGCCAGTGTTCGCAACTGATCCATATCCACTCGCCGCCCACACCAGCAACCTATCGTGTCGGCAAGTCAACTCACGGAAGTCGGTTCTATACATGCCCAACTGACCAAACACTGCAGAACTTGACCGAATCGGATCGACGCAATTCAATAAGAACCTAATTGAGCCAAAGAACCCAGATGGCTCACGCGGAATTCCCTGGAGGAAACTAGAGCCATATCCGTAGGGCGAAAGACCGGGAAAGAGTTCAGCGCGCCAACGCACCAAGGCTGCACAGACACAGAACGAGGAAGAGTGAAATGCGACGGCACTATCTACTGGCTTTATTGGTTGCATTTTCCTGCACAGTGCTTGGCTGCGACGGCGCCGCCCCCCCGCCTTGATCTGAGCTCAGCTTCTACGGCGCCAAAACAGCTCCCAAAAACTGAGCTGGAAGGGAGCGAGAGCGTGGATTTCTATACATTGACCCGCACTGAAGATTACGACTTCGGACCCGCAGAGTTCCGCAAAGAAGCCACCTTCCACATATACGCTTATTGCGGCAAAGGGTGTGCAGAATATTTAAATAGCTTTACTGACCACCTCAACGCAGCGCACCTTAGTAATTGCATGAAGGGGCAGCAGAACCTACTTGTCGAATTCGGCGACAGTGAGATTTTTTACAGTTACTCAGGAAGGCAAGCTCTGTACAAGGGCAATTGCTACTGGAATGACGCAGGCATCCCAAGCCCTCGAGTTGTTCTGGATGAAGAATAGAGTAGATGCCAGAACCAGAACGTTGATGCACATCGTCCAAGGCTGTGCTGGCTCTCAAGTACATATGCAGCCCCACCTGAAAGCTCAAAAGATGATTTCAGAAGGAAAGTCGAGATCCTACTGACTCAAACACGAGCGACGACCCGATGGAGGGGATCGGGCCGCCGCCCGAGGGCGCGATGGGCTACCCAGCAACATCACTCCGGACGCAACAGTGCCCACGCCGCGGTGAAGCCCGCGTAGAACCAAGATTGCAATCGCGCGACAGCGTGCTTCAGTCCTTGGTCTTGCGCCGATAGTCCAGCGGCGGTGCTTCCCGCTGCAGAAGCGGCACGTAGCGGAACCCTGCGCCGCGGCGTTCATCGAACTCCTGCTTGGCCTTGGCCACCAGCTCCGGCGACTGCAGCAGCTGCACGCCGGCCAGGGCCATTACCTTGGCTGCGTTCAACGCACCTTTGTTACCGATCGACATGCCCGATGCGGCAACTGCCTGCCAGCTGTGCGCCGGGGTTCCGGGCACCCAGGTTGCGGTGCTGACGCCAACCGTGGGGACGTTCCAGCTGACGTCGCCAACGTCGGTGGATGCGCTGCCTGCTTGGTCTGCCCGGTAGGGCTGCACCTGTGTTGCCACCTGCAGGTCCGGGCGCTTTTCCAGGCTCTCCTGCAGCTTCTTCGCGAATGCCTGCTCGGCCGGGTCGTATTGCACGCCGCCAACCTGCTGCAGCGCTTTCTGCATCACCTGCCCAAGCGTGTCATTGGGCAACAGCGAGTACACACCACCGGTCGGCTCGAATTCGACCGTGGTACCCGTGCCCATTGCTGCGCCTTCGGCTGCCTTCTGCAGGCGCTCGATTACATCGCGCACCACCGCGGGGTCGGTATGGCGCACGTAGTAGTAGGCCTCAGCGGCATCCGGGACCACGTTGGGAGCGGCGCCGCCGTTGCTGATCACGTAATGGATGCGAGTGCCATCGGGCACGTGCTCGCGCATCAGGTTGGCCATGTAATTGAAGGCTTCCACGCCGTCCAGCGCGGAGCGGCCGCGCTCTGGGGCGATGGCGGCATGGGCGGCGCGCCCGTGGAAACGGAACTTGCCGCTGATGTTGGCCAGTGTCGTGCCTTGTGCAGCGGAATTCTCGGCGGACGGATGCCAATGCAGCACCACATCCACATCATCGAACAGCCCCGCCTTGGCCATGTACACCTTGCCGGAGCCACCCTCCTCCGCCGGCGTTCCGTACAGCCGCACTTCGCCGGGTGTGCCAGTCCGCTGCATCCACTGCGCCAAGGCGCGGGCTGCGCCCACCGATGCCGCACCAAACAGATTGTGGCCGCAGGCCTGGCCGGCATCCTGGCCGGCGATGACGCTGCGCACCGGCTCCGCCGCCTGGGCCATGCCGGGCAGCGCATCCATTTCTGCCAGCAGCCCGATCACCGGCCCCTTGCTGCCATTGCGGAAGCTTGCGACGAAGGCCGTCGGCATGCCGGCAACATTGGCCTGGATATGGAAGCCCGCCTGCTGTAGTTCCTTCTGCAGCAAGGCCGAGGATGCATGTTCCAGATAGCCGAGCTCAGGCTGCTGCCACAACTGCTGCCCAAGCTCAGCCTGCCGCTGCGCATAGCTGTCCAACGTACTGATCACGTCCGCGGCAAGTGTGGTTCCTGCAAGTGGAAGCAACGCTGCCAGCAGAGCGGCACGCAGATAACGGGTCTTCATCCAGCCAGCCTCACGCATCAATAGAAACTGACGTTGTCGATCTCGAACCACAGCTTGCTGCCGGGCTCGCCGCTGCCGGAGACAACCAGTTGCTGCAGGTCATCGCCCTTCCACACCGCTACAGGTGCCTTGGCGCGATACGGCGGCTGGCCCTGCAGTGCGGCGAAGGGAATCTCCACCGTCTGCCATTGCGCGCCGGCCTGCAGAGGCGCAATGAAGCGGCGATTGCCCAAGGCCCGCACTTCCAGCTGCAATTCCGGTGCGCTGCCGCGCAGCTCCAAGCGGATGCCGCGATAGGCACGCGCATCCACCGGCGCCACGGAACCACGGCTCAGCGGCAGGATCGTCGCAGCGAAGGCGGTGTCCTTGCTGGACAGCTTGGCCTGGGTCGCCAGTGCGTTGCCGCCAGTTTCGCGTGCCACGATCTCGGTCACCTGCGCGGTACGATCGTTACCGCCATCGGCCTCGTCCACGCGCAGCGTGTCCAGGGTGGTACGGCCATCGCTACGCTCGAAGTCATCAACCAGGGCCTGCACCGGCTGCGCTGGCAAGGCCAAGGCCTTGTTGCCGGCCGGCAACACCGCGCCCTTGCCTTGCACCTGGCGACCGGCCACGTATACCTGCTGCGTATTGCGAACGTCGCCGATGCGCTCCCACGGGCGACCGCTTACCAGCAACAGATCCGCACGCTTGCCAACTTCGATGCTGCCGCGGTCATTCACGCCCAGCGCCTTGGCGCTGGCCGAGGTACCAGCCAACAGCGCCTCGCTCGGGGTCAGCCCAGCCTGCACCAGCAGCTCCAGTTCGCGCAGGGTCGATGTGCCATGCGGCGTACCGGTCATGCCGGCATCGGTGCCCACCACGACCGGAATACCGGCATCGTGCAGCGTCTTGACGTTATGCAAGGCGTTGGCGAAGTTCTGCTCGCGCTGGGCCAGTACATCCGGCTTGCCGTTGTTGCGTCCGCTGCCATCGACGCGCTCGGGCAGATATACCGCCAACGAAGGTGCATAGGCGGTACCGTGCTCGCGCATCAACGCGATCAGCTCGTCGTCAACCGCACCGTCCTGCACGCTGTGCGCGATCACGTCCACGCCCGCACGTGCGGCGGCCTTGCCGCGCTTGACCATTACAGTATGAGTGAACACCTTGAGGCCGTTCTTGTGCGCCTCGTCGACCAGCGCGGTGAGAGTTTCCTCGTCCATGCTGCTGTTGTCAGCAGCGTTGGAATAGCGCCAGCCATCGGTGAAGGCCTTGATGAAGTCGGGCTTGTAGGCGGCAACCGCACGCACGCCAGCACGCGCGGCCTCGGGTGAGTTCACCCAGCGCGTGGTGTTCTCGTCACCCCAATCCGCGCCATGGCCGAGCGGCGTGCTCATGCGCGCGGCGAACTTGACGTCGGGTGCGGCGATCGAGGCCAGCCATGCGCGGCGTGGCGCGTAGGCTTCCGGCGGCTCGTGGAAATCGCTGACCGTGGTGACGCCGGCCGCCATGTAGAGGTTCGCTACCTGCGGCAGTTCCGACGGTGTGGCGTTCGGCGTCCAGTGCGTGTGGAGATCGAACAGACCCGGCAGCAAGGCCTGGCCACGCGCATTGACCACGCGTGCGCCCTTGGGGGCTGCCAGCTCGGCGCCGATGGCGGCGATACGACCGTCCTCGACCAGCACGCTGCCCGCATAAGGCGCGCGGCCGGTGCCATCGAAGACCATGGCGTCGCGGATCAACACGGCCTTGTCGCCGGCAGTAGCGGCCACACTGGCCTGCCCTGCCCCCAATAATGCAGCGGTAAGCACCGCCAAGGCGAAACCACGCTTGCTGTTGTAGTGCATGTTTTTATCCGGATTCATTGCATGGACCGCGCCGCCTGCGGCGCGGCATCAGGGGAGCTCAGCCGCACCACGTCTCCGCGCTGCTGCACCACCAGGCCAAGGCTCAAGGCGACGCTGTTGGCGAATCCGCGCGGGTCACTGGCCGAATACAGGCCAACGATGCGGCGACTGCCAACCAGCGGGTCATCGATGACGATGCGGGTATCGCTGTAGCGCAGGAACTGCGCCGCCGCCACCGACAAGGTGTCGCCGTTGAAGGACAACATGCCTTCGCGCCAGGCCAGCTGCTGATCCACATCATCCGTAGGCACCGCCTCGATGCGGATGCCATGGCTGCGGTTGGCCAGCGCGCGGTAGTTGGCCACCAGCCGCGCAGGGGCGACCGCGCCCTGGGTATCGGTCACATCGACGATGCCTTCGCGCACCAGCACTTCCACACCGCCGCTGCGGCGCTCGGTGAGGCTGACCGCAAAACTGGTGCCTACCGCGGTGACATCGGTTTCCTCCGCGCGCACCACGAACGGGCGTTGCGGATTCTTGGCTACGTCGAACAAGGCTTCGCCCTGCAGCAGGTGGATATCACGGCGGGTAGCGCTGAACTGCACCCGCACCTGCGAGTCCGAATCCAGTGTGATCGCCGAGCCATCCTGCAGTGGCACGCGCAGGATCTCGCCCTTGCGGGTGGCGAAGTACTCGGCCCCATCGTCCTGGCGTTGCACGCCGATGGCGAGCACGCCAACCACGGCGGCCAGGCCCATTGCCCAGCGCAGCGCACGCCGCGCCCGTCGTGGCGCACGTGCGGTGAATGCACGATCCATTTCGCCGGCCGACAGCGCGCGTGCACGGTCGGTACGTGCCAGCACTGCATGGGCGCGGGCATATGCGCCGAAATGGCGCGTATCGGCTTCCAGCCAGGCATCACGTTGCGCACGTTCCTCCACCGTGAGTTGCGCGCGGTCCTCGCGCGCCACCCAATTGGCGGCTACATCATCAATACTCGCATCAGCGCCGACGCGCATGCCTTGCTCCTTCCGCGGCGAACCGCTCACTACTCTTCTGCATTACGTCGTCATCACGCTTCATCGAATCCATCAATACCCGGATTCCCTTGCAGATGTGCTTCTCCACGGTGTTCTCGCTGATCTGCATGCGTTCGGCTATCTCGCGCTGCGAGTAGCCTTCCACACGCCGCAGCACGAAGGCCTGCCGACACTTGTCCGGCAGGCTCTCGATCAAGGCGCCGATGCGCGCCAGCTCCTGTCGTGACGACGCCATCCGTTCCGGGCTGACTTCGTCGCCAACAATGGCAACGCGGTCGATCTCGGCCACCGCCTCGATCGACACCACCTGCGCGCGCCGCAACTGCTGCAGCACCACCGAGTGGGCAACCGAGTACACATAGGCCTTGGGCTGCAGAATGTGCGATACATCCGCCATCCCGGCGAGGATGGCGTAGGTCTCCTGGATCACGTCATCCACGTCCTGGCGCAGCGACAGGCGCCGCCGCAGCCAGTCCCGCAGCGCGGGCTCGCAAGGCAATATGTGCTCGGCCAACCAGCCGGCACGCTCCCGCGCAAGCGCCGCGTTCATCGCGGCACCTGCCCGGCTCCCGCCACATGGCGGAATGGAACGTTTTTCTGCATCAGAACGCCTTGCTCACGTTGACGTACCAGTAGCGTGGGTTGGCCTGGTAGACACCCGACGGGTAACCGAACACATCGTCGGAGATCGGCGGGCGCTTGTTGGCGATGTTGTTGGCACCAACCTTGACCGCCACGTTGTTGAGCCAGCCTTCGCGCGCGAAGTCGTATTTGACGAAAGCGTTAGCCAGCGTCTGCGACTTCACCGTCCACGGCGTGCCATCGGCCAAGGTCAGGCCGTTCTCGACGTAGGAGCTGGCATAACGCGCGCTCGCGCCCACCGAAAGCTGCTGGTAGCGCCAAGTCAGCGTGCCGGACCACTTCCATTCCGGGTTGCCACCATTGCCGATCAGGTCACCACCACCGGTGATGCGGATCGACGGATCCACCAGCCCAGCGGACTTGGCATCTTCCAGCGCCTGCAGTGCCGGCGAACGCTGGCGGTAGAACTCGATCAGGTGGGTACCGGTGACCGAGAGATCGAAACGACCGATCGCGGTTTCCGGCGAGTTCCAGCTGAAGTTGTAGTCAACGCCACGCAGGGTCTGCGGCTCCAGGTTGACGTACTGGTCGGTGACGTACAGCACCTTGCCGGCAGCAGCCAGACCGGTGCCGGCGAAGCGGGCGATGTCGTCAGCGGTCGCATCTGCACGCACCACCGCCGAGTTGCTGCCGCCCTGCTGGCGCAGCATGTAGTCCAGGATCAGCGCATTGCCTTCGCCGAACAGGCCGATGATGCCCTCCTGCTCGTACTTGTAGTAATCGACGGCGAAGGTGAAGCGACCGTAGTTTTCCGGGATGAAGCGCGGCTGGAAGACCAGGCCGGCGCTGGTATTGGTCGAGGTTTCCGGCTTCAGGTCCGGGTTGCCCGAGCGACGCGCGGTGGTGGAATAGCTGTAGCCGCCGCAGTTGGCGAACGCCGGCTGTGCACCGCTGCGCTTGTCCGCCTCGCACTGGATATAGTCGGTACGGGTGTTGGAACGGCTGACCACCGTGGCGTTGATCTGCTCCAGGTTGGGCGCACGGAAGCCCTTGGCCCAGGACGAACGCAGGGTCAGGCCGTCAAACACCTGCCAGCCCAGCGCCAGCTTCGGCTTGGCGACATTGCCGAAATCGTTGTAGCGCTCGGCGCGGCCGGCCACCTGCAGGTCCAGCGAACGCACCAGCGGGATGTTCATTTCCGGCGACACCAGCGGCACCGAGAACTCGGCGAACAGACCGGCGACAGTGCGCGAGCCATAGGTATCCGGGGTCGGGCTGACGCCGTACATGTCGCTGGGATAGGCAACGCCGGTGATCGCATCGGTGAAGGTCACCGAGCCATCGACGCGTGCATCGCGGTCATCGCGCTGGGTTTCGTGGCGCACTTCCAGGCCCGCGGCCATGCCGACATCGCCGGCCCAGGTCTTGAACAGGTCTGCGCGCGAGGCCTTGAAGTCCCACAGGAACAGCTCGGTCTTGCTCTGGCGCTGCGCCTTGTAGAAGAACTGGTCCAGCTTGTCCCAATCGTTGCAGCCGCCGCAGAACGGGTTGTAGGCAGAGGCGGTGGGGTTGGCCAGGGCCTGCTGGAACAGCGACATGCTCACTGCATCCTGGGTGTCCTTGACCCTGGCCGCCGAGTACAGCGCGGCACTTTCCCAATCGAAACCGTAGTGGAAGCCACGCAGGCCGGCCAATGCACGCACCTGGGTGTTGTTGACCTCGATGCGGGTCGGCCGCTCGAAGCGATAGCTGGTGATGGTCACCGGCACGCCGTTGGCGCCGATGTTCAAACCCTGCAGGCGATTCGGGTTGAGCGTGCCGTCGGGCAGGTACATCGCACCGAACGGGTTCCAGTAATTGCTGGCAGCCACCGTCATCGGCAAGGCGGTGATGGTGTTGACGCCGTTCTGCAGGCTATAGGCGCGCGAGTTGTAGATGCCCGCCTCGCTGAAGAACGACAGGCCGTTGTCGAAATCATGCTTGCCGGTGACGAACAGGTTCAGACGACGCACGTCCGGACTGATCGACAGCGGATATTGGCCCTGCTGGTTGTCGCGCAGATTGGCGTCGGCGCCGGAGGTGGCTTTGCTACCGGACTGCACACACAGGCCATCGGCAATGGTCGCCGCACAGCCGCTGTTGCTGGTCGGCTGCACATGGAAGGCACCGGCGGTGGTGGTCAACCAGGTGCCGTTCTGCGACACGCGCGGGCCAACCACGGTGAAGTTGCCCCACGGGCTGTTGGTATTGCGATTGTCGGTGCCGGCCAGGCCTTCAAACGGGGTGCCGAGGAAGTCGGCCGCACGGTTGCCGTTCTTGGTCCAGTCCTGGTCCAGCGAGTTCAAGCCGGTGGTGTTGTAGTAATTGAAGGCGATGGTGATGTTGGAGCGCAGATCTTCGGAGTTCTTGCCCCACATGCCGTTGACGCCGATATCGCGCAGGTCGGTGCCTTCACCGAAGCCCTTCTGCACGCTGATGGTGCCGCCGTCCATGTCGTCGCGCAGCACGTTGTTGACCACGCCGGCCACCGCGTCGGTGCCGTAGATGGCCGCTGCGCCGTCCAGCAGCACTTCAACGCGACGCAGGTTGGACACCGGCACTGCATTGGCGTTGTAGGTCAGCACCGGCACCAGGTTGCCGTCGGCCTGGCTGGTGGGATGGACCACAGTGCGGCGGCCGTTGATCAGCAGCAAGGTATTGCCGACACCGAGGCCGCGCAGATTGACCGAGGCGATGTCGCCGCGGGCGTAGTTGGAGCTGTTGCCACCATTGGTGCCACTGAACGAGACATCGCCCATCTGCGGGATGGAGCGGTACAACTCGTCGCCGGACACAGCGCCAGTTGCTTCGATCTGCTCGGCCTGCAAGGTCGCGACCGGCAGGATCGCGGCGGTCTTGGCGCCCTTGATCTGGCTGCCGACCACGGTGATCTGGTCCAGCGTGCTGACGCTGGGGCTGGCCGCTGCTGGCGCGGGTTCAGCGGCTTCCTGCGGCGCAGCCGGAGCTGCTGCCTGCCCTGCGGCCAGACCACCCAATCCACCGAGCGAGGCCAACATTGGCGTGGCCGCGCGCAAGGTGATGGTGCGGCCATCGTCCGAGGCCACGCTCAGGCCGGTGCCGGTGAGCAGACGGGCCAGCGCCTGGCGCGGCTCCATCTGCCCCTTCAGCTCGGCCACTTCGATGCGCTGGGCGCCGCCTGAATGCGCCGGGGCGATGATCTGCACGCCGGCCTGGCGGGCAAATTCAGGCAGTACCTCCTCGATGCTGCCTGCTTGAAGATCGAACTGCGGTGGCGCTGCCAGCGCCGGAACGGAGGCGCACAGCGCCACAACTGCCAGACCGCCGCGGATAGCGCTTGCAAGCGGCAACAACTTGAATGAACGCATTGATGAATCCCCAGAAAATGACGCGAATGACGGCAACCTCTGCCCCCTGCATGACTCGATGCATGACCGCGCCGGTTCCGCCATCCCTCCGTCATATTGGCTGATCTGGCAGCCCTGTACCCAACAGGCCGCCATACGCCGTAGTATTCTTGGGAGATAAGCTCAGGACCCGAGGACCACGCCCCATGCGTTTTCGCCCCCAGTACGCCTTGATGGCCGTACTCGCACTTGTACTTACCGCCTGCGGCAATGGCCCGGTGAAGCGCGTCTCCGAACCTGCGGCCAGCATCCAGCAGCTGAGCGTTGGCAACGACGGCAACTGGGAAGTGGAATTGCGCCTGCGCAACTACAGCTCCATGCCGATGCGTTTCGACAACGTGTCGCTGGCGGTGAAGGTTGGCGATGAAGCAGCCGGCACGCTCAGCGCCAACCCGGCGCTGTCGATCGGCCCGGAATCGGCCGACGTCATCAAGGTGCGCCTGCAGCCCTCGTCCTCGGCGCGCATTGTCGTGGCCGATGCCCTGGCCGGTGGCCGCTCGCTGTTCTACGAACTGGAAGGCAGCGTCAGCGCCACCCCGGAAGAAAAGAAGCAACGCAGTTTCGACATCAAATCGCGCAACAGCCTCAACCAGGCCCCCGGCCTGCCCGGCGTGCTGCGCTGATCCCCCATCCGTTCCCGCATCGTTCGAGAGCCGTCTGATGAGCAACTACAAAGCCCCTGTTACCGATCTCCGTTTCGCCCTGCACGACGTATTGAAGGCCGAGTCCCTGTTTGCATCGTTGGGTTTCGAAGACGCCACCGCCGACCTGATCGACGCAGTGCTTGAAGAAGCCGGCCGCTTCAGTACCAGCGTGCTTGCCCCGCTCAATGCGGTGGGCGACCAGACCGGTTGCAAGCTCGACAAGGCCACCAACGAAGTCACCACCGCGCCGGGCTTCAAGGAAGCCTATGCGCAGTTCGTCGAAGGTGGCTGGACCGGACTGACCGCATCGCCGGACTTCGGCGGCCAGGGCATGCCGGAAACCATGGGCATGGCATTGAGCGAAATGGTGTCCTCGGCCAACCTGGCCTGGAGCCTGTTCCCGATGCTTTCGCACGGCGCGGTTGAAGCGCTCAAGCATTACGGCGAAGACTGGCAGAAGGAAGCCTTCCTCAAGCCGCTGGTGGCCGGCAACTGGACCGGCACCATGTGCCTGACCGAGCCGCACGCCGGTACCGACCTCGGCCTGCTCAAGACCCGCGCCGAGCCGAACGCCGACGGCAGCTATTCGATCACCGGCACCAAGATCTTCATCACCGCCGGCGAGCACGACCTCGCCGACAACATCGTGCACCTGGTGCTGGCCAAGCTGCCCGACGCCCCGGCCGGCCCGAAGGGCATCTCGCTGTTCGTCACCCCGAAGTACAAGGTCGACCGCGACGGCAAGCAGGGCGAGCGCAATGAACTGCATTGCGGCGCGCTGGAACACAAGATGGGCATCCACGGTTCGTCCACCTGCGTGATGAACTTCGACGGCGCCCAGGGCTACCTCGTCGGCCAGCCCCACAAGGGCTTGCAGGCGATGTTCGTGATGATGAACTCCGCCCGCCTCGGCGTTGGCGTGCAGGGCCTGGCGCAGTCCGAGCGTGCCTACCAGGGCGCATTGGCCTATGCCCGCGAGCGCCTGCAGTCGCGCGCACCCAAGGGTGCCGTGCAGCCGGACAAGCCGGCCGACCCGATCATCGCCCAGCCCGATGTACGCCGCATGCTGCTGACCACCAAGGCACTGACCGAAGGTGGCCGCCTGCTCGCCGCACACGCTTACACCCAGCTCGATGCCGCACACAGCAGCGCCGATGCACAGGCGCGCGCCGACGCCGACACGCTGGTCAGCTTCCTCACCCCCATCGTCAAGGCCTGCCTGACCGAGTGGAGCATCGAGGCGACTTACAACGGCCAGCAGGTGTTCGGCGGCCACGGCTACATCGCCGAGCACGGCATGGAGCAGTACGCCCGCGATGCCCGTATCACCACCTTGTATGAAGGCACCACCGGCATCCAGGCGCTGGACCTGATCGGTCGCAAGACCGCCGCCTCGCAGGGCGCCGGTTTGAAGCTGTTCCTGGCCGAGATCGAGCAGTTCATCGCCGCCAATGCCAGCAACCCGGCCGTGGCCGAGTTCCTGCCGGTGCTGGGCGGCAAGGCCAAGGAATGGGGCAAGCTGACCATCGACGTGCTGCAGCGTGCCGCCGCCAACCCGGAAGAACTGGGCGCGGCCAGCTGGGACTACCTGTTCTACAGCGGCTACATCGCCGTGGCCTACTGGTGGGCCCGCTCGGTGGTCGCCGCACAGGCTTCCAGCCACCCGGAAGCCTTCAAGCAAGCCAAGCTGGAAACCGCGCGTTTCTACTACGCCCGCATCCTGCCGCGCACCCTGAGCCACGCCGCCGGCATCGCCGCTGGCGCCGACTCGCTGATGGACATGGATTCGGTCCGCTTCGGCGACTGATCCGTCGCCGTAAGCACGGCTTTAGCCCCTCTCCCGCGTGCGGGAGAGGGGTTGGGGTGAGGGCGCTCTTGCTTCCGCTCCTTCCTTTTGGCCGCAGGGCCAAGCTGAGGGCGAGGCTACAGGCTACTGAAACACCCCCAGCTTCGCGGCTTACGCCGCTCCTACAAAACCACAGGCCGCCACCGCCTTTACACAAACTGTCACGCATCGTGTATAAGCTGTTAACCCGATGGAGACAGACACTACACCGCGTAGTCTGATCGATACCGGAGCCGGGACTTCCGCTCCGATAGACGGGTTTTCACTTCCGGCCTCCCTGCACCGCCTCGGCTCCGTGCGACTACTGTCGCTGGATGCGCATGGCCGTGTGCTGGACTGGATCAACTGGCAGGACGCTGCCTGCCTGTATGCACGCGGTGCCGTCGCCTGGACCATGGGCGATCCCTGCCTGCACGTACACGGCGCAATATCGCGACTCACCGGCCTGCGCAGTGGCATGGACCTGCACCCGATCATCGCCTCCCGCGGCCACGCCCGCTCGCGCGCGATCGACCCCACCCCCAACCTCACCAATCCCGCACTGTTCGCGCGCGATGCCCAGCTCTGCCTGTATTGCGGCCAGCACTTCAGCCGCCCGCAGCTGACCCGCGATCACGTCCTGCCGGTGTCCAAAGGTGGCAAGGACATCTGGGAGAACGTGGTCAGCGCCTGCTTCCACTGCAACTCGCGCAAGAGCAACCGCACCCCGGCGCAGGCCAACATGCCGCTGCTGGCAGTCCCTTACCGGCCCAGTTGGATCGAGCACCTGATCCTGTCCAACCGCAACATACTGGCCGACCAGATGGCCTTCCTGAAGTCGCAGTTGCCGCGCAAAGCCTTGCAGCGCGGGCTCTGAGCCCCGCCCCGCCGCCCCGCGTATTCATGCGAAACTGCCATCTACGCTGAACACGGCCTTCAGCTTGGTGCCAAACCACCTCATCCAGCACTCATTGATGGTGTGCTTTGCTTGCCCCACCCTCTCCGGACGGGGAAAATACCGTTTCGAGTGAAACGCGAAGACCATGATCGACTCTGCCAGCTATCCGCGCCTGTCGCGCATCAAGACTCCCGATGACCTGCGTCTGTTCGACGAGAGCGAACTGGGGGCCATCGCCGGCGAGTTGCGCGCCTACCTGATCGAATCGGTGGGCAAGAGCGGCGGTCACTTCGCAGCTGGCCTCGGTGTGATCGAGCTTACTGTCGCCCTGCACTATCTGTATGACACGCCGGTCGACCAGTTGGTGTGGGACGTGGGCCACCAGACCTACCCGCACAAGATCCTCACCGGTCGTCGCGACAGCATCCACACCGTCAAGCAGAAGGACGGTGTTGCGCCGTTCCCCAAGCGCGAGGAAAGCGAGTTCGACACCTTCGGTGTCGGCCATTCCTCGACCTCGATCTCCGCCGCGCTGGGCATGGCCATCGCGCGCCAGCGCCAGGGCGATGAGCGCAAGGTGATCGCGGTTATCGGCGACGGCGCGATGACGGCCGGCATGGCCTTCGAAGCACTGGCCCACGCCGGTGGCATGGACGAAGAGCCGAACGTGCTGGTCATCCTCAACGACAACAACATGTCCATCTCCGAAGCCGTCGGTGGACTGACCAAGATGCTGGGCCGGGCAACCGCCAGCCGCACACTCAACGCGCTGCGCGAGAGCGGCAAGAAGATCCTCGGCGACAAGCGCCACAGTCCGCCTGCGCGCTTCGTCAAGCGCTGGGAGGAACAGTGGAAGGGCATGTTCGTGCCGTCCACCGCCTTCGAGCAGATGGGTTTCCATTACACCGGCCCGATCGACGGCCATGATCTGCCGCTGCTGGTATCGACCCTCAAGCACCTGAAGGATGCCAAGGGTCCGCACCTGCTGCACATCATGACCACCAAGGGCAAAGGCTACGAGCCGGCCGAGGACGACCAGATCGGCTACCACGCCGTCGGCCCGTTCGATCCCAGCAAGGGCCTGCCGGAAAAGGGCGCGCCGAAGAAGCCGACTTATACCGACATCTTTGGCGACTGGCTGTGCGACGCCGCCGCGGCCGACCCGAAGCTGCTGGCGATCACCCCGGCGATGCGCGAAGGCTCCGGGCTGGTGCGTTTCAGCAAGGAATACCCCGACCGCTACTTCGACGTCGCCATCGCCGAGCAGCATGCGGTGACGCTGGCTGCCGGCATGGCCACGCAGGGCGCCAAGCCCGTGGTCGCCATCTACTCCACCTTCCTGCAGCGCGCCTACGACCAACTGGTACATGACGTCGCCACCCAGGACCTGGATGTGCTGTTCGCCATCGACCGTGCCGGTGTTGTCGGCCCGGACGGCGCCACCCACGCCGGCAACCTCGACCTGAGCTACCTGCGCTGCGTGCCGAACATGGTAGTCATGGCCCCGGGCGATGAAGCCGAGTGCAGGCAGATGCTCAGCACCGGCCTGCAGTACAACGGCCCAGCTGCCGTGCGCTATCCGCGCGGCACCGGCCCCGGCGCTGCCGTTGGCACCGATCTGTCCACGCTGGAAATCGGCAAGGCACAGCTGCGCGTGCAAGGCAGCCGCATCGCCATCCTCGCCTTCGGTGCCAGCGTACCGGCAGCCGAACAGGTTGGCCGCGAGCTGGGCCTGAGCGTAGTCAACATGCGTTTCATCAAGCCGCTGGACAAGGCGATGCTGCTGGAACTGGCGCGCACGCACGACGGTTTTGTCACCGTTGAAGACAACGTGGTTGCTGGCGGCGCGGGCTCGGGTGTTTCCGAATTGCTCAACGCCGAAGCCGTGCTGATGCCGATGTTGCACCTGGGCCTGCCCGACAGCTACCAGCACCACGCCAGCCGCGAAGACCTGCTGGCCGAGGCCGGGATTGATGCGGCGGGCATTCGCGCAGCAATCCTGAAGCGCTGGCCAAAGCTGCAGGACAGTGCTGCGCCGTTGAGTGCGGCGAGCTGAGCTGAACTCAAACTTGTGAGCCCATCAGAATCCGATGCCAGCCCCCTGGCATCGGATTTTCTTTTGTAGGAGCGGCGTAAGCCGCGAAGCAAAAGCACTATCAGGCGAGGGGAAAATCGGTTGCTCGAGTATTGTCAGCTTCGCGGCTTACGCCGCTCCCACAAATCAACAACAGCGTAGCTACCCACCCTGCGGGAGCTGCCTGCTCTCACCACGGAACTGCTCTTCAGGGCGACTCAACCTCGTATCCACGCGCCTGCAACGCCGCCAGATAGCCATCGGCTTCCAGCAACCGATCCACCGGCACCATCGCAAACGTCTCTTCGTTGCGCTGCACTGCAGCTTCCGCAATCGACAGCCAATGCTGGCGCACACCCGCCTTCAGATCACCGAAGCCGCGATTGCGCACGAAGCCCGACTGCGTGATCGCCTGCATGCAGGCCGCGCCCGCATCCTCATACGGTGAGCGCCGCAACGCCTCCACATCGCCCATTGCCCAGGCATTCGCCCGCTCGACCAAGGTCGGCAGATCGTTCTCAACCAAGGCCACGGTCCCTTCCAGGCACACCGCATCATCCATGCCGCCCTCGCGAAACTCGCGGACGGCTGCCTTAGGGTCCTCGATCTTGATTTTCCAATTCGTAGAGGTAGGCGTGATACCGGCCGCTTTCGCTGCCGATTCCACCACCGGCCAGACCACCGGCTTCTGACCCAAACCGATGGATTTCATTGCCGCCGCCTGCAACTCAGCAGCGGCGAACATCGGCCGCTTGCGCTCAACCCCGCCGTCGCGCGGCAGGTAACGCTGCTTGACCGCACGCCAGCGCGCATACAGCGGCGGCGCCAGCACATCGACCAGTTCCGCGCCGTCTTCGTTGCGCATCACCTTCCAGACCGATGGCGCCAACGCCAGCTTGCCAAAGAAGCCCACGTCGGCATCGAACACCACACCCGGTGACAGCAATACCTGCCCCGAGCGTGCGATCACCGCACGCACCTCATCGGCCCGCCAATCAATCTGGTTGGGCAAGGGCGATACCGTGCCCAGGATCCAAAGCACATGCCCATCCTTGCTGACCCGCCACAAGCCCGGCCCGGGCTGCACTCCATGGACGACGACCGCCTCCATATCGCGGATCGGTGCAGCTCCCGCCTCCGCAGGCGCCTCCACCACTTCCTGCGCTGACCCCCATCCCGCAAGCAAGCACATCAACAGACAGCAACCACGCAAGCCCTGCACTACCGACATACCTGTCTTCCTTGGGACGATCTGGCTGGCGACATTAGCCATTTCGCTGCGCCAATGCGTTAGAACATCGTTCTTCGGATGCAAAGAATTTCCCGGCCACAGGAGTAGTGCCGAGCCATGCTCGGCAGGACGCCTTACCAGGAATACCCCTGCCGAGCATGGCTCGGCACTACACCGCACTGACTCGGCCCACTGGGCACCGGCCAGCGCTATTCGCTACCGCCAAGAAGCTCCGAAGCCAAGCACGCAACAACGCGCTCATCAAGCAACGCCATCAACGTGGGATCCATGAAGTCGTAATCGTCCGGGATATCCAGGCAATGCATGCGCTTATGCTCAAGCAGACGCGCGAACGCCGCCTGCATTCGGTTACCGTGCTTGGCCTCCATCACGAAGATGACATCAGCCCAACGGATATCCGCCGGGCTGATGGTTCTACGTGCATGTGGGCTGGTGCCTGCAGAGCGAGCTTCAAAGCCTGCCCGCTTGCTCCACATTGCTTCACCCGTCGGGCTGCGCAGCTGGTTGCGGCTGCATACGAACAACAAGCGGCTCATGACTGATCCAAAAGCAATTGCCGTTCAGTGCGGATCGGATACTGGAAACCAAGCTGTTTGGCCCGCATGCATTTCGCACTACGGGTATACATCAGCTTCCAGTTCTTCTCGGGCTTGATTTTCTGCGGTTGAGCGACGCGGTCGCCACCATGATTACGCGACTGAAAACGTCTCCAGCCTCGATTTCTTTCAATGTCCATGACTATCTCTCGTGATTACCGGGTTCAGCAGCCGCGGTAGTACGAGTTGCGCGCATGGTAATGCATGATTCTGACCGTGGCAAAAGCTTCGGGGCCTTCGCCCAACACACACGGGCTCACAAACCATCAAGACTGGGCCTGGAGGCTTGTGTCGCACAGCTTGTCTCCGAGACGTTTTCCCGACGTAGAGCCCCCGTTCGTCACGCGTAATCAGCAGCAACTGGGGCACCCTGCGATGCAATCCATGACAGGCACTCGATATGCGCAGTAATTGCATGCTCCTTGCGGCACTTCTGATCGCCCACCCGCTCGCTCATGGCGCGGAAGTAACGTCCGTCGAGAACATCGACCTGCAACGTTATGCCGGCACCTGGTATGAACAGGCCAACTTCCCGATGTACTTCCAGCGCAACTGCGCACGGAACACAACTGCGAACTATCGGCTGCTGCCCGAAGGCAAGATCGAGGTCATCAACCGCTGCGAAAAAGCCAACGGCGATACCCTTCAGGCCCAAGGCCTCGTCAAGCCATCAGGCAATGGGCCAGCTGAACTCAAGGTACGTTTCGCCCCCTCGTTCCTGTCGTTCATTCCATTCGTTTGGGCCGACTATTGGGTCATCGCCTTGGATACCGACTACCTATGGGCAGTCGTTGGCACACCGAACCGGAAGTACCTTTGGATACTGACCAGGGACAAGGCGATTCCGGACGACCTGCTCGGGCAACTCAGCGAAAAAGCCAAGCTGCAGGGCTTCGATATCTCGAAGCTGAGGGTGACGGAGCAGAGATAAATCAGGTCTTGTTGTGATCGCACCACCGCATGCCACAACTGCCTCCAGGCAAGACTGAAACCTGCCCCCGACCACCTCTTACTTCGTGCCGACCGCGTTTTCGCGCCGGAACAGCTCCCACTCTTCGATCTGGGTGCCATCGGCAAGGTGGCAGATACCGTACTCACCGCCCTCGCTGTTCTTCTTGATCTCGACCTTGCCGCCCTTCTTCACGCAATACTCGGATGCAGGATTGGCCATGCCCACACGCGGCTGGGCAGCCTCTATCTTCGCTTCATCTTTCGGCGCACAACCCGCGACCGCAGCAGACATCAGCAAGGTAGCTACACAAAGTACAAGGGATTTCATGGTTGCTCTCCAGGGCGACTGCCATATTCTCGGCAGCAGACCAGCAAAAGATTGTGATGACGCTGCGGCCTCTCCGCTAACCCGCGAGGGCGCCGCATTCAAGGTCTCGCGCAAAAGCATCGCACGCATTCATCGCCTTTTTGCGAGACCGCCAGAACCCTGGGTTGCCAGACTGGCCTACGCGTCAAACGTCCACTGACACATCAACGCTACCGGCAGCAGCGCACTGTGCCAGCTGGTTTGAATCCCATCTGGCAGCCGGTAAAATTCACCCTCTGGCGAAGGAGAAGAACATGACCAAAGACCCGCTGCTTCACGACATGCTGGCCACCTTGGACAGGCTCATCACCGTCTTCTCCTCAGCCACCCCGGATGAGAAAGCCTGGCGCGAGGCGATCATCGAGATGCGCGAGATCCGCGCCTCATTGCCCGCATCTGCACTATTGGAGAGATTCGTGGGCAAGCGCATCAGACAGTCTCTCGATATTCGCGGCTTGAGCCTCACCAATGGCCCAGCCACGCGAGCGCTCCTCGGCCCCAGCATCGTGGCGAACCTGACGCTGGCCAGGCAAGTCCTGGAAGGTTACCTGGGCAAGCCCTGAGGATAGAAACCAGTTGCCAGCCACTCTTGGCGGCCCCTGACCTGAGCAGAAATCAGCGACGGGTTTACATCAATGCATTGAGGCGACACTTCCACTGTTCTTCGGGATTTGACCGGCACAAGCATGCTTGAGCCAGCATGCGCCTCTCGCCATGGATCGGCGCCGGCCTCGTTTTCAGCACGCAGGACAGCCCTTTCTTTCAGCTACTACGATCCGCCGCCGCCCTCGACAGAGAAATCATCCATGTCCGACCTGCCACCGCTTCCCAGTCTCGCGCTCGGACGCTATCGCCACTTCAAAGGCGGCGAATACGAAGTCATCGGCCTCGCCCGGAGCAGCGAAACATTGGAAGCTCTGGTCCTCTACAAGCCCTTGTACGGCGACCTGGGCGTATGGGCCCGGCCCTATGCGATGTTCATGGAACAGGTGACTGTCGAAGGCGTGTCCCAGCCGAGGTTTGCCTACCAAGGCTGATATCGGCGTGCAGGCGCGACCATTTCACACGCAGTACCGTGCCGGAGCCTAAACGAGTCACAACGAGACGGACCTGCAATGACAAGTTCGGCGGCGGCTGACGCTATCGATGTCCCCACTTCTTGAACGCAATCTCCGCCGTCTCAGCTCGCAATCTGCGCTCATTCCGCCGTGCCCATTCCTCGCATCCCGCCCTGCCGGTCTCGTAGCTCCGGCAGTTGCGCGGCGGATGCAGCACCGCTCCACTAGGTGGGGGCAGGTGGTACGCCAGATTCACGAACCACGATCCGTCCAGCCGCTCGACCAATCGGGATACGGCAATCTCGTTGACGTAGATCGCCGTCAGCTGGCTCTCGAAGTCTGCGACCTTCGCCCATTTGAAGTTGTCTGGAAGCATGGCCCAGCATGGCGCCGTGGCGTCTCAAAGGCTGGGATCTGAGACAGCAATGCCTTCAACCAAGTGTTGCCGCCTTGAATAGCTAATCAGCCCTGAACTCATCCGGCCAGAGTGGCTCTCGCTCGATCGGCTGGCTGATCTGGATGCGGGGTGCCTCGATTCTCGAACCCTGCCCAACTGGAACTGGAACTGGAGTTGGGACTGATCTTTCAATAAGTGTGTACGCCGAAAGAGAGAACTGGCGAAGGACTCCTTTACTCATCCCGTAGCCACCTCGGCCGGCTCCTTCGCCTTGGTGGGATAGGTGAGCAGATACAGCAGCACAAGGATGCCCCCCACCGGCGCCAGACTGACCAGCTGCCACCACGGGTTGAGACCGGCATCGCGCAGCCGCCGGGTGCAGGCCGCGATCCAGGGCAGCAACACCAGCAGCGAGGTGATTTCCAGCGCCCATTGGCCAATGGCCTCAGCAAACAGCTGGGCGAAGGCAAGCACCATCGCCACAGCCAGGGCGAACCACCAGAAGTCCGCCCGCGGGGTTGTGCCGGTGAACTCCAAGCCGCGCAGCACGCCGTCACGCATTGCCTCCAGCGCTGGCTGACTGGGGGACGGATTACCCGTCAGCAGGCTTTCGGCAGGCACCTCGAAGACGGCAGCCAGTGCCCGCAAGGATTCGGTCGAGATCTTCGCGCCCGACTCCAGGCGCTGGATGGTCCTCAGGTTCAAACCGCTCAGATTGGCCAACTGCTCCTGCGACCATTGCCGGCCGGTGCGGAGCTCGCGAAGTCGGGCGCTGTTGATGTGCATGAAAGATTCCTTGAATCAGTTGTTTGGCTCACCAACATCATCCCGACGTTCCCGGTCGCGGGTAACGACATCAGCCCGACACGGGCAGGACACGAACCCGACCTGGCACTGGCGGTCCCATATCTGGCCTGAGCATAGCGCCCTGCGCGCCCAGGATTCATGCATCGGGGGAGTCGTCCTGAGGACAGCCTGGAGGGGATGCCCCGAAACTGGTCGCGGCCAATCACTGCTCCACTGCATCCAGCCAGTGCCTCGCACCTCGTCACCGAAGTAGCGGACAGCTGGCAACCACAACGAAAAAGGGCCTGCGCAATGAAGCGCAAGCCCTTGTTCGTGATGCAGTAGTGGTCGGGACGGCCGGATTTGAACCGACGACCCTCTGCCCCCCAGGCAGATGCGCTACCAGGCTGCGCTACGCCCCGATCGTTACTGCTTTCGCCTTGCGGCGAGCCGGTGATTATACCGGTTTTCACACAAAAAAGTTCAGCGACGGAGCAGTTGCAGTACTTCTTCCAGCTCCATGCGCACCTGCTTGATGATCTGGTTGCTCAGCGCCGATTCTTCGCGGGCGCCCTCGCCTTCCAGTCGCAGGCGGGCGCCACCGATGGTGTAGCCCTGTTCGTATAGCAGGCCGCGGATCTGCCGGACCATCAGCACGTCATGGCGCTGATAGTAACGACGGTTGCCACGGCGCTTGCCTGGCTCAAGGCTGGGGAACTCGGTTTCCCAGTAGCGCAGCACGTGCGGCTTGACGTCGCACAGCTCGCTTACTTCACCAATGGTGAAGTAGCGCTTGGCCGGAATCGGCGGAAGTTCGCGGTTACTGCCCGGATCCAGCATATGCCTCCACCCGCTCCTTGAGCTTCTGGCCCGGACGGAAGGTGACTACCGTACGGGCGGAAATCGGAATTTCCTCGCCGGTCTTGGGGTTGCGACCCGGGCGCTGGTTCTTGCGCCGCAGGTCGAAATTGCCGAAGCCCGACAGCTTCACTTGACGTCCCTGTTCCAATGCATCGCGCAACACATCGAAAAACGCGTCGACAAACTCCTTGGCCTCACGCTTGTTCAGACCGACTTCGTCGAACAAACGATCCGCCATCTCCGCCTTGGTCAATGCCATGCCTGCTCCCTGTATCCCGCCTCAGCCACGGATCTTTGCGCCGTGCCCATGATCAATCGCCGTCACCACGTCGGTGACTACGGCTTCCACGTCACGGTCCGTCAATGTGCGCGACTTGTCCTGCAAAATCAAGCCCATAGCCAAACTCTTGAAACCCGGCTCGACGCCTTGGCCGACATAACGGTCGAACAGCGCCACTTCACGCAGCAGTTCGCCAGCAGCAGCCCGGATGGTCGACGACAGCTCAGCCCAGCTGACTGATTCAGCTACGACCACGGCCAGATCCCGGCGGACCGCCGGGAAGCGCGACAGCTCGCTCGAACGCGGCAGCGAACGCGCAGCCAGCGGTGCCAGGTCCAGCTCGAATGCGTAGACATCTGCATCCACTTCCATCGCCTTGGTCAGGCGCGGGTGCAGCTGGCCGATCCAGCCGATGCATTCGCCGTCGCGCCAGATGTCCGCCGAACGGGCCGGGTGCGCATACGGGCGCTGCGAGGCGCGGAATTCCAGAACTGCGCAGGAAGCGGCAGCCAGCGATTCCAGATCACCCTTCAGATCATGGAAATCGACCTTGCGCGCCTTTTCGCCCCACTGCAGGGTGGCAGCGTCGCCGCACACTGCAGCAGCAACGCGAACGGTTTCCTTCGGTGCGGGCTTGCCCTCGCCGGCCTGCGCGGCGAACACGCGGCCGATTTCGAACAGGCGCACGCGTCCAGCCTGACGGGCGACGTTGCGGCCCAGCGTTGCCACCAGACCCGGCAGCAGCAGCGGGCGCATCACCGCCAGCTCGGCCGACAGCGGGTTGGCCAGCGCAACCAGACCTTCGTCCTGCTGCCACTGCTTCAGCAGCTCGGCATCAACGAAGGCGAAGTTGATGGTTTCCAGCATTTCGCGGGCCACCAGCTGGCGGCGCACGCTGAGGTCATCCAGACGGGTTTCGCTGGGCATGGCGATGCGTGCAGCGCCGCCCGGCAAGGTGGTCGGAATGGATTCGTAGCCGTGGATACGGGCCAGCTCTTCGATCAGGTCTTCTTCGATGGCGATATCGAAGCGACGGCTCGGGCCGGTGACGTTCCAACCATCGGCCACAGCCTCGACCTTCATGCCAAGCGCGCGCAGGATGCGCTCGACTTCGGCGTCTTCAATCTGGATGCCGAGCACGCGCACGATGCGGGCGCGACGCAGCAGTATCTTGGCGGCTACCGGCAGATCGGCTTCGCGCACGGCTTCGGTGACCGGCGCCGGCGTACCGCCAGCCAAGTCCAATACCAGCTTGGTGGCGTATTCGATGGCGGTACGCGGCAGCTGCGGATCGACGCCACGCTCGAAGCGGTGACCGGCATCGGTGTGCAGGCCGAGCTTGCGGCCGCGGCCCATGATCGCCGCCGGGGCGAAATGCGCAGCCTCCAGGAAGACATTGCTGGTCACATCGGTGACGCGGGTATCGAAGCCGCCCATCAGGCCAGCCAGGCCGACCGGACGGTCGGCATCGGTGACCACCAGGAAGCTGTCGTCCAGCGCGGCGTCGCGGCCGTCAAGCAGCTTGAGGCTTTCACCAGCACGCGAGCGGCGCACGGCAATCGGCCCCTTCAGCGTATCCAGGTCGTAGGCATGCATCGGCTGACCGAGTTCCAGCATCACGTACTGGGTGATATCGACCAACAGCGACACCGGCCGCACGCCGCTACGGCGCAGACGCTCGGCCATCCATAACGGCGTGGTCGCGGCGGCATTGACGCCTTCGATCACGCGACCGAGGTAACGCGGTGCTTCGGCACCGGCGTCGAGCTGGATGCTCAGTTCGCGCGCGCCCTGAGCCGGTACGGCGTCGGCGGCGAACGGCTTCACTTCGCTGCGGGTAGCGGCAGCAACGTCGAACGCAATGCCGCGCACGCTGAAGCAGTCAGCGCGGTTCGGGGTCAGTTTGATCTCGATGCTGGAATCCGGCAGACCGAGGTACTCGACCAGCGTGGCGCCGACCGGTGCGTCGTCCGGCAGTTCCAGCAAGCCGGAAGCATCATTGTCCAGACCCAGCTCCTTGGCCGAGCACAGCATGCCGTTGGATTCCACGCCGCGCAGCTTGGCCGGCTTGATCTTCAGCTCGCCGATCTGTGCGCCAACCATGGCCAGCGGTGCGACCAGACCCGGGCGTGCATTCGGCGCGCCACAGACGATCTGCAGCAGTTCGGCCTGGCCGGCATCGACCTTGCAGATCTGCAGGCGGTCGGCTTCCGGATGGCGGATCGCTTCGACGATGCGCGCCACGACCACGTTGTCCAGGCCTGCGCCCAGTGCAGTGACTTCTTCGACTTCCAGACCGATGGCGGTCAGCACGGCGCTGAGTTCGTCGCGCGATGCGGTGGTCGGTACGTGGCTGCGCAGCCAGCTTTCAGAGAATTTCATGTGTTTACCTTGATGGGAGGCAGGCCTCCCGTTGCGGTTTCTTTTGTTGATGCCCAGCGCTTTGCGCCTGGGGCGGGTCAACGTTCAGGAGCTGCCGAGCGTGGCTCGGCACTACACAGCTCGCCTTAGGCGAACTGCTTGAGGAAGCGGACGTCGTTTTCGAAGAAGGCGCGCAGGTCATTGACGCCGTAACGCAGCATCGCGAAACGCTCCACGCCCAGGCCGAAGGCGAAGCCGGTGTAGCGCTCCGGATCAATGCCGACCGACTTCAACACGTTCGGATGGACCATGCCGCAGCCCAGCACTTCCAGCCAGCGGGTACTGCCATCCGGCTGCTGCCAGGCGATGTCCACTTCCGCACCCGGCTCCACGAACGGGAAGTAGCTCGGGCGGAAACGCATTTCGAAATCGCGCTCGAAGAAGGCGCGCACGAACTCGGACAAGGTGCCCTTGAGGTCGGCGAAGTTGGAGTGTTCGTCCACCAGCAGGCCCTCAACCTGATGGAACATCGGCGAATGGGTTTGGTCGCTGTCGCTGCGGTACACCTTGCCGGCCGCGATCATGCGCAGCGGCGGCTTGTGGTCGCCCATATAGCGCACCTGCACACCGGAGGTATGCGTGCGCAGCAGGCGGCCGTCGCCGAAGTAGAAGGTGTCATGCATGGCGCGCGCCGGGTGGTGCGGCGGGAAGTTCAGTGCCTCGAAGTTGTGCCAGTCGTCTTCGATTTCCGGGCCTTCGGACAGTTCGTAACCGAGGCGGGCGAAGATTTCGGTGATGCGCTCCAGGGTGCGCGTTACCGGATGCAGGCCGCCGCGCTCGCCATGGCGGCCCGGCAAGGTGACATCGATGCTTTCAGAGGCCAGGCGTGCATCCAGCGCGGCGTTTTCCAGCAGCGTCTTGCGCTCACCCAACGCAGAGGACACAGCGTCGCGCGCGATGTTGATCGCCTCGCCCGCTGCCTTGCGCTCGTCGGCCGGCAATGCGCCAAGCTGCTTGAGCTGGGCAGTGATGCTGCCGCTCTTGCCCAACAGCGAAACACGCAGGTTTTCCAGCGTTTCCGGGCTCTGCGCCGCGGCCACATCGGCCAGCGCCTGCGCGGTCAAGGATTGGATGTCACTCATGGGATCGACGAAACCTCTGGCCGGCTTGCCTACGCGGTACGCGCCGGGCCGACCCCCGTCGCCACCAGTGGCTGACCGCCGCGCAGCCCTCGGCAGCGGCAACCAGCACAAAAAAGAATGGGGAAGGACTTGCGCCCTTCCCCATGCATTGTCTCACCACAGCCGCTGCGCGTGAACGCTACAACTGCTGCAGGAAGAACTTATGCAGCCAGTGCGCCCTTGGCCTTTTCTGCCAGAGCGGCAAAACCGGCTGCGTCGTGCACGGCGATATCAGCCAGAACCTTACGGTCCAGGGTGATACCGGCCTTCAGCAGGCCGTTCATGAAACGGCTGTAGCTCAGGCCGTTGATGCGGGCAGCCGCGTTGATGCGGGTGATCCACAGCGAACGGAAATTGCGCTTCTTCTGCTTACGGCCAATGTAGGCGTACTGCTGTGCCTTGATGACTGCCTGCTTGGCAACGCGGAAGACCTTGCGACGGGCGTTGTAATAGCCCTTGGCGAGATCCAATACTTTCTTGTGGCGGCGGCGCGCCTGCACACCACGCTTTACTCGTGCCATGGTTCAGTCCTCAGAGGTAGGGAAGCATACGGTCCAGACGGCCTGCGTCTTCTGCGCGGACGTGATTCGTCTGACGCAGGTTACGCTTCCGCTTGGTCGCTTTCTTCGTGAGGATGTGGCTACGGTTGGCGTGACCGCACTTGTACTTGCCGGAGGCGGTCTTGCGGAAACGCTTGGCCGCCGCCCGGTTGGTCTTGATCTTGGGCATTGCTATGTCCTTGATGGTCTCTTTACTGACTGGGCGGTGGGCTGACCCACACTTTCCATCCTTGCCCTTGTCTGTCAAAAGCCCGCGCTCCCACTGGAGGCAGGCAGGTCCTAGGGTGAAGCAAACAACAAACCCGGCGAACCGGGCCGCCCATTATGCCTTGCGCACCAGCCACTTGCAAACTGCAAGCAGGTTGGCACTCAAATTGGCTGAACAGGCATGCAAACAGGGAGGCAGCCGAAGCCCCTCCCTGTTCAGCAAAGCAGCAGGCCCGTGGGCCGACGGCTTACTTCTTCTTCGGCGCGATCATCATGACCATCTGCCGGCCTTCCAGGCGCGGACGGGACTCGATCACGATTTCCTCACCCAGATCAGCCTCGATCCGGTTGGCCATCTCGCGACCCAGTTCCTGATGGCTCATTTCGCGGCCACGGAAGCGGATGTTGACCTTGATCTTGTCGCCGTCCTCGAGGAAACGACGCATGTTGCGCAGCTTGATCTGGTAGTCGCCCTCGTCCGTGACCGGACGGAACTTCACTTCCTTGATCTCGACCTGCTTGGTCTTCTTCTTGGCCTCGTTGGCCTTCTTCTGCATCTCGAACTTGAACTTGCCGAAGTCCATGATCTTGCAGACAGGCGGATCGGCCTGGGGCTGGATTTCAACCAGGTCCAGGCCTTCATCTTCGGCCATGGACAGCGCTTCGTCGCGCGACAACACGCCAATCATTTCACCGTCACTGCCGATCACGCGTACGCGCGGCACCCGGATTTCCTGATTACGGCGGTTCTGTTTGTTGTCAGGGATACTGATATTGCAATCTCCAAGTGGATTAGTACCGGCCCCGCGGAGTGTCCGCCGGGGCCGGGGCCGGGGCCCTACTTACTTCAATGCTTCAATTCTGCCTGCAGCCGTTCGACGAAGGCCTGAACCGACATCGAACCAAGGTCTTCACCGGACCGCGTGCGCACGGCCACGGCCCCGTTCTCCTTCTCGCGGTCGCCCACGACCAGCAGGTACGGTACGCGCTGCAGCGTATGCTCGCGAATCTTATAGCCGATCTTCTCGTTGCGCAAATCGGCGTCAACCCGGAAGCCTTGATTTGCAAGGCTTTTGCGAACTTCGTCGACATAATCGGCCTGGGCGTCGGTGATATTGGCCACCACCACCTGCACCGGCGCCAGCCAGGTCGGGAACGCGCCGGCGTGCTGCTCGATCAGAATGCCCAGGAAACGCTCCATGGAGCCCACGATCGCACGGTGCAGCATCACCGGATGGCGCTTCTGGCTGTTCTCGTCCACGTATTCAGCACCGAGGCGGCCCGGCATCATGAAGTCGACCTGCATGGTGCCAAGCTGCCAGGTACGGCCGATGGCGTCCTTCAGGTGGTACTCGATCTTCGGGCCGTAGAAGGCGCCCTCGCCCGGCAGCTCCTGCCATTCGACGCCGCAGCTGGACAGCGCGGTGCGCAGCGCGCCCTCGGCCTTGTCCCAGGTCTCGTCATCACCCAGGCGCGATTCCGGGCGCAGCGCGATCTTGATCTGGATTTCCTCGAAACCGAACGCCTTGTACACCGCCAGCGCCTGCTGGTGGAAAGCCGTCACTTCGGCTTCGACCTGGCTCTCGGTGCAGAAGATGTGGCCATCGTCCTGGGTGAAACCACGCACGCGCAGGATGCCGTGCAGCGCGCCGGACGGCTCGTTGCGATGGCAGGCGCCGAACTCACCGTAGCGGATCGGCAGGTCGCGGTAGCTGTGCAGACCCTGGTTGAACAGCTGCACGTGGCCCGGGCAGTTCATCGGCTTCAGCGCGTAGGTGCGCTTCTCCGATTCGGTGAAGAACATGTTGTCCTGGTAGTTGTCCCAGTGACCGGACTTCTTCCACAGGCTCACGTCGAGGATCTGCGGGCAACGCACTTCGCCGTAACCACTCTCGCGGTAGACATTGCGCATGTACTGCTCGACGACCTGCCAGATCGACCAGCCCTTCGGGTGCCAGAACACCAGGCCCGGCGCCTCTTCCTGCAGATGGAACAGGTCCTGCTGCTTGCCGATGCGGCGGTGGTCGCGCATTTCAGCTTCTTCGATGCGCTTGATGTAGGCCTCGAGCTGCTTCTTGTCGGCCCAGGCGGTGCCGTAGATGCGCTGCAACTGCTCGTTCTTGGCATCGCCGCGCCAGTACGCACCGGAGATGCGCATCAGCTTGAAGGACTTCAGGAAACGCGTGTTCGGCACGTGCGGGCCGCGGCACATGTCCACGTATTCCTGGTGGTAGTACATGCCCATCGCGGTGATGTCGTCGGACATGTCTTCGATCAGGCGCAGCTTGTAGTCCTCGCCACGCGCCTTGAAGATTTCGACCACTTCCGCGCGCGGCGTGACCTTCTTGATCACGTCGTAATCCTGGGCAATCAACTCGCCCATGCGCTTCTCGATCGCCGCCATGTCTTCCGGCGTGAACGGGCGCTCGTTGTAGATGTCGTAGTAGAAGCCTTCGGCGATGACCGGGCCGATCACCATCTTGGCTTCCGGATACAGCTGCTTCACGGCATGGCCGACCAGGTGGGCGCAGGAGTGGCGGATGATCTCCACGCCCTCCTCGTCCTTGGCGGTGATGATGCGCAGCGAAGCGTCGTGATCGATCACGTCGCTGGCATCGACCTGCACGCCATCCACGGCGCCGGCGATGGTGGCCTTGGCCAGACCCGCACCAATGGACTGGGCAACGTCCATGACGCTGACCGGGTTTTCGAACTGACGGACGCTGCCGTCTGGGAGAGTGATGTTGATCATGGGATTCACCAAGGGTCACGACCCGCCGGGCGGGCTGGAAACAGCGCCAACAGGCGCGATTTCGCGGGATTCACGGAATTCTGGGCAATAAAAAAGCGCCACGACGGCGCCTGCATCAGGGCGGTGGCGGAGTTCAGCAGTGGTTGATGGTAGTGCTCATGTCACACGCTCGGCCGGCGTTTCGCGCGGGCCACCTTGATTGCCGAAGGGGTTGTTATGGAGATATTAAACCAATCGAGGGAAACCTGCTGTGAGGCTGCTCCAGCGAGCAGTTGATCTTCGCGAGCAAACGACAGGACAGCGAGCACGCCGCGTTGACTGCCCGACAACAGCAAGGCGGGGAGCAAGGGCCGCACCCTCGACCTGGTGACTCTGCGCCAGCCAAACCCGACATAAATCCAATGAAATCAATGCCAAAGCAGCGCAGGACGGCTGTCGCCCCAGGAGCTCATTCGTCCGTGCGAATAGTCGGTTCGCCCCCGCAACCGAGTGCAGTCACGGCACCCACCCAGTCGCAGCCACCCCCAGCTAGCGCACGCCCCCACTGAAAACCGGAAGATTCTTGCTCACGCAGTGAATGCCGCCACCACCAGCGGCGATCGGGTCGATATTGATCTGGACGATCTCCCGCCCCGGATAGAGCGACTTCAGCAGATCCCGGCAGCGCGTATCCGCCTCGGCGTCGCCGAACTCGGGAGCGATGACCGCACCATTGATCGGCAGGAAATTGATGTAACCCGCCGCATAGTCGGCTTCGCGCGTGTACACGTTGTCGCGCGGCTCCTGCGGCGGCGACAGCGTGTGCACCTGCAGACGTCGCCCATCAGCGTCGGTCGCCGCCCGGAGTATCTCCAGGTGCCGACGCGTAACCGCGAAATCATAGGACTCCGGATCGTTGTCGAGGTTGGCGATAACGACACCCGGCGACGCGAAGCGCGTATAGAAATCAACGTGAGCATCGGTGATGTCCTGCCCCTTGATTCCCGGCAGCCAGATGATCTTGCGTAGGCTAAGCAGAGACTTCAGCTCTACTTCGATCTGTGCACGACTCATGCCCGGGTTGCGGTTGTCATTGACCCAGCAACTCTCGGTCATGATCGCCGTGCCATCACCGTCCACCTCGATGCCACCACCTTCGCCGGTAAGACGGCTGCGCACATAGCGCGCCCGAAGGTCCGCGCTCAGCGTCTTCGCCACAGCGGTATCGCCAGCGAAGGCCTGTTTGCGCCCCCAACCGTTGAAATTGAAATCAACCAGCCCGAGCTGCGCATCGCGCCCGAGCACAAAACAACCGCCGTAATCGCGCACCCAGATGTCATCGAGCGGCATTGGCATGTAACGGATATTGGCATTGCCGCAGGCACGCCGAGCCTCAGCCTCCTGCGCCTCGCGACACAGAATGGTGACCGGCTGATAGCGGGAAATAGTCTTGGCGAGTAGGGCAACCGTCCTGTTCACAGCAGCTGCCCAATCACGCCAGACGGCCTTGGAAGCTGCATAGGCCAGAAATACACGCTCCTGCGGCACCTCCTCCGCCGGCAAACGGCAGCCCTGCCCCGCTGCCGCATCCAACGGCGCGCCCAGACCACTCTTGATGGATGCCGCGGCGCCAAGGCCAACGGAGAGCTGCGCAAGAAATTGCCTACGGTTCAACATCACATCACCTCAAGGATAGGCGACGATTTCATCAGACAGCCAACAGGCATATGTGAACCGGCAACTACCGATACGGAAGGCGCCAGCAGAGGCCCTGCTCCACAGCACAAGCGGATCATCCCGCCCAGCTGATGAAGGCGCTGTCGCGAGCGAAGGCGGGTGGAACCAACGCAGCACGAAGCAGGCAAGACTGTCCAGCCATGACCATCAGCGAATAAATCAGGATTGCCACGGAAGCCTCCGGGCGGATGAGGCGAAATGCGAAGCCCACAGGCCTGATTCGCTCTTCAAGTGATTCCACCGAAACCGCTGCACCGGGTTTCAAGTGGTGGGCGGTACAGGGTTCGAACCTGTGACCCCTACCATGTCAAGGTAGTGCTCTACCGCTGAGCTAACCGCCCGTTTTGAAGCTTTTCTCCGCTGCGAAGGCTGAACAAACCGAGTCGCAACGCATACCATCACCAGCAAACAAAAAACCCGGCCGGTGCCGGGCTCTTGTGGCCACTTCCCGAAGAAGTGGTGGGCGGTACAGGGTTCGAACCTGTGACCCCTACCATGTCAAGGTAGTGCTCTACCGCTGAGCTAACCGCCCTTCTCAACAACAATTAAGCGTTGCGAGGGCGCGTATCTTAACCCTGCTTTTCACGAAGAACAACCGTTTTCTGGAAATATTTCACACCGGGCCACCTCAGCCCAGATTGGCTTCCTTCAGGCGATGGATCTGGTCGCGTATGCGCGCAGCATCCTCGAACTCAAGGTCGCGGGCGTGCTGGTACATAGTCTGCTCCAGCTCCTTGAGGCGTGCAGCCAGCTTGGCCGGCTCCAGCGGCAGGTAATCTGCCTCGGGCTCGGCCACGCGCCGGCCCTTGCCCTTCGCACTGGACTTGGGCGAGCTTTCCTCATGCGCCCCTTCCAGGATGTCGACGATGGGCCGCATCACCGACTGCGGCACGATGCCGTGCGCCTCGTTGTACTCCACCTGCTTCTGCCGGCGTCGATCCGTCTCATCGATCGCCGCCTGCATCGAGCGGGTGATCTTGTCGGCGTACAGGATGGCCTTGCCGCGCACGTTACGTGCGGCACGGCCGATGGTCTGGATCAGTGAGCCGGTTGAACGCAGGAAGCCTTCCTTGTCGGCATCAAGGATCGCGACCAGCGACACCTCTGGCATGTCCAGGCCTTCGCGCAGCAGGTTGATGCCAACCAGCACGTCGAACTTGCCCAGGCGCAGATCGCGAATGATTTCCACGCGCTCGACCGTATCCACATCCGAGTGCAGGTAGCGCACGCGGATACCATGCTCGCCCAGGTACTCGGTGAGGTTCTCGGCCATGCGCTTGGTCAGCGTGGTGACGAGCACGCGGTCGCCCATCTTGATGCGCTCAGTCGCCTGCGACATCAGGTCATCAACCTGAGTGCCGACTGGACGGATCTCCACCTGCGGATCGATCAGGCCGGTCGGGCGTACCACCAGCTCGGTGATGTCATCGCCGGATTCGCGCAACTCGTAGGGACCGGGCGTTGCCGACACATAGATGGCTCGCGGTGAGCGCGCCTCCCACTCTTCGAAGCGCAGCGGTCGGTTGTCCAGCGCCGACGGCAGGCGGAAGCCGAACTCGACCAGCGTCTCCTTGCGCGAACGGTCGCCCTTGTACATGGCACCGATCTGCGGAATGGTCACGTGCGATTCGTCGATGACCAGCAATGCATCCGGCGGCAGGTAATCGAACAATGTCGGCGGCGGATCGCCGGCGGCCTTGCCGGTCAGGTGCCGCGAGTAGTTCTCGATGCCGTTGCAGTAACCGACCTCGGCCATCATCTCCAGATCGTACTGGGTGCGCTGCGCCAGGCGCTGCGCTTCGACCAGCTTGTTCTGCGCGTACAGCTGCTCCAGCCGCTCCTTCAATTCGACCTTGATGGTCTCCACCGCGGCCAATACGCGCTCACGCGTGGTCGCGTAATGGGTCTTCGGATAGATGGTGTAGCGCTGCATCTTGCGCAGGCTTTCACCGGTAAGCGGATCGAACATGCTCAGCTGTTCGATATCGCCATCGAACAGTTCGATACGCACCGCTTCGCTGTCCAACTCCGCCGGGAACACATCGATCACTTCACCGCGCACACGGAAGGTACCGCGCTGCAACTCGTATTCGTTGCGGGTGTACTGCAGCTGGGTGAGGTGCTTGATCAGATCACGCTGATCAATGCGCTCGCCCTTGGACAGGATCAGACGCAGCGACAGGTAGTCTTCCGGCGCACCAAGGCCATAGATGGCCGACACCGTCGCCACCACGATCGCATCCGGCCGCGACAGCAGGGTCTTGGTCGCGGCCAGTCGCATCTGCTCGATGTGTTCGTTGATCGAACTGTCCTTCTCGATGAAGGTATCCGACGACGGCACATAGGCCTCGGGCTGGTAGTAATCGTAGTAGCTGACGAAGTATTCGACCGCATTGTTCGGGAAGAACGCCTTGAACTCGCCGTACAACTGCGCGGCCAGGGTCTTGTTCGGCGCCATGACCAGCGTCGGCCGCTGCACCTGCTGCACCACATTGGCAATGGTGTAGGTCTTGCCCGAGCCGGTCACACCCAGCAGGGTCTGCTTGGCGATGCCTGCCTCGAAGTTGGCCACCAGCTTTTCAATGGCGGCCGGCTGGTCGCCGGAAGGCGAGTACGGCGATACGAGCTGGAAGCTGTCGGACATGGCAATGACGGACCCAAGTGGACCTCTGAGTATATCCAGCCCAAGCGCCACACCCCATCACGCATCCGCCCGACGTTCAGCCAGCCGTTTCAGCGACTCCGCCCCCTACCTGGCGAGCCCACCATGGATGCCCGCCCCAGCAGGGCTTCGCCTAGTGCTACCAGAGAACCCAACCAGCGGTCGCGCAAGAACGCCCCCATTCACAACCTTGCAGCAAGGCCTGACACTGATCGAACTGACGACCTGTGTCGCACTATGCGTGCTACTGGCCAGCCTGGCGTTGCCCTCGATGCGTGAACTGCTGCAGCAGCACCGGGCCATCAGCGCCGAACACACGCTGATCTCACACCTGCAGTTGGCGCGCTGGACAGCGGTGACGCACAACACCGAATCCATCCTATGTCCGTCCGTTGACGGCACCAGTTGCGCTCGCGACGGCAACTGGAGCAGCACCTGGCTACTGTTCACCGACATTGACGGCAACCGCAAAGCAGACACGCCCGACTCCATCATCCGCGCCACCTCCCCACCAAACCCACAAAGGCTGCGCCTGGTCAGCTCACGCGGTCGCAGCTTCATCCGGTATTTCCCGGATGGCCGTAGCGCGGGTACAAACCTGACGATCTCGATCTGCAGCATGGAAGGCGCACTTCTTGCCCAGGTAGTCGTCAACAACGCAGGGCGCCCACGCGGTCAACGCCCCAAATCCTCACGCCCCTGCCCTTTCTGATCTGGCTATCGGCGATCAAGTGTTGCACTGGCGGTACAACACGCTTAGAATGCGCCTCCCCGCCCGAATAGCTCAGCCGGTTAGAGCACTTGACTGTTAATCAGGGGGTCGTTGGTTCGAGTCCAACTTCGGGCGCCAGAATTTGATTACAAAAAACCTCGCAGAAATGCGGGGTTTTTTGTTGCCAAATCATGCGAGGCGGCGGTACAGCCAGCCCTGCCTCCATCCCCCAAACCTTGATCTGACCGGAAGCACGCGCTCTCTGCAATCAGGAAGAACGCCTGCGACAGAGGTACCGCAGTCATTCCATGCTCTGATGCGGCCCGCACCGAAGAAGCAACAAGGCCAGCCAGCATTAGCGACCAAAACGACGCCCTTCAACACAGAAGGGCGTACAGGTGACGTAGTCAGATCATCCATCCACTACAGAAACACATTGCGAAAACAGCGCCGAACAAGCAGACACTGCCCGGCCACTTACCAGCAGTCACCGGTTGCCGGAGCCTTTACGCCATTTTGCTGCAACGTCAGGTTTCCGCAGGAGTCACCACTGTGCTTTCCCGCAGGTGTAGCAGTGACCGTATAGGTCCTGGCAGCTACTACCCGGCTGATCGCGTAGTACTTCAATGCGTCCGGATCACATGCCGCAGCCAACACCGCAGCCGCAGGTGCTCCGGCATAACTCAGGTCCGTCGTGTAAACGCGCTCCAGTCGCTGCGCAACCGCACTGACACACGCCGCCCCCGCCGCACGCCTGGTTTTACGAACATATGATTCGTAACTGGGCAGCGCGATGGAGGCGAGGATGGCGATGATCGCCACCACCACCATCAACTCGATCAACGTGAAGCCTGACTCTGCTCTGGTTCCAATGGGTTTCATGGACTCATTCCGCCTTTAGCTCTCGCCAGGAAACACGTTCCCAACGGGGTTGTAGTGTCCGCAGCGTACCGACAGCTCCACCGCTGCCTCCCAACAAGGTTACGCCACGCATCAAATTGGGCAGGGTCGGCATGCCAACACCTGCGTCGACCGAACCAATAGGCAGATCACCCGTCTTGTCACTTGTCCCCGGATCATTGTCCAGATCGAAGTACGAGCTGGCCGCACTGGTGCCACTGAATGCATCCAACGCATTGATGTAGCCCCGACCATTTGCATCGCAGGCAGTACCGGTGGGCACCATGCTGGCGGTGATCAGGTATGAGGAAACCACCTGGGCATCCTGCACGATACGCTCACCCGCATCCGGCAGATCGACATACCAGCCGTGCGAATCAGCCGGCAAGGCTGCCGCTTTCTCGAACGCACGCACCGAATACCCACTCGCCGAAGCCGAGGTCACCTCTACTGTGCGCCGCGTCAGATCCGAGCGCGCTACTGCCGCATCATCATCGATGAAGCCATACATGCTCTGCACCGCGGTATTGCTTGAATCCGCATCATCAGTCGTCAGGTAGCGGCCGGTACCAAAGAATACCCAACGCTTGCTGGTACGCGGCTGGATCGCGATCGTGACACCTGCAGTGATCGGCTGCGCCTTGCCTGTCGGGTTGGTAACGCTGTTCAAGGTTGCGGTGAACAGGCGCTTGGCAGTCCATGAAGCCGGGCTCGCATTGGTCAGATCAAACTTCCAGACATTGCCCTGCAGATCCCCTGCATAGACATAAGCCAAGGTCTTGCCATCGCTACCGTAAACACCCGTAGGTGCTGACAGACCATTCGGCAGCAGCGTTGAACCAATGCCGGTGTCTATCTCGCGGATCACCGCGCCCGTATTGGCATCGAGCACGATAAGTACAGCCTTCTCGCCCGAGCTGTTGGGACCATTACCAACAATTGCGGCGGCAGCGCCAGTCTTCACCTTTGCGAGAATCGGACGCCCCAATACAAGCCCCATGTTATTGCCAGGGGTCTCCGAGCGCTCCCACTTGGAGATGCTGGTACCGGTCGCCAACGCAGGCTCGGTTACATCCAAGGCATACAAGCCCTTGCCTCCGCGACCCAAGGAGCCAACCAGAAGATTCTTGCCCGGTGTCAATGAACGACTACTGGTAACCACGGGACCATCGACCAGGAACTTGTGGGCGTAATCACCACGACTGATCGTGGCCAGCTGACTTGTCGCCACGATACCGGGGACGTAGGCGAATATTTCCGCGCCAGTACTGGCATTGAATGCATGCAACATGCCGTCATTGGCACCGACGTACAGCGTGTCTGTCTCCTTTACGTAGGCAGGCGAGGAACCCACGATGTCACCCAGCACGGTGGTTGGGCGATTGCGCAGCAGACCACCATTGCGCTCTTCGAGACTTGGATCACCCTTGATGTAATTGGCATTATCAACGCCGGTTACCGCGTAATCAGCGGGCCCACCAGTCCGCTGCAACGCAGCCAACTGGGTAGTGCTCGGGAACACGCCGCGATAAGTGAATACGTTGCGACTGGTAAACGCTGGAATGGTCGACGTCCATCCGCTACCGATACCGTCCCGGCCGACAGTCTGCCCCATCACCTGACCGGTCCAGGTCCCGGATACATAACTGGCACTGAAAGCCTTTGAACCGGTATTCAGCGAGGTGGAGTTGGTCGCGACGTTGGAGAACGAACCCGTACGCTGCGCAATGGCAGCCAGAGCCTCGCCCAGGCCTGCAGTAAACTCCGCAGGACTTGATGCAGCAACGAACCGCCCATGACCATTGACTGCAGCATGGAGCAGATCGTCTATTCGGCGTGCATTGTCGGTATTGGGATTTGCAGTATCCGGGTCCGGCCAGGTTGGATTGGCCGGCACGTCACTGACACTGCTCCAACCCATCGTGGTCTTCAGACCGATGGAGATACCAAAAGTAACCATGTGCTGCCAGAACGCGGGATTTGCGTCGGAAGTCGGGACATTGTTGTTGTCAGGCTTGACCGAATTGCCCATGTAGTCTTCGGTGCGCAGATCGGTCTTCCAGTAACGCATGGCCACGTCGGCCAAGGTGTTGGAATAGCTATCCCGGAATGGTGCAGCGGAGCTATAGGTATAGCTCGCACCTTTGGGCCCGAGAATTTTGCTGCCACTGCTGCCGTCTGCGTTCCCGCTGCTGGCAACACCGTTGTTCCAGTAACCATCAGTAGTGAGAATCGTAAAGTTCTGACGGCAAGATAGCTGCGCGGCACCAGCCTCAGGCCCATAAGGACCAGCTGCATCAGCCCTGCTGTAGTACTGCCCTGCGCTGTTCAGCGCTGCCTGCAACGGCGTACCGCTGTTGGCACCCGCGGCAAACAGCCGGTTGAACCACGTGCTGCGTGAGGTTGTGTTTGTACTGCCTGGAATGGTCGCATCGCGGACGTTGTTGACGAAACGCCCATCGTTGCCATCACCAACAGGGATGTCGAAATTATTGCGATCCCAGATGGTCCTGAAGCCCACGCGCACTTTACTGTCGAGCGAACCAAAGGCTTCCGCAGCACCGGCCTTCGCCGCCTTGGTGCGCGTCACATGGTAGGAATACCAGGTTGCAAAGTTGGTCTTCTCGTCAGCCTCACTACGGCCGGTTGGAGTAGCAACCTGACAATTGCGCCAGCCGGAGCCCGAAGTGGAGACAGCACAACCCGATGAGCCGTCAATATAGCTGTAGGAAATCGTAATAGGCCCCGTATATGCAGTCTGCGCATACAGACGTACATAATAGGTGCCGGATGGCCCGCCGAACGAAACAGATTCCGCATTACCATTCGACTGGCTTCGGGAGGTGTAATTGGATGTGGTGACGTTGGAGTTGTCCTTCCGCACAAAGAGGTCAGCACCACGATTGCTACCACTGACGGAGCCACCCGAGGTGGAAATCACCAGGTTTTCCGAACCCGCAGGCACATCGATACTGTAGACGAGGCTATAAGTCCCCGCAGCCACACTACCAGCACTGGTAGTCGCAAGCGTACCTTGGGTTACCGGAGTATTCGCCGCTGTATAACCAAGGTATTCCGACCGATAGATCCCCCCGCTACCCGGCAAGATCTGATACCGGTAGTAATTACTGATCGATGACAGATAGGCCGCGCCGGTGTTGGCCGGTTGCTTCGGAACATAGAATGTCGAGGTATTGCTGGACAGGTTGACCGTCCCACTGGTCGTACCGGCGTCGCTGTTCTGTACATTCAGAGGGTCGCTATAGGCCGCCGCATAGCTCTGCCCCCCCGTCATGCGCACGCCGCTTGCCTGCATCCATGGCTGGTAGTTGACCGTCGGGTTGTAATACAGAGAGTTGGTCGCGTAGCTCTGCATGTACATCGCTGCATTGCCGGAGCTTTGAATGGTGTACGACGTTCCGTTGGAAACGCCGTCACGATCCGGGCTACTGGTAAAGCTGGTGCCCGTGATCGTCGACACATCACGATTATTCATGTTGCGCCAGGCCATCGAGCCTGAGTCGTCAAGAATGAACATGATGTTGGGCGCGACACGCGCAGACGTAGTCAACGGATCATCGGGGATCACGATCCCGGCATGCGCTGACATTGTGACGAACGTCACCAGGAAAGCTGCCGGCGCAACCCACCGCTGACCGCGGGAACCCGTGCGCTTATTGGTCTTCATGTCTTTGGCCTTCATCGATTACTGCCCTGGCGTCGGAGTGCGGCTGGACACATTGGCCTGCAACTCCACATTGGCGCGACCTTGCGACTGGCTGCGCGCGGTGATGCGAAACATCGGGCTTTCGCAATCAGGTGACGGCGGCATCGTGTCGCAGCTGCCCCTATATCCCGGCGCAATCCCCAGATACTCGATCCAATACTGTGGCGCCGCCGCCAGCTTCGAGTCGTAACTGCCGGCAGGCACGCTCTTCCAGGTGGCCGTGGAGCCGGTGGGACAGATACCCGACGCAGTGCAATCGGCAGCTACTGGCACCGCACCCGCCCATACATCATTGGCAGCCCCGGCCAGAACCTGGTCCTGCGCATAACGCAAAGCCGTCTCGGCCCCCTGCAACGCGAGACTACGGTCACGCATGTTCGCGCTCATGCGATCCTGCATCGAAGTGCTACGCAGGATGGCGACCCCCAGTATCGAAAGGATCACCAGCAGAATCAGCACGACCATCAAGGTCACACCCTGCTGCCGTGCAGGCACCGCCAACCGGTTGCGATTGAAAGACCGGTTCATAGGGTGCGACTCCTGAGGCTGACAACATTGGAACTGGTTCGGGTCAATGCCTTGCCATCCACATCATCACCATTGAGCACCAGCGTCGTACGCACGGCGATAACGTTGCTCCAGGATGCTGGCGTGGCGCTGTAAGTTGCAGCCCCTTCCGTGAGATAGGTGAACGCAACGGACTGCACGCCATCGGTAACCTCCTGGCCTGCCGCACCGAAGCGCGAGACATACAAAGACCTGCCTCCACGCGGGTTGTCAGCCACATACCAGCGGGTGCTGCGCAGGCGCGCAACCATCACCGATGCCGCCGGAGCGTGCTCGTCAGTGCGTAGATCGTAGGACTCAGGCAAAGCAGGAAAGCTGAGGGTGCTGGTGCCGACGCCGCTCAGGTCGACCAGATAGCTCTTGCGCGCGTTACACAACAAGATTCGGTCCCCGACTGCGAATGCCTTGGTCGCATCGGCCAATTGGGTTGAGTCCAGGGTGACCGAGGTATTGGTCGAGGCGGTAATCTTGTAACTGGAGTCCTCGCCGGACACCAAGGTCAATTCAGTACCACTGCCCAACACCGGCGTTCTGTCATAGGCCAACGACACGCCATCAGTGGTTTCCACACTGGACGCCGACGAACAGCCGCCGCCGCCCACCGAACGGATATCAGCCGACAGCAGCTCAAACGCTACCCGCGCACCTTCCTGGATGCGATTGACGCCCTCCGAAGCACGGAACGAATTGCGATTGGACTGGAACACCACGAACGCCGCGCCGACCACCAGCAGGCCCAACACCAGCGCGATCATCAACTCGATCAGGCTGAAGCCGCCGCTGTAGCGTGTGGCCCGCAAGTTCACCTGGGAACGGCGGCTCATATCCGCACCTCAGTTGCAATCTGCCGCTGCGCAGCGCCACCGGCGCGAGTATCGTCCCACTGCACGGTCACCCGATACCGACTATTGCCGAGTGCTTCAATGCGTCCGCAGGTGCTGGTATCCCCGTCCGCTCCGAGGGTGGTTTTCAGTGATGTGAGCCAGGCTGAGAGGTCATTCTGGGCCAGCGACCCACTGCCGCTGGCCGCACAGGTCATGCCAATGACGTAGTTGGCTGCATTGACCCGATTGGCACGCATCGCTTCGACAATCGAGGTTGTCTGCATCACTGCCTGGGTGCTTTCCAAAGAGCTCTGCCCACCGCGCAAGGCCAAGGCCTGCATCGCAGCGATGCCAAGCAGGCCAATGGCAAGTATTAGCACCGAAATCATCACTTCGAGCAAACTCACGCCCCGATTGGTACGCGGCGATGGTCTGCCGCCCCTGCGGCTGGCACCCCGACCTTTGATCTTGATCATGCGCATGCTCCACCACCATTTGCCTTGGTCGTGACGACACCGCCACTGGCCATCAAAGTTACTGTCCGGGTGTTGTTCGCGGGATTGGTAACGGGAATGCAGACCGACATGACCTCCTGGGCATCGATCAGCCCCGAAGGCCGGAACCGAATGCCGCCAGCCGGCCCGGATACCTGCACCTTGGCGTTGACAGCCGAGTCACGAACTACGTCGTTGGCGCCTGCGACGTTGTCACGCCCCACCACGATCCAACGCGTCCAGGAAGTCTTTGATGCGCACACCAGCCCATCATCACTGGCACACACGGTTACAGCCGCGTTGCGCCGCACAGCTTCACTGCGTGCCAACTGCAATGCCGTGACCAGCTCGGTCGTCGCCGTGCTCAAGCGATTGGCCCCGATCAGGGCCTGCATCGAAGGCGCGGCAATGGACGCGACAATCGCCAGAACAGCGACCGTCACCATCAACTCGATCAATGTGAAACCCGATGCCGGCCAGCGCCCGACACCTCCCCGGTTCCTACGCATACACCCACCTCCCTCTTTCTACATCTATTAATCTAGGTCACGGCCGCACCGTCCTGCCAGCACCGGACGATGGACGGTCCAAAGGCGCCCCTGAACGGAACCCGAGCGTGAGCCCCACCTTCAAACAACCCTTGGACGTGCTGTTCCGGCCGACCACGCTGATCGCGATGATCATGGCGGGCGAGGCGCTGGCCGCGATCCTGGCGCTGTCGCCGGTCGCCATCGAAGACAGGCTGGTCTTGTTTGGACTGGCATCATTGACCACCCAGCTGATACTGCTGAGCACGCTTGGCCTCCTTTACCTGCTGCGACGTTGGCTCAACGCCTCCTCCACGCAGAGCCTGGCCTGGCTGGCCCTGGCCATCCTGCTACTGATGACCTGGCTGGTGATCAAGACGGGCTGGGAGCTTCTGGGCACGCAGCAGCCCGCCATCGAAGGCCAGACGCTGCTGTACCGATCACTAGGCCTGGCGCTCGTCGCCGGCCTGCTTACCCTGCTCAGCTATCAGAACCATTGGCAGGCACGGCAATTGGCCGTGCGCGCCAAACAGGCCGAGCTGGAGGCGCTACGCGCGCGCATCCGCCCGCACTTTCTATTCAACACGCTCAATACCGGCGCCGCCCTTGTTCACAGCCGCCCTGAGGAAGCCGAACGATTGCTACTGGATTTGGCTGACCTGTTCCGTGCGGCACTGGGTGGAGCGCAGGAAATACCGCTGGCGGAAGAAATCGCGCTTACCCGGCGCTACACCGAGATTGAAGCCCTGCGATTTGGCCAGCGCATGCGCATTGACTGGCAGCTACCCGGAATTCTGCCTAACCGCCTGGTACCGACACTGTCGCTACAACCGCTGGTTGAGAACGCGATCCATCATGGAATCGAGCCCTCACCAGAAGGCGGCGAGATCTGCATAGCCGTGGTGGAGGACAGGGATCGGCTCCAGATCATCGTAAAAAACGACATGCCGCCGCCTGGCGCAAGTACCACCCGCACTGGCCACAAGGTCGGGCTCGAATCGTCCCGCGCCCGTATCCTGGCGCTGACGGGAGGACTTGGCGATGTGGCGACACGAATCGAAAACGGTCGCCACATCACCACCATCACCCTACCCGCCTGATCCTGCTGATCAGGCAACCACCTGATAACAAGGACGATACTCACCGGAAATCTTCATCCGGCGCTGCTCGACAAACGCGCGCAGCAACTCGTCCAACGCCTGCATCATCTCGGTATCGCCGTGGATCTTGAAGGGGCCGAATTCCTCGATCCGGGCCATGCTTTCTTCCTTGACGTTGCCGGCGACGATGCCGGAGAACGCGCGGCGCAGATCTGCAGCAAGGTCCGGGGCCGGGCGACCCTTGTGCAGGTCCAGCCCAGCCATGGCTTCATGCGTAGGCACGAACGGCTGCTGGTAGGGCAGCGGGATTTCCACCTGCCAGTTGTAGAAGAACGAATCACGCTGCGCCAGACGGAACTCACGCACGCGCTTGATGCCCTGCGACATCTTGCGGGCCACTCCAACCGGGTCGCCAACGATGATTTCGTAACGCTCCGCCGCCTTGTCACCCAGGGTCAAACGGATGAAACGGTCGATCTGCTGGAAGTAAGGCGCAGCAATGGCCGGGCCACTGAGAATCAGCGGGAACGGCAGGTCCTTGTTCTCCTCGCTCAACAGGATGCCAAGCAGGTACAGGATCTCCTCGGCGGTACCGACGCCGCCCGGGAACACGATGATGCCGTGGCCGAGGCGGACAAACGCCTCAAGGCGCTTCTCGATGTCCGGCATGATCACCAGGTGGTTGACGATCGGGTTCGGCGACTCGGCGGCGATGATGCCCGGCTCGGTGATGCCGATGTAACGGGTATTGGTCTTGCGCTGCTTGGCATGGGCAATGGTGGCGCCCTTCATCGGCCCCTTCATCGCACCCGGGCCGCAGCCGGTGCAGATGTCCAGGCCGCGCAGGCCCAGCTCATAGCCGACCTGCTTGGTGTACAGGTATTCGTCACGCGAAATCGAGTGACCGCCCCAGCACACGACCAGGTTCGGGTCGCTGGGCTGCAGGATGCGCGCATTGCGCAGCACGCCGAACACCGCATTGGTGATGCCGTCGGAGGTCTCCAGATCGGAGGCGTATTCCGGCCCCAGCTCGATCGCCATATAGGCCAGATCGCGCACCACCGAGAACAGCAGCTCAGCGATACCACGGATGATTTCGCCATCAACGAAGGCCACTGCCGGCGCATTGCTCAGGTCGATGCGGACGCCGCGGTCCTGCTGGGTCACCTGCACATCGAAATCCGGATACAGATCGCGCGCAGCGCGCGGGTCATCCGAGGCACTGCCACTGGTCAGCACCGCCAGCGCACAGCGTCGCAGCAGTTCATGCATGCCGCCACCGGAAGCGTCGCGCAACCGCGCCACTTCTGCCCGCGACAACACATCCAGACCACCACGCGGATAAATACGTGCGTCCTGCACCGGCAGCGCCCTCGCTGCCACTTCATTCTTGGTCATTTCCACAACTGCTCCTTCCTCTTTGGCGATCGACTTTAGCGCTCCCCCCATTAAAAAGAAAACGGCCGGGTCGCCCCGGCCGTTTTCGGTTTACATCCGATCAGTCAGATGATCAGAACTTGTAGCGGAAGCCAATCTGCATCGACCAGCGCGATTCCCAATCGGTCAGGTTGACCTTGGTGACCTTGCTTTCGTCGAAGTTGTAGATGTACTTGCCGGTAGCCTGGTCGATACCCGCGAAGGTGGCAGCGCCACGATCGCTGAACGGCGAGGCGTAGCTGACCTGTCCCCAATCCTTGTTGAGCAGGTTGCCGACGTTCATGATGTCCAACCAGATCTCAGCCTTGTGACCCTTGAAGAAGGTCGGCAGTTCCTGGCTGATGCGCACATCGAAGGTGTTGACCCATGCGTTGCGCTGGCTGTTACGCGGCGCTGCCTGACCGCCATAACCGGCAAGACCTTCCTGACGATCCAACCACGCAAAGAACGCATCTTCCATCGCAGCACCGCCGGTGAACTTGACGTCACCACGGCCTGCCGGCACGTAGAACAGGTCGTTGCTGTAACCGTCGCCGTTGGCATCGTTCAGGAAGCGCCAGCTGTACGGCAGACCCGAACGGCCTTCGTAGAACATCGAGAAGGTCGTGTAGTTGTCACCAAAGAACGCCTTGCGGAACTGCAGGCTGCCGGTGAAACGGTTCTTGATCTCGTAGTTGGAGGTCGAAGCGACCACGTCGTTCGGGTTGATACCGGCGACGCTGTTCCAGTTGGAGATAGCGCGCGAGGAGGTCAGCGGGCTGACTTCGGTAGCATCGGTATAGGTGTAACCCAGCGACCAGCCCCAGACGTCCGTCAGCGGCTTGCTCAGGCTGGCAGTGAACTGATAGCTACGGCCCTTGTCGGTGTTCTTCAACAGAATCACACCGTCGTTATGCCAGCCAGTTACGTTCTCGTAGCCCGGGATGGTGTCAGCGATAGCGCCAACGCCGGTATTGCTGCCTGCACGTACAGTGCTGGTGCTGGGGGCATACGGGTTCACCCAATACATGTCACGGCCGTCCTGACCGCGCACGGCATTGACGTTGCCCAGATCCAGGCGCTCGAATGCGATCGCGTCCTTGACCTTGGTGTACAGCAACTCAACCGAGCCAACGACGCCATACCACGGCAGCTCATGATCGAATGCCAGGTTGGCCTTCCACACTGACGGCTGGGCAATGCCCTTTTCCATCAGGTTGACCATCATGGTGTAGCCCGAAGCCGGCGACGGCACGGTCGGGTTGTTCGTATCCAGCGAAACCGGCAGGCTCGCCCAGATCGCTTCGCGCTGCGCCTGGGTCATGCCAGCGGTGATGCGCTGGTTGTAGCCGATCAGGCCGAAACCGCTGTTCTGGTAGGAGTTACCCACCCACACGTTGGCCGCCGCACCCTGGAACAGACCCAGACCGCCACGCAGCTGCGTCGGACGCTCGTTGTCAAAGGTGTAGTTGAAGCCGAAGCGCGGCTGCACCAGTGCCTTGTCCAGGGTCTGACGGTTGTCGTAACCGTAGATCTCCTGCACCAGCAGGTTGTGCACCGGAACGTCATCCAGATCCGGAATATCGACGCGCAGGCCGAACATCAGGTTCAGGTTGTAATTGACCGCCCAGGTGTCCTGCACGAACAAGCCGGTGTTGCGATGCTTGTATTCCATCGCGACCGAATCCATGCCCTTGCCCGGAACCGGCGCATTCAGGTCATACACCCAGTAGTGGCCGTTACGGAAATCATCCAGGTTGGCGAAGCCGTAGGTGCCCCAGATGTTCTGCGCGTACAGGTTGTAGATTTCGTTGGACTCCCAATCGAAACCGAACTTCAGGGTGTGGTCACCAAGGTACCAGTTGGCAGCACCATAGGCATTGGTGGTCTTGGTGCTGATTTCGTTGCCATGACGGAATTCGTCGGCACCGGCGTTGAGGTACGGCGGAGCAACTGCCGAGTTGCCCGGGCCACCACCGATGATGATCTGCGGCAGCTTGGAATAGACGTTGCTCAGCGAGTCATAGGTACGGCGGCCGACCTTGAACTCGGTGGAGAAGTTTTCGTTCCAGTCGCTGAACAACTGGATGACGTTGGTCTTCACTTCCTTGTTGATGTCGTACCAGCGGCTGCTCAGGCCCAGCGCCGGACCGATAGCGGACATACCGTGGCCACCGTAGGAGGTGGAACGGCTGCTGCCGACCAGATTCGGATCAACCTGTTCCAGCTTGGAGAAACGTGCCGAGACGCGGTGGTCGTCGTTGATGTTCCAGTCCAGCTTGACGGCGTACTCTTCCACTTCCTGCTTGGTTTCAGCAGGTGCGTCGAGGGTGCCGATATCGACGCCGTAGACGTCTTTTGCAATCTTCTGTGCTTCAGCGATGAAGGCCGGATCGATGTTTACCACGTTGGTGGCGTTGGAACCAATCGGGCCGTAGGACTGGGCGGCGCGGCTGCGCTCGTACTTCTCGTAGTTGGCGAAGAAGAACAGCTTGTCCTTGATGATCGGGCCGCCGAAGGTAGCGCCCCAGGTCTTCTCGTCTTCAAAACCGGTGAACTTGGCGTCGGTGACCGGGTGATCACCCACCATGTCCTTATCACGGTAGGTGCCGTAGACCGAGCCGTGGAACTCATTGGTACCCGACTTCGTCACTGCATCGACCACTGCGCCGGTAGCGCCGGTGATGGTGGTGTCGTAGTTGGACACGTCGATGTTGATGGCTTCGATGGCATCCATCGAGACCGGCTGACGCATGGTCGGGAAGCCATTGGATTCCAGGCCGAAGGTGTCGCTGGTGTTGATGCCGTCGATGCGGATGGCGTTGAAACGCGGGTTCTGGCCACCAACGGTCAGCTCGCCACGCGACTTGTCGCTCTGGCTGATGCGCGGATCAAGACGCACGTAATCCTGGATGTTGCGGTTGATCGACGGCAGCGCTTCGATCTGCTGCTGCGACACCGAGGTACCGGCACCCATCTTGTTCGCGCTGAACACGTCCGAACCACCGCCGACAGCCATGACCTGCACGGCTTCCAGGTTGGTCGCGGCAAGGTCACCGCCCAAGGTACCGTTGACGGTATTGGTCTGGCTCAGGCTCAGGTAGACGCCCTCTTCGGTCTTGGTGCCCTCACCGGACTTGTTGATGGTGACGGTGTACGGGCCACCCACGCGCAGACCGCGTGCGTTGTAACGACCAGACGCATCGGTGGTCGCACGGCTGACCGTGCCCGACTCGACGTGGGTGATGGTGACTTCAGCACCAGCAACCGGCTGGCCGCCGTTGTTGGTGACCTGGCCGCCGACGCCGGCAGAGGTGTTCTGTGCGAACGCCGGAGCAGCCGCAAGTGCGACGACAAGACCAAGTGCAAGCTTGGACATCTTGATACGCGGATGATTCATGGGTGGGTAGCCTCGAAACGAGTTGGCGATTGAAAAAAAGCGCGATCCATCAGCCCCGGGGTCAACCGGGCGCCTGATCGTCTTGAATCTTGGGGGTCCCTTCCGAGGCGGTTTCAGCCGCAACGGTTAAGATAAGGTTAACACGGTAATGACAATTTATGACCGCAAGAAGACAGCCATGTTGCGTTGCCGCAGTTTCCCCTACGGCAGATCAAGCAGTTAGCGCATTGACGCCAGATAGGTCCCCAGACCATCCAGCAGCATCTGTACCGATATTGCGACCAATAGCATACCCATAAGTCGCTCCAAGGCGGTCAAGGCCCGGGCGCCCAGCAGTTTGTACAGAAGGGTTGCCGACATCAGGATCGCGGCCGTGCCGCCCCAGGCCAGCAGCAGCGCCAGGCTCCAGTCGCCCAGCCGCTCCGGCTCATTGCTGCCCATCAGCATCACCGCGGCCATGCCGGAAGGCCCGGCCACCAGCGGGATCGCCATCGGCACGATGAAAGGCTCCCCATCCGGCACCGCGCCCATCAGGCCTTCCGGCCGCGGGAAGATCATGCGGATGCCGATCAGGAACAGCACGATGCCACCGGCAATGGCGACCGACTCCTGCCGCAGGTGCATCAGCTCCAGTGCGTACTTGCCGCCCCACAGGAAGGCCATCAGCACGGCCAGCGCGATCAGCAGCTCACGCACCAGCACCACCCGCTGACGGCGGGGCGTCAGTGGCTTAAGTAGGCTAAGGAATACGGGAATATTGCCCAGCGGGTCCAGGATCAGAAACAGCAGCAGGGCCGCCGAAAGGATCGTCACGGAGCCAGATCCAGCACCTTTCCACGCCATTGCACGCCACTGGCGGCGAGCACCTGCACGCAGGCGGCGGCGTAACTGGCCGGATCAACCGGCGCGGCATCTTCCTCATGGGTATAGGCGCGTGCCCGCAAACCGGTACGCATCGGCCCCGGCTGCAGCCCCGATACGCGGACCGGGCCATTCTGCAGCTCGTGGTGCAGGCTCTCGATCAGCCCGCGCAGCCCGTACTGGGCCACCCCGTAGCCGCCCCAATACGCCTGGCCAACCCGCCGCGGATCATCCAGTGCAAACACCACGGCAGCATCGCGCTGTTGCCGCAGCAGCGGCAGGCAGGCCTGGGTCAACCAGGCACGCGCGGTCAGGTTGACGTGAATGGCACGGGCGAAGGCCGCAGGATCAGCGCTGACGAACGGGGTCAGCCCGGCAAAGTCGGCCGCACAATGCAGCACGCCATCCAGCCGCCCTACTTCAGATGCCAAGCGCTCAGCCAAGGCTGCGTAGTCATCCGGGCTGGCACCCTCAAGATCCAACGGATACAGCAGTGGCTCGGGGCCCAGCTGTGCCGCGCTGTCGTAGACCCGATTGAGCTTGGCCACCTTGCGGCCCAGCATCACAACCGTCGCCCCGGCTTCGGTGCAGGCCCGGGTCGCCGCTGCGCCCAAACCGCCGGCCGCGCCCGCTATGAGAATTACCCGACCGGCAAGATCGGCGCCCTCGCTCCCCCGAGGTTGGGCACTCACGCTTGCCCGGCCTCGGCAACAATACGCTTCAGCTCACCGGACTCCAGCAGCTCCAGGATGATGTCGCAGCCGCCAATCAGCTCGCCGTGCATGAAAAACTGCGGAAAGGTCGCCAGATTCGAGTAGCGCGCCAGATTGGCCCGCACTTCCGGGAACTCCAGCAGATTGACGGTACGCAGGTTGATCGCACCGGCAGCCAGCAAGGCCTGTACCGCGCGGCTGGAAAAGCCGCACATCGGGTACTGCGGCGTACCCTTCATGAACAGGACGAGGGGGTGTTGCTCCACCTCAGCCTGGATTTGTTCCATCACCGGCATTCGAATTCTCCCTACTGCGAAAGAACGGCCCGTCCTGGTCGGATAGACTTTCCCGTGGTTGACCATTGTAAGCCGAGCCGGCCAACTCCCGGCGCCCTGCCCCGAAAAGAATCTCCGATGCCCGTCCAACTTCCTGAACTGCCCTACGCCCGTACCGCGCTGCAACCGCATATCTCAGCCGAAACCCTGGACCTGCATCACGGCAGGCACCACCGCGGCTACGTGGATACGGTCAACGCACGGATTGCCGGCACCGAGCTGGACGCCTTGCCGCTGGAAGATATCGTGCGCAACAGCCAGGGCAGCCTGTTCCAGGCCGCGGCGCAGGCCTGGAACCACGACTTTTTCTGGCAATGCCTGCACCCACGCGCAGGCGGCGACCCGCACGGAGCGTTGGCCGAGCACATCAATCGCCAGTTTGGCGACGTGCACAGACTGCGCGAGGAGTTCACCCGCGCGGCTTTGAGCATGTTCGGTTCGGGCTGGATCTGGCTGGTACAGCACCCGGACGGGAAGCTGGCCATCGTCAGCACCCGCAACGCCAACACCCCGTTGACCGGCGACAGCACGCCGCTGCTGGTCTGCGATGTATGGGAACACGCGTATTACCTGGACTACCAGAATGACCGCGCGCGTTTTCTGCAGGCGTTCTGGAAACTGGTGAACTGGGATTTTGTCGGGGCGCAGCTGCGCTGAGAGCCAATGCTGGCGCGAACATGTTCGGCCGCAACTGGACACATCCAGTGCTTCGGCTTCGGCTCTAAGCCGTCAATCCCGCGCAGGCGGGAATGACGATCTGGAAGTTTTCCGAGAGAGCCAGAAGCATCACCCACCTCACTCGTGCGCAGCCACCGCATCCAGCACCCGCGCCGAGTACACCAGCGCCGCGCCGGCATTCAGCGCCACAGCCACACCCAGCGCCTCGGCAATCTCCTCGCGGCTGGCGCCCTGTTTCAAGGCAGCGTCCACATGGGTGGTGATGCAACCATCGCAGCGCGTGGTCACTGCCACCGCCAACGCGATGAGCTCGCGGGTCTTGGCGTCCAGGTGGTTGGTCTGCGCACCCGCGCCACTCAAGGTGATATAGCCCTTGAGCGTGTCCGGCGAGAGCTTGCCGAGCTCGCCAATACGGCCCTTCAATTCACGCCGGTAGTCATTCCAGTCGAGCATGGCGGGTTCTCCAGTTGGGATTGGAGAACCCTACTCCGGCAATGATTAGTTCGCCGTCACGCGGCGGCGCAGGGTTTCCACCACCGGTGCCACCTGCTGCTGGCGACCCAAGGCCTCGCCAACGCGCTGCAATGCATCGGCCAGCGCGGCAGGAGCATCGTCGCGCAGGTTGGCGTGACCGACCTTGCGGCCCTCGCGGGCCTGCTTGCCGTAGTCATGCCAATGACCGGCGGGCTCGGCGAGAACCGCTTTGGCGTCGGGCATCTGCCCCAGCCAGTTCAGCATGCAGGCGTGGCCCAGCATGCGGGTATCGCCCAAGGGCAAGCCAAGCACGGCACGGATGTGGTTTTCGAACTGCGAGGTCTCGGCGCCGTCGCTGGTCCAATGGCCGGAGTTGTGTACGCGCGGGGCCATTTCGTTGGCCAGCAAGGCATCACCGCGGCAGAACAGCTCCAGCGCGAATACGCCAACGTAGTCCAGACGCTCAGCAACACGGCGCGCATAGGCAATCGCGGTTGCCTGCTGCTCGTCAGACAACGAAGCCGGCGCCAGACTGGCCGACAGCACCCCATCCACATGCCAGTTGGTGGTCAGCGGCCAGGCGCGGAACTCGCCATCGCGGCCGCGCACTGCAACCACGCTGACTTCGCGCTCGAACGCCACAAAACCTTCGAGTATCAGCCCGGTCTTGTCGACCTGCGCGCCCAGCGCCTGCCAGGCAGCATCGATATCGGATGTTTCGCGGATGCGGAACTGGCCCTTGCCGTCGTAGCCCAGCCGCCGCGTCTTGAGGATGCATGGCATGCCGAATTCGGCAGCCTTGGCGGCCAGTTCATCGCGGCTGCGGATATCGGCAAAGGCCGGCAGCGCGATGCCCAGTTCCTGGAAAAGGGTCTTCTCGCTGAGCCGATCCTGCGCTACCGCCAGGGCGGCCGGATTCGGGAATACCGGCTTGCGCTCGGCCAGCCAATGCGCGCTGGCAGCAGGCACATTTTCGAAATCGAAGGTAATGACGTCGACCTTGGCGGCAAACGCAGCCAGCGCCTCGGTGTCATCGAAGTTGCCCACCTGCAACGGCGCCACGTGCCCTGCACAGGCATCGGCAGCCGGATCGAACACCACGAAACGCAGGCCCAGCGGAGCTCCCGCCAGCGCCATCATGCGGGCCAGCTGCCCGCCACCGAGAATGCCAACCGTGATCATTGGCGCGGATCGTCCGCAGCCATCACATCTTCGGTCTGGCGGGCGCGGAAGGCTTCCAGCGCAACACCGATCTGCGGCTGCTCGGCCGCCAGCATGGCTGCGGCGAACAGGGCCGCATTGGATGCACCCGCATTGCCGATGGCAAAGGTTGCCACCGGGATACCGGCCGGCATCTGCACGATCGACAGCAGCGAGTCCATGCCGTTGAGCGCCTTGGACTGCACCGGTACGCCCAGCACCGGCACCGCGGTCTTGGCGGCCAGCATGCCCGGCAGATGGGCCGCGCCGCCTGCTCCACCGATGATTGCGCGCAGACCACGCGGGCCGGCCTGCTCGGCATAGCTGAACAACACATCCGGGGTCCGGTGCGCTGAAACTACCTTCACTTCATACGGAACGCCCAAAGCATCAAGCTTCTGGGCGGCGTGCTGCATGGTTTCCCAGTCTGAGCGGGAACCCATCACGATGCCGACTAGCGGCGCGGGGTGGTTGGGGGTCATTGGCCGTCACCTGCTGCAAAGACGTATTCTAGCCGTCTTCCCAGCAAGACCACGAACTGATGGACCGCAAACTGCTCGACCTGCTCGTCTCCCCCGATACCCGCCAACCGCTGTTCCTGCTGGAAAGCGCTGGCCTGGAAGCCCTCAACCGCGCCATCGGCAGCGGCAGCGTGACCCGCGCCGACGGTAGCCCACAGGCCCAGCCGCTGCGCGAAGCCTTGGTCACCGGCGACCGCAAGCAGATCTTCCGCGTCGATGACGGCATCCCGGTGCTGCTGGCCGATGAAGCCATCGCCACCGCCCAGATCACCGACTTCCCGGCCAAATAATGCTGCCGCACCCGCCGCTGGCCCCGCCGCAGGAACAGATTGACGCCGATGTCACCCGCGCCCTGGCCGAGGACATCGGCAGCGGCGATGTCACCGCCGCGCTGTTGCCCGATGCCGCCGACGTTGCCTACCTGCTGTGCAAGCAGGATGCGGTGATCGCCGGCCGCCCCTGGTTCGACGCCACCCATCGTGCACTGGACCCACAGGTCCGGATCGATTGGCGGGTACTGGAAGGCGACCACGTCAGCGCCGGCACGGTGCTGGCAACCCTGAGCGGGCGCAGCCGCAGCCTGGTCAGCGCCGAGCGCACCTCGCTCAACTTCCTGCAGACCCTGTCCGGCACCGCCACCATCACCGCGCGCTACGTCGCGGCGGTGGCAGGTACCAAGGCACGCATCCTCGACACCCGCAAGACCCTGCCCGGCCTGCGCCTGGCGCAGAAGTACGCGGTGCGCTGCGGCGGCGGCGACAACCATCGCATCGGCCTGTTCGATACGGTGATGCTGAAGGAAAACCACATCCGCGCCGCCGGCTCCTTGACCGCTGCCGTACACGCCGCCCGCGCCCAGCAACCGCAGTTGCCACTGGTAGTCGAGGTGGAAGACCTGCAGCAGCTGCAGGAAGCTCTGGCGGTCGGTTGCGAACGCATCCTGATCGACGACTTCAGCGCAGCGATGCGCCGCGATGCCGTGCGCACCACCGCCGGGCGGATTCCGCTGGAAGTCTCCGGCAGCGTCGACATGACCACCTTGCGCGCCATCGCCGAAGACGGCGTGGACTGCATTTCCATTGGCGGCCTGACCAAGCACGTGCTGGCCATCGATCTGTCATTGAAGCTGGGCCCACCGCCGGGTTGACTCACGGTACGCACACGTTGCCGGCTGCGACACTTCCCCCAACATCCTTAGCGGAGCCTGCTGTGGCATATCGATACCTGTTGTGCGGCCTGACATTGCTGCTCCCTGCGCTGCCCGCGATGGCAGCGGAAGCCTGCGATATCCCGCCGCGCTATGGGGTAAGCGAAGCCGCCAAGGCCGTGGTCGCAGCCGCCTGTGGCGAACACCGGCTTTGGTACCGCCCTTTCATCGATCGTGATGGCCGCATCGCCAGCCTTGGCGTCACCGAGGCCGAAAACGACCACCTCGCCGACAACGGCCTTATCGCCTGGCAGCGCGTGGTCGGCTACTGGCGCGACAGCGGCACGCTGGGGCCGATGGGCGCCATTGCCGGCGCCAGCAGCTGTGCACAGCCTGCCGGCAACCGCTACACCGACAGTGATTGCCGCGCATTTCTGATCGACAACCCCTGGTCGGCCGCCTTCATTTCCTGGGTAATGATGCGCGCCGCCGTACCTGGCTTTACCCGCTCGCCGCGCCATATCGACTACATCCGCGCCGCCTATCAGGGCGGCAGCAACGGTATGCCGTACCGGCTCGCCGATCCTGCGAGCGAAAAGCCCGCACCGGGCGACATGCTCTGCTTCCTGCGCGACCGCAGCAGCACCTTGAACTACGCCGGGCTTGTACAGGCCCTGGGCAGCGGTCGCGCTGGCAACTGGAAGTCGCATTGCGAGATCGTGGTCAGCGCCAACATGGGCGGCGACCGCACGCTGTATCTGATCGGCGGCAACGTTGCCAACTCGGTGGTGATGCGCAAGCTCATGCTCGACCGCACCGGTCTACTTGAACTGCCGAAGACCACCACGCAGGCCTCCAGCTCACCGGTAGAAGCCAGCTGCTCGCCGGGCCAGGAGGAAGAGTGCAACCTCAACCGACAGGACTGGGCGGCGCTGCTCAAACTGACCGCAACCGCGCCAACGCCGGCATTTAACTCCACTGCGCCCTTGCCACCGCCGCCAGACGAACCCATTCCCACCGCGCCAGTCAGCCGTTGAGGCCTGCGGACGCGCAAGCGCCCGTAACCGACAGAAAGGCTGCGCACAGGTGAGCGGATCGCCTAAAGTGGCTGCATGCCTACCCTTCTTATCCTGATGATTGTCGGCGCGATCGGCTTTGCGTTCTGGGACCGCTCCCGCGCCGCTGCCGACCGCGCCACCGAACTGGGCCGTAACGCCTGCCGCGCTGCCGACGTGCAATGGCTGGACCAGAGCGTGCACAGCACCGGCCTGCGCCTATGCCGCCTACCCAATGGCTGGCTGGGTTTCGAGCGCAGCTTCCGCTTCGACTACTCCTACGACGGCCAGGATCGCCACACCGGCCGCATGGTCCTGCGCGGCCGCGAGTTGATCTCCTTCAGCGGTCCCGCAGCCGCCCAGATCGGCCGCCTGCGCAAAAGCACCGAAGAAGCCGAAGACATCTGATCCAACCTGTAACCTGTAGTGCCGAGCCATGCTCGGCAGAGGCCTTGCCAGCACACCCAACCAGGTAGTGCCGAGCCACGCTCGGCAGAGGCCTTATCAACCTGCCTGGCAGGCAAGCATGCACCTTGCAGGAGCGGCGTCAGCCGCGGAGCCGACACCCTCGAAGTTACCGAATGCCTGCAATCTGGCGGCTCACCGGCTTCGCGGCTGACGCCGGTCCTACAAAACCTGCCTGCGGCCCCAGCCGAGCATGGCTTGGCCCTACATAAAGCCCGAAAACAAAACCGCCGCCTTGCGGCGGCGGTGGATTTATTTGACTACCCGCAGGAACGGGCGCTTTGCTGTCGGCTGCGGACGCTCTGGCGGATCGGTCGGCGGCGTATCGTCATCGTCCGGCGTGGTCTCGGTGCCCGGAATGTCATCCGGCAAGGCCATGCCCTGCCCGGTCTCGCGTGCGTACACCGCCAGCACGGCAGAGATCGGCACGTACACCGGGAAACTGGTTCCGGAAAACCGCGCGGTGAAGCTCACCGCGTCATTGTCGATATGCAGGCCAACAACCGCCCGCTCGGCGATGTTGAGCACGACCCGCTCTTCCTTGACCGCGCTGCTCGGCACCTGCACGCCGGGCACGCCGGCATCGACCATCACGTGCGGCGTCATGCCGTTGTCGTTGATCCACTCCACCAGCGCCCGCAGCAGATACGGGCGATGGCTGCTCATCCGGAAAGTTTCTTCAGTCATGTCACAAGTGTACGCGGCATTGAAGCACGATCACCGCCCGGGGGCGGTGATCGATAAGTTCAGATACAGCCAATCAGTGCCTCAGCCCGGCAGCTCGCGCAACTTCTTCTCCTGATCGGTCAGGCTACGGACGAAACCGGGATGACGGAAGATGCGATTGCAATAGTCCTCGATCGGCTTGCCGTCCTTCGGCAGCGCAACTCCCAGTGACTCCAGGCGCCACAGGATCGGTGCGATCGCACAGTCGGCCAGGCTCATTTCCGGGTTGAGGAAGAACTTCGAGGCCTTGAACAACGGCACCGACTGCGCCACAAGTTCCTTCAACCGCTTGCGTCCCGCCTCGGCCTGGGTCTTGTTGCCCATCTGAATAGCCTGCACCTGCGGCACCCAGTCATGCTCGATGCGCAGCATCGCCAGACGCAGACGCGCCCGCGACAGCGGGTCAACCGGCATCAACGGCGGGTGCGGATAGCGCTCGTCCAGATATTCACTCACCACCGAGGCCGCATACAGCACCAGCTCGCGCTCAACCAGGGTCGGCACGGAGTGGTACGGATTCAGGTCGATCAGGTCTTCCGGCGGGTTCTGCGCATCGACCGGCACCAGATCGTAAGTCACGCCCTTGGCCGCCAACACCAACCGCACCCGATGACACAGGGCATCGTCGTTTGCAGAGAACAAAGTCAGGGTATTACGCATACGCACACTCGCCGCCATCAAAGGCTCTCCATCGGTTGGATTCCGCCAACCTTACGGCCCCGTCAGCACATTGCCGACAGTGACCACGGTTACCCGAGTGTGCCAAGCCACAGGCGCAGTTGCCAAGGCCCCCTGCGCACAGTCCCGGGCCAGCACCCACCTCAATGCACGTCTTTCCAGTACTCGGTCTTGACCAGATAGGCCAGGAACGTAAGCAGGGCCAGGAACAACACCACCCAGACCCCCAGACTCTGCCGCTTCAGCGCGGCCGGCTCGCCGGCGTATTCCAGGAAATTGGTGATGTCGCGGACCGTCTGGTCATACGCCCGCGCATCCACTTTCCCCGGCGACGCGAGCTTGAAACCCACTACCGGCGGATCAATGCCCTCCTGCTCGGCCTTGCCATGGATTGCATGCTGCATGCCCTGCAGCTCCCACAGCGGGTTGGGCATGGACGCATTCGGGAACACGCTGTTGTTCCAACCCAACGGCCGCGATTCGTCCACGTAGAACGACTTGAGATAGCTGTAGACCCAATCGCTGCCACGCACCCGCGAGATCAGACTGAGGTCCGGCGGCATCTTGCCGAACCACTTGGTCGCCTCGTCATGCGGCATCGCCACCTGGATCTGCTCGCCGTAGGCAGCACCGGTGAAGTTCAGGTTATCCATCACCTGCTGCTCGGTCAGGCCAAGGTCCTCACCCATCCGCGAATAACGCAGATACTTGAGTGAATGGCAGCCCGAGCAATAGCTCATGTAAGCCTGCGCACCGCGTTGCAAGGAGGCCTGGTCGCCCAGGTCATTGCCCGCCTGCATCAGCTTGCCACCACCGGCGGCAAACGCCGGCACACAGAACAGCATCGCGGCAGCCATCGCCAACCGCACAATCCATTTGTCAGTCATGCGTGGTCACCCGGTCCGGTACCTGCTTGCTGCTGTCGATCTTGGTCCACAGCGGCATGGTGATGAAGAAGGCGAAGTACAGGAAGGTAAGTACTCGGCCCACCCAGGTCTCCCAGATCGCCGTACCCGGGCCGGAACCAATCACGCCCAGCCACACGAAGCACACCACCAGGATGCCGAGCATCAGCTTGGAGATAGGGCCGCGGTAGCGCACCGACTTGACCTTGGCCTTGTCCAGCCACGGCACCAGGAACAGGATGGCGATAGCCGAGAACATCACGATCACGCCGCCGAGCTTGTTCGGAATAACCCGCAACATCGCGTAATACGGCGTGTAGTACCAGACTGGCTTGATGTGCTCCGGCGTCACCAGCCGGTTGGCCTCGGTGAAGTTGTCGTGCTCAAGGAACAGACCACCGAATACCGGTGCGAAGAAGATGATGAATGCCGCCAGCGTGAGCAGGAAGCAGACGCCAAACAGATCCTTGACCGTGTAATACGGATGGAACGGAATGCCGTCGGTCGGCGCAGTCGCAGACCAGCGGTTGCCCTTCGGTCCCTTCTTGATCTCCACGCCGTCCGGGTTGTTGGAACCCACTTCGTGCAACGCGCCCAGATGCAGCACCACCAGCAACAACAGCACCAGCGGCATGGCGATGACGTGCAGGGCGAAGAAACGGTTGAGCGTGGCATCGCCGGGCAGGTAGTCGCCCATGATCCACTCGGTCAGGCCATTGCCGATCACCGGGATCGCGCCGAACAGGGAAATGATGACCTTGGCGCCCCAGAACGACATCTGGCCCCACGGCAGCACGTAGCCCATGAAGGCTTCGGCCATCAGCACCAGGTAGATCAGCATGCCCAGGATCCACACCAGCTCACGCGGCTTCTTGTAGCTGCCGTACATCAACCCGCGGAACATGTGCAGGTAGACCACGATGAAGAACAGCGAGGCACCGGTGCTGTGCATGTAGCGGATCAGCCAGCCCCACTCCACGTCGCGCATGATGTACTCGACCGACGCGAACGCTTCCGCCGCACTGGGCTTGAAGTGCATGGTCAGGAAGATGCCGGTGACGATCTGGTTGACCAGGATCACCATCGCCAGCGAGCCGAAGTAGTACCAGAAGTTGAAGTTCTTCGGTGCGTAGTACTCGCTGACATGCTTGCGGTACACCGGCATCAGGCCGGGGGCACGCTCATTGACCCAGTTGGCGACGCCACTGACGGTGCGGGTAAGGATGTTCTCGGCCATGATCAGGCTGCCCCCTGCGGATCGACGCCAATGACGATGGTGTTGTCATCCACGTAATGGTGCGGTGGCACCAGCAGGTTGATCGGCGCGGGCACGTCCTGGAACACGCGTCCGGACATGTCGAAACGCGACTTGTGGCAGGGGCAGAAATAGCCGCCCTTCCACTGCGCGTCGTAGGGCTCGGGGCGGATCTCGGCAACCATCTCCGGCGAACAGCCCAGGTGGGTACACAAGCCGACCAGCACGGACACGTCCGGCTTGATCGAGCGGAATTCGGGATTGGCCTTGAGCACGTAAGCCGGCTGCTGGTCCTTGTTGCCGGACTCCGGATCCTTGAGCCGCGCATCCAGGGTAGGCAAAGCCTGCAGGATGGCCTTGGATCGCTTGACGATCCAGATCGGCTGGCCGCGCCATTCCAGGATCAGCCGTTGGCCTTCCTGCAAAGCACTGATGTCGGCGGTCACCGGGGCACCGGCCAGCTTGGCACGGGCGCTGGGATTCCAGGACTTGATGAAAGGAACTGCGGTGAAACCAACACCGACTGCCCCGACCACAGCTGTGGTCGCTGTCAAAAACCGCCGACGTCCGGTGTTGACTGGATCATTTACCCCATCGTTTGCCATCCGGCACTCCGATATTGATTAGGTAGCTAGAGGCTGCCAGCGGTCTGGTGGGGGCCATCCCGCTCTGAATCGAATCGTTCCGGAGTGTAGCGGAACGCTTAACGCTGACACAACGCGATCAAACACCAGTCCGCGATATTTGTCACGGCCTGCTGCAACAGAAACGCTGGAGGACGGTTTACTGGCGCGTGGCCAGCTCACCACGATAGCGGTCGGCCAACTGTGCAACGCGCTGCACGTAGTACTGGGTTTCCTTGTACGGGGGCACACCACCATGGCGATCCACCGCACCTTCGCCGGCGTTGTAGCCAGCTGCGGCCAGCGTCAGATTGCCATTGAAGCGGCGCAGCAGCCACGACAGATATTGCACGCCGCCGCGGATATTCTGGCCTGCGTCATAGGAATCGGACACCCCGAAGCGACGCGCCGTGGGCGGCATCAGCTGCATCAGACCCTGCGCGCCGGCCCGGCTGAGCGCAGTCGGGTTGAAGGCGGACTCGGCGTGGATGATGGCGCGGACCACCGCTTCCTCGACACCGAACTCGCGCGCGGCCGAGGCGATCTCGGTGCTGTAGGCCTGAGTATTCAAACGCACCGAGCCGAAATTGACCCTGGAGTTCACGCCGCAGGCAAAGCAGCGCTCGATATAACTGTATTGAATGGTGCGCACCGCGCCGATGTTGGCCACCTGCGCCGGCCGGCTGCTGGTGTAGTGACGCACCCCATCCTTCATATAAGAGTAGACCTGCCCGCTGACCACCCGCTGCGCGCGTGAAACCGGCGCTGGCGCCGGGGTAGCCGGCACGGCGGTCGGCGCGGCCTGCGCCGCCACTGCCGTTGAACTTCCGCTATCCGCGGCAGGGCCTGCTGGAGTGGCAGCCGCGGCAACCGGCGCCACGACAGGTGCCGGGACAGCCGTCGGGGCAGGCGGCACATAGCGCGGCGCCTCGCGGGTCGGCCGGTAATTGCTGACCACACTGCAGCTCGCGCCACTGACGCGCTTGCTGACGTAATTGGGCACTCCGTCGCTACCAACACACTTGTACAGCGTGCCGGCACTGGCCGGCAAAGCGACCAATGCTGCTGCGAGAATGCCGGTGATCCCCAAAATCCCCTTCATGGGCGGGAGTCTCCCAGCTTCGCCGGGGCTTGCCAAGTATTTGACGCAGCAGCTTTCGTGCTTTGCCCGGCAGACCGATACAATAGTCGGCTACGAATGCAGCCCCAGCGGCTGCGTGCCCGCCCACCCGTCTGGAATAAGCGCCATGCCCGGGACGCCAGCAACTCCCCTGCCGATCACGGCCGGCTCCGCCGTGCCTACTGTTGAAATGACCACACCCGAACTGATTCCACTACCCGGCCAGCGACCGACGGTTGCCGGCGGCGCGCGCGGCAAGCTGTACATCAAGACCCACGGTTGCCAGATGAACGAGTACGACTCGACCAAGATGGCCGACGTGCTTGCCGCATCCGAAGGGCTGGAGCTGACCGACAACCCCGAAGAAGCCGACGTGGTGCTGGTCAACACCTGCTCCATCCGCGAGAAGGCGCAGGAGAAGGTGTTCAGCCAGCTCGGCCGCTGGAAGGCGCTCAAGGCCAATGGCCGCGACGTCATCATCGGCGTCGGCGGCTGCGTGGCCTCGCAGGAAGGCGAAGCCATCGTCAAGCGCGCGCCCTATGTGGACCTGGTGTTCGGCCCGCAGACACTGCATCGCCTGCCGGAGCTGATCCGCGCCCGTCGCGAACAGAACAAGCCGCAGGTGGACATCAGCTTCCCCGAGATCGAGAAGTTCGACCGCATGCCCGAGCCGCGTGCCGAAGGCCCGTCGGCCTTCGTCTCGATCATGGAAGGCTGCTCCAAGTACTGCTCGTTCTGCGTGGTGCCGTATACCCGTGGCACCGAGGTCAGCCGGCCGTTCGAGGACGTGGTGGTTGAATGTGCACAGTTGGCCGAACAGGGCGTGCGCGAGATCAACCTGCTTGGCCAGAACGTCAACGCCTACCGTGGCCCTTATGGCGACGGCGAGATTGCCGACCTCGGCCTGCTGATCCGCACCCTTGCCGAAATCGACGGCATTGGCCGCATCCGTTTCACCACCTCACACCCGCTGGAATTCAGCGATTCGCTGGTGGACGCCTACCGCGACGTGCCGAAACTGGCCAACTACCTGCACCTGCCGGTACAGGCCGGCAGCGACCGCGTACTCAGCGCGATGAAGCGCGGCTATACCGCGCTGGAGTTCAAGTCCAAGATCCGCAAGCTGCGCGCGGTACGCCCGGACATCTCGATCAGCTCGGACTTCATTGTTGGTTTCCCTGGTGAAACCGATGCCGATTTCGAGAAGACCATGAAGCTGATCGAGGACGTGGGCTTCGACCAGAGCTTCTCCTTCATCTATTCGCGCCGCCCGGGTACCCCGGCTGCCGACCTGGAAGACACCACCAGCGATGCCGACAAGCACGCCAGGTTGTCGCGCCTACAGGCGCAGATCAACGAGCATGCCGCTGGCATCTCCGCGAACATGGTCGGCACGGTGCAGAACGTGCTGGTCGAAGGCCCCTCGCGCAAAGACCCGAACGAGCTGACCGGCAAGACCGAGAACATGCGTTCGGTGAACTTCCCAGCCAGTTCGCGACTGATCGGGCAATTTGTGGATGTGCTGATCACCGAAGCCTTCAGTAACTCCTTGCGTGGGCGAGTGGTTACGCAGGATTGAGATAGGGGGGCCGGGCTGCGGAGCTGCTTCTTGCGGACAGTGAGCTGCGACGGCTGGGACCGAAGTCCACTAGTCCGAAGCAGGTGCGCCCTCACCCCCTACCCCTCTCCCGCATGCGGGAGAGGGGAAAAGCTGTCGCTGCTCATTTTGGCCTTTGAATACCCTCGCTGCTTGCCTATGCCATGGATAGCCCTCGCGGCTCATTTCTGCTGCTGCCCAGCCGCTGCGGTCATTTATTCGCCACACCGACTTGGAGCCCGTCGTTATTGGGCTGCGCGCGGTTATCCACATGTTCATCCCGAATCGATCCACACAAATTGTGGACAACTTGTTACCTGCAAACCGTCAAATGTGGCGGTTTTTTAACCAACCCGCCAAGAGGCTTATGCCGCAAGGGCTGGACAGGGATATCCACAGCTTGGCCCACGCCGCATCCACATCGGCTGTGGAGAACCCTGACGGCCGGCCCCGCGCTGGTGGTCGGCAAGCCACGGGGGTACCCTTCCTTGGTCCAAGGCACGGCTTCGCCGGCCAGTAACTGCCAGTAAACATGACCACCACCACGCATCGCGACTTCACTCTCGACCCGGTTGATAACGAACGGCTGGCCAATCTGGCCGGGCCATTCGACGAGCACCTGCGCCAGGTAGAACTCAAACTGGGCGTGGAGATTGCCAACCGCGGCAACGTCTTCCGCGTCAGCGGCCCGGGCAAGACCGCGCTCGAAGCTGAAAAACTGCTCAAGGCCCTCTACGCGGAAGCGGCGGAAGCCGTTTTCGACAGCCACGCCATCCATCTGCGTTTGAACCGCGCCAACGTGGATCACGTCACCGAGCAGGCTTACGAAGCGCAGGAAGTAGCCATCAAGGTAAAGCGCGGCACGGTGCGCGGCCGCGGCCTCAACCAGGCCAGCTACCTGCACCAGATCGCCACCCACGACATCAGCTTCGGCATTGGCCCTGCCGGCACCGGCAAGACCTTCCTGGCGGTAGCAATGGCCGTTGATGCCTTGAATGAGTCACGCGTGCAGCGCCTGATCCTGGTCCGCCCGGCGGTGGAAGCCGGCGAGAAGCTGGGCTTCCTGCCCGGCGACCTGACCCAGAAGGTTGACCCCTACCTGCGCCCGCTCTACGACGCCCTGTACGAAATGCTGGGCGTTGAAAAGGTGGCCAAGCTGCTGGAGAAGAATGTCATCGAGATCGCCCCGCTGGCCTATATGCGCGGACGCACGCTCAATGACGCCTTCGTGATCCTGGACGAGGCACAGAACACCACCATCGAACAGATGAAGATGTTCCTGACCCGCCTTGGCTTCGGCTCGACCGCTGTCGTCACCGGCGACCTGACCCAGACCGACCTGCCCAAGCACGTCAAATCCGGCCTGCGCGACGCCATCGAGGTGCTGCGCGGTGTGGACGGCGTCAGCTTCACCTTCTTTGAGTCGCGCGACGTGGTACGCCATCCATTGGTGGCCCGCATCGTCAGCGCCTATGACCGCCGCGATCTGCAGCAGGTCAAACCCGGAGCAAGCGAATGACCAAGGGCCCTGTCCGCCTTGATGTAGCCGTCAGCTACGCCCTGCCCCGCGCCGGCCTGCCGGCAGCGGTGAGCTTCCGTCGCTGGGTGGCTGCTGCCCTCAAGGGCCGTATCCGCGAGGCCGACCTGGCTATCCGCGTGGTCGACGCCAAGGAAGGTCAGTCACTGAACCGCCACTACCGCGGTAAGGACTACGCCACCAATGTGCTGAGCTTTCCGGCCGAATTGCCCGAAGGCCTGCCCAAGGGTGTGAAGTTCCCGCTGCTCGGCGATCTGGTGATCTGTGCCCCGGTGGTTGCCCGCGAAGCCGGGGAACAGGACAAGGCGCTCAACGCCCACTACGCCCATCTCACCGTGCACGGCGTGCTGCATCTGCTGGGCTGGGACCATGAGGACGACAAGGAAGCCGAGGCCATGGAACAGCTGGAACGCGAGATCCTGGCCGACCTGGGCATCGCGGATCCTTACGCCAACGAGCAATAAAAAAGCAGCCGTAGTGCCGAGCCATGCTCGGCAGGGGCTTTCCCGGCAAGATCAAAAGCCCCCTCATCCCAACCCTTCTCCCGCAAGCGGGAGAAGGGCTAACGCCAAGGCCGAAAATGCCCATGTAGTGCCGAGCCACGCTCGGCAGGGGCTTTCCCGGCAAGATCAAAAGCCCCCCTCATCCCAACCCTTCTCCCGCAAGCGGGAGAAGGGCTAACGCCAAAAGCGGCACCTGTAGTGCCGAGCCATGCTCGGCAGGCGCTTTCCCGATAGATTGATAGGCCGCAGGGTTGTAGGAACGGCGTAAGCCGCGAAGCAGACACACCTTCTGATTGTGTCCATTCCAGGCCCTCAAGGAATGCCAGCTTCGCGGCTTAGGCCGCTCCTGCAAGACAGCTCCGTGCCATCGCGATATCGCTATCATCGGCGCCAAGACTTCATCGAACGAATGCCGTGCGCTCAACCTGCCTGCTGCCACTCCTGCTTATTGCCGCCGGTTCGGCCCAAGCCCAGCCCGCCATCGACCTGCCCGCCCTGATCGAATGCCGGCAGAGCGTCAGTGAATTCTCCGCGCTGAAACCCATCGCCAATGACCCGCTGAAGGCGGTAACCCTGGGCTGGCGTCCCTTGCCGCAGGGCAACCTGTTCATGGCCGAGTACATGTTGAATACCCCGATCACGGTGTTCGGGCATAGCGCCGACCATATCGCCATGGCCGGCGGCACCATCATCGCCATCCTCGACATGCCGGACCCGCGCCCGCTGGCCAGACAGCTGGAGCTGGAAACCGGCTACGACGCCCCGGACAAGTTCATGGCCGGGCGGGAGCTGGTCAGCCGCGACGTCAACGACGCCAAAACCGGCGAGGCGCTGATCGAATCGGTGATCCTGGGCGTGTCCACGGTCAAATCCCACCCGGGCAAGACCCTGGTCGGCTGTACCTACAGCCTGGACCTGCCTGCCGAGGAGGAAACGCCACCCGCGCCGGCAGACAGTCCGACCGATGCCCCGCCGCCAGCTCCCAGCGTGCAGACCCCCAACCTGCCCGCCGCTTGAACAGACGGGCGCGGACATCCTGCTAGACTTGCTTACCGCCCGGTGTACCGGGTGCAGTCAAACCAAGAGATGTCTGAAGACGACAGTAGTACCTCGCCGGAAAACGGCGAGAAGAAACGCAGCTGGCTGGAGCGCCTGGGTTCGGCGTTCTCCAGCGAACCCCACACCCGCGACGAGCTGGTGGCACTCCTGCAGACGGCACAGCAGGACGGCCTGATCGCCGCAGACACCCTGCGGATGATGGAAGGCGCCATTTCGGTGGCCGAGCTGACCGTCGGCGACGTGATGATCCCGCGCTCGCACATGGTGTCCCTGCCCGTCGAATGCCCCTTCATCGAGCTGATGAAGCAGGTGGTCGATTCCGGCCATTCGCGCTTCCCGGTGCACGGTGAGAACAAGGACGACATCCTTGGCATCCTGCTGGCCAAGGACCTGCTGCGCGGCGTGGTCGCCGACAACAGCCACGCCAGCGTGCGCGAGCTGCTGCGTCCGGCGGTGCTGATCCCCGAATCGAAGAAGCTCAATGTGCTGCTCAAGGAGTTCCGGCTCTCGCGCAACCACATGGCCATCGTGGTCGATGAGTACGGCGGTGTCGCCGGCCTGGTCACCATCGAGGACGTGCTGGAACAGATCGTCGGCCAGATCGACGACGAGCACGACGAGACCGAGGACCACACCTCGCAGATCGCCATCCTCGCCGATGGCCGCTACGTGGTGGACGCATTGACCACCATCGGCGATTTCAACGAGCGCTTCGGCGCCAACTTCTCCGATGATGACTACGACACCATCGGCGGGCTGGTCACCGAAGCCACCGGCCACCTGCCGGAGATCGGCGACGAGCTGACCCTGGAGCGCTTCGTGTTCCGCGTGGCCAAGGCCGACGCGCGTCGCGTGCAGGCTTTCCACGTCACCGTGCTGCCGCCAGAAACCCAGGACGAAGATTGATCACCCTGCGCCTGCCGCGGCTGCTGTCCGCGTTCGCGTCGTTGTTCCTGCTGCTGGCCGCGATGGCCAGCAGCGCACAACCCGTCGCCAACCAAACCAGCGAAACCAGCCCTAACCCGGCACCGCGCATCGGCGTGGTGACCATGCTGCCGGGCGAAGTGTTCTTCGAGCGCTTCGGCCATGACGCACTGGTGGTGCTGGACCCGACCACGGGGCAGGCAACGTCGTACAACTTTGGCTTCTTCGATCCGTCCGAGCCGGATTTCATCGGCAACTTCGTGCGCGGCAAGATGATGTATTACCTGGTCGCCCTGCCGCTGGAACAGGACCTGGCGCAATACGAGAGCGTCGGCCGCGGCGCAAACATCCAATGGCTGGACCTGCCACACGCGCAGGCGCAGGCGCTGGCCGATGCCCTGGCCGAGCGGGCCAAGCCCGAGAACGCGCGCTACCGCTACGACTACTTCACCGCCAACTGCGCCACCATGGTGCGCGACAGCCTTGATCAGGCTATGGGTGGCGCCCTGCAATCACAGCTGGCCGGCCGCTCGCGTGGCAACAGCTACCGCAGTGAGTCGGTGCGGCTGGCTTCGCCTTCGCCGTGGATGTGGCTTGGCTTTGACATCGGACTTGGTCCAAATGCCGACCAGCCACTGTCGCGCTGGCAGGAAGCCTTCGTGCCGATGCGGCTGGCTGACAGCCTGCGCGAAGTACGCAACAGCGAAGGTCGGCCGCTGGTGCAGGCCGAACAAGAGCTGCTGCCGCAACGGCTGCCGCCCGAGCCAAAAGAAAAACAGCGCTCCTGGTGGCCGTGGATGCTGGTCGGGCTGGCCGTTGCCGCGGCGCTGTGCGCCGCTCGCCGTAAGCCGCGCCTGATCGGCGGGTTCGCACTGCCGTTCTGGCTGTTCTGTGCTGTTGCCGGTGGCCTGCTGACCTTCCTGTGGGGTTTCAGCGAACACCAGGCCGCCTGGGCCAACCGCAACCTGTTGCTGCTCAACCCGCTGGCCTTGCTGCTGCTTCCCGGCGCGTGGAGCCTGTTGCGTGGCCGCCAGCCGCGCGCCTGGTTCCGGGTCATCCTGTGGTCGCTGACCGGCATTGCGCTGCTTGCGTTGCCGCTGCATTGGTTGTCGCTGCAGGCGCAGTTCAACATGCAATGGATCGTCCTGCTGCTGCCAATCCATGTTGCATTGGCATTCCTGCTGGCGCGCCGCAGCTTGGCGTCACCGGCCAGCTGAGGCACGATGCCGGGATGACTACCGGCATCACTCCAACTCAAGTCCAGGCCAATCCGGCCTGTGTGATCAATTGCACCTGGTACGGCGCCGACGGCACGCAGCGTCCATTGGACCTGGACAGCATCAGCGACGTACTTGCCGATGACGCCAAGGGCTTCGTCTGGGTCGGCCTGTACGAGCCCAGCGACGCCATCCTGGACAAGGTGCAGGAAGAGTTCGACCTGCATCCACTGGCGATCGAGGACACCCGCAAGGCGCACCAGCGGCCCAAGATCGAAACCTACGGCAACTCGCTGTTCGTAGTGGTGCACACCGCCCAGGTCGTGGATGAGCGCATCCGCTACGGCGAAACCCATGCCTTCCTCGGCCCGCGCTTCCTGGTGACGGTGCGTCACGGCGCATCGCTGTCGTATGCGCCGGTGCGCGCGCGGCTGGAGCAGGAGCCGGAACTGCTGGCGATGGGCCCCTCGTTCTGCCTGTACTCGGTGCTGGATGCGGTGGTGGATCACTACCTGCCGATCACCGACAGCTTCCGCGACACCCTGGACCTGCTGGAAAAAAACATCTTCGCCGACACCTATGAGCGGCGCACGGTGATCCGCCTGTACGAACTCAAGCGCGAGCTCAACAAGATGCGGCTGGCGGTCGCGCCACTGCAGGACGCGTTGGCGCAGCTGCAACGCAACCAGGCCCAGCTGATCAACGAGGAAGTCCGGCTTTATCTGCGCGACGTGCAGGACCATGCCGCCCGCGTAAACGACGCCATCGACACCTTGCGCGAAATGCTGGGCACCGCACTGAGCGTCAACCTGTCGCTGGTGACGCTGGCCCAAGGCGAGACGGTCAAGCAGCTCGGTGCCTGGGCCGCGCTGTTAGCCGCACCAACCCTGGTCACCAGCTGGTACGGCATGAACTTCGCGCATATGCCGGAACTGGCCGGACGCTTTGCCTATCCGCTGCTGATGCTCGGCGTCGGCGTGATCTGCGTGGTGCTGTACCGCCTGTTCAAACGTTCCGGCTGGCTTTGACCAGCCCTTTGATCTTCCGAGAGAGCATCCATGCAACACGACAACACCAATCCCGCTCGCCGCAACTTCCTGCGCAGTTCGCTGATCGCCGGCGCCGCGGCGCTGCCTTTGTCGCAGATCGCGTCGGCGCAGGCCGCAGCCAATTCCGATAACGCTCTACCCGAATCGATGCGTGCGCTGAAATCGGTCGCCACGCAGGTGGTGCCGATCGGCAACGACGAGCGCATAGCGCGCGTGGCCAAGGCCCAGCGCTTGATGGCCGAGCACGGCATCGATGCGGTGTTCATTGGTGCCGGCAGCTCGCTGACCTATTTCACCGGCATGCGCTGGTGGGACAGCGAACGCCTCACTGGTGTGATCTTGCCGCGCAAGGGCGAGCCGGTCTACGTGACACCGGAATTCGAGCGCGTGCGCACGCTGGAGCAGATCAAGCTCGGCAACGATGTGCGCGGCTGGCAGGAAGACGAAGACCCCTACGCCCTGGTCGCCAAGGTGCTGCGTGACATGGGCCATGCCACCGGCACGCTGGGCATGGAAGAAGCCGTGCCCTACTTCCGCGCCAAAGGCATTGCGGATGCGCTGCCGCAAGCCAAGGTGGTACCGGCATGGCCGGTGGTATCCGGTTGCCGTCGGGTCAAGAGCGCGGCCGAGCTGGCCTTGATGAAACTTGCCAACGAAGCCACGCTGGCGGTGTATGAAGCCGTTTGGAAGGCCTTGAAGCCCGGCATGACCGAGCAGGACATCAGCGGCCTGCTGGCAATGGCCTACGCGCGCACCGGCTTGAACGGGGACGCCAGCGTCAACATCGGCAAGTACACCGCCTCCCCGCACGGCTCGGACAAACCGCAGCATCTGGTCGAGGGTACGCCGATCATCTTCGACGGCGGCTGCCGCGCCGGCGGCTATACCAGCGACATCACCCGCACCGTGGTACTGGGCCAGCCCGATGACGAGATCCGCAAGGTGTTCGACATCGTATTGAAGGCACAGACAGCTGCACTGAACGCGGCACGCCCAGGAGTTGCGATGGGTGATGTGGATGCGGCTGCACGCAAGGTGATCAGCGATTCCGGCTACGGCCCGGACTACCGTTATTTCAGCCATCGCCTTGGTCACGGCATTGGCCTGGACATGCACGAATGGGATTACCTGGTTCGCGGCAACAAGCACTTGCTGGAACCTGGCATGACCTTCAGCGACGAACCCGGCATCTATATCCCGGACCGCTTCGGCGTGCGCCTGGAGGACATCCTCTATGTCACCGAAGATGGCGCGGCACTGATGACCCCGCAGAGCAGGTCCATCGACCAGCCGTTCGGGTGATCGGAGCGGTGGCGCGTTTTGTGGGAGCGGCGTAAGCCGCGAAGCCACCTCAACATCAGAGGCGACAGAGCATAACCCTTTCCAAACCCTCCCCTTGGCCTCCGGCCAAAGGGAGGGAGCTGCATCCGTAGTGCCGAGCCATGCTCGGCAGGGGCTTTACCAGCAGCCCATGTCAGATCGGCGAACGCCGCAAAGTGACTACTGGTCCAAACCTTGCCCAGCCTGCAATCCAGCGCACTGCAGTTGCAGATTTTCTTCGGCGCGCATGGCCCGCCAGCTTCGCGGCTCACGCCGCTCCTACAAGCTCGGCGTCAGGCGACGTAGACCGTTTTGATGTTCGTGAACTCATGAATGCCCGGCCCCGCCAGCTCGCGCCCGAAGCCCGAGCGCTTGGTCCCGCCAAACGGCAGCCGCGCATCGCTCTTCACCACTGAATTGACGAAGGCCGCGCCGCATTGCAGCTGTACCGCGACGTTCTCGCCGCGCAGCACATCACGGGTCCAGACGCTGCCACCCAAGCCGAAGCTGGTGTCATTGGCCACGCGCACGGCCTCGACCTCGTCCTTGACCCGGATGATCGCCGCCACCGGCCCGAACAATTCCTCGTCATACGCCGGCATGCGAGGACCGACGTTGTCGAGGATCGTGGCCTGATAGCCCGCGTTGCTGCCGGCAACCGGTTCGCCACCCAGTAGCACCTTAGCGCCCTTGTCGACGCTGGCGCGCACCTGCTTGTGCAGCTCATCGCGCAGGTCAGCGCGCGCCATCGGCGCGAGTGTGCTCGCCTCTTCCTGCGGATCGCCGTAAACACGTGCCTGCGCAGCTTCGACGAAACGCTGCACGAAAGCATCAGCAATCGATTCGACCAGGATGAAGCGTTTGGCAGCAATGCAGGTCTGGCCAGCATTGTCGAACCTTGAGCGCACCGCAGCGGCCGCCGCCAGATCCAGGTCTGCGTCATCCAACACCACGAAGGCATCACTGCCGCCGAGTTCCATCACGCACTTCTTCAGCTGGTCGCCGGCATTGGCAGCAATCGACCGCCCTGCGCGCTCACTGCCGGTCAGCGTAACTGCCTTGATCCGACGATCACGCAGCACGTCTGCGGCCTGATCGTTGTCGATATGCAGTACATCGAATACGCCTTCCGGAATGCCCGCGGCGGAAACCACCTCACGCAACAGGTCGGCGCAGCCAGGAACATTACTGGCGTGCTTGAGCAGGGCGACATTGCCTGCCATCAAACCCGGCGCGAGGAAGCGGATCACCTGCCAGATCGGGAAGTTCCACGGCATCACCGCCATCACACAACCAATCGGTTGGTAGATGACGTAGCTGCGTTGAGCCTCTGTCGGGATCGGCTGCGGCTTCAGGTAGTCGGCAGCGTGGTCGGCGTAGTACTCGCAACCGGCGGCGCTCTTCTCGATCTCGGCCAAGGCCTCGCGGCGCAGCTTGCCCATCTCGGAAGTCATCACGCGCTGAATCTCATCGCGACGTTCGCGCAGGCCGGCTGCGACCTTGCGCAGATAGTCACCACGCTGCTCCAGCGACAATGCCGACCACTGAGGGAATGCCAATTCAGCTGCGGCCAGGTGCCGCTCAATGCCAGCAGCGGTCATCAGCTCGATCGTGCGCACGACCTCGCCATTGAAGGGATTGATAGTCTGATACGACGCCATGGATTCACCTGCACTCAACGAATGCAGGAATGGTAGCGCCGCGAATGTTGCGCGCAGGTAAATCCCAAGCGGGCCCTGTGGCGCCGAGCCATGCTCGGCAGGGGCTTCACCAAAGATCCATCAGCCGCCCCATTATTGTAGGAGCGGCGTCAGCCGCGAAGCTGGCAGCAATGAAATCACCGGCATAGCGGCGATTTGATGGATCAACAGCTTCGCGGCTGATGCCGCTCCCACATTGGTGATGGCTTGCCGGGAAAGCCCATGCCGAGCATGGCTCGGCACTACAAGGCATTGCTGGTGAAGGCTCTGCCGAGCATGGCTCGGCACTACCGGCCTCTCAGCCGTTTTCCTGCAGCGCCAGCTGCATGTCGCGCTGGCGTCGCTTGTCGGCGCGGGCCGAGATCCACCAACCCAGCACCGCTACCGTCGATACCGCCAGCACCATCAGCGTGGCCAGGGCATTGATCTTCGGGCTCACGCCCATGCGCACCGAGGCGAAGATCTTCATCGGCAAGGTGGTCGAGCTGGGGCCGGCAACGAAGCTGGCGATCACCACATCGTCCAGCGACAGCGTGAAGGCCAGCAGCCAGCCAGACAGCAGCGCCGGGGCGATGATCGGCAAGGTGATCAGGAAGAACACCTTGAGCCTGTTCGCACCCAGGTCCATCGCTGCTTCCTCCAGCGAACGGTCCAGTTCCTGCAGCCGCGAGGACACCACTACCGTCACGAAGGAAATGGTGAAGGTCACATGCGCGATCCAGATCGCCACAACGCCCTTGGACGGCAGGCCGAAAAGTCCCCCCATCGACACCAGCATCAGCAGGATCGACAGGCCGATGATCACCTCCGGCATCACCAGTGGCGCGGTCACCAATGCACCGAACACAGTCTTGCTGGGGAAGCGCTTGAAGCGGGTCATCGCCATCGCTGCCATGGTGCCGATCACCATCGAAGCCGAGGCGGTCCAGAACGCGATCTTGATGCTGATCCAGGCCGCCTGCAGCAACTGGCGGTCGCGGAACAGCTCGCCGTACCACTGCGTGGAGAAGCCCGCCCATACCGTCGCCAGACGCGAGGAGTTGAACGAGTACACCATCAGCAACAGGATCGGCAGGTACAGGAAGGCAAAGCCGAGCAGCAGGATGCTCCAACCCAACCAGGAACTACGCCGGGTCATGCTCATGCCAGTTTCCCTTCCAGCTCACGCTGCTGCGAACGGTTGAAGATGATGATGGGGATCAGCAGCAGGATCAGCATCACGATCGCCACGGCGGACGCCAGCGGCCAGTCGCGGTTGTTGAAGAACTCGCCCCACAGCACGCGGCCGATCATCAAGGTATCCGGGCCACCGAGCATTTCCGGGATCACGAACTCGCCCACCGCCGGGATCATCACCAGCATGCAGCCGGCGATGATGCCGCTGCGCGACAACGGCAAGGTGATGCGCAGGAACGCCTGCCAGGGCTTGGCGCCAAGATCGTAAGCCGCTTCCAGCAAGCGGTTGTCGAGCTTGACCAGGTTGGCGTACAGCGGCAGCACCATGAACGGCAGGTAGCAGTAGACGATGCCGACGTAGGCCGCCACCGGCGTATAGAGGATGCGCAGCGGCTCGTCGATCAAACCCATGCTCATCAGTGTGCGGTTGATCAGGCCATTGCTATCGAGGATGCCGATCCAGGCATAGACGCGGATCAGGAACGAGGTCCACGACGGCAGCACCACCAGCATCATCGCGATGTTGCGTGCCAACGGCGACATGCGCGAAATCACGTAGGCCATCGGGTAGCCGATCAACAAGGTCAGCAATGTGGAAATCACCGCGATCTTGATCGAGCTCAGGTAGGCAACTATGTACTGGCTGTCGGTGAACAGCGCGGTGTAGTTGCCCAGGTTGAGATTCACCGTGAACGCATTGTCCACGTACTCCACGATGGAGGTATACGGCGGCATCGCCACCGCCATCTTGGCGAAGGAGATTTTCAACACGATCAGGAACGGGATCGCGAAAAACAGCAGCAGCCACAGGTAAGGCACGCCGATCACACCCGCGCGCGCACCCGGCAGCCACCGCCGCCAACCGCTGGTGAGTGGAGTGGTCGCGCTCATGAGGTCAGCACCACGCCGTCGTTGTCATCCCAGGACACCCAGACTTCGTCGTTCCAGGTGATGCCGTCACTGTCCCAGCGCTTCATGTTGGCGAAGTTGGACAGGATCTTGGCACCGCTGGGCAGGCGCACGTGGTAAACCGAGTGGCTGCCGAAATAGGCGATGTCCTCGACCACGCCGAAGGCCTTGTTGGTGTCGCCTTCGGGTTCTTCCTTGGCGATATGCACCTTCTCCGGACGCAGCGCGAAGGCCACCGGCTGGCCTTCGTAACCGGTGATGCCGTGGCCGACGTAGATCGGCGCCGGGAAGTCGGCGGTGCGCACGGTGACGTATTCGGGCAAGTCTTCGTCGATCACACCTTCGAAGGAATTCACCGAGCCGATGAAGCCGGCGACGAAGCGGTTGGCCGGTTGCTCGTAGATGTCATCCGGCTTGCCGATCTGCTGGATCCAGCCCTGGTCCATCACCGCGATGCGGGTGGCCATGGTCATGGCTTCTTCCTGGTCATGGGTGACCATCACGCAGGTCACGCCAAGCTGCTCGATGATGTTGACCAGCTCCAGCTGCATCTTCGAGCGCAGCTTCTTGTCCAGCGCGCCCATCGGTTCGTCCAGCAACAGCAGCTTGGGGCTCTTGGCCAGCGAGCGGGCCAGCGCCACACGCTGCTGCTGGCCGCCGGACAGCTGGTGCGGCTTGCGCTTGCCCAGCTTCTGCAGCTGCACCAGCTCCAGCATCTCGCCAACGCGGCGGGCGATGGCATCCTTGGCCATGCCGTCCTGTTTGAGGCCGAAGGCGATGTTCTGCTCCACCGTCATATGCGGGAACAACGCATAGGACTGGAACATCATGTTGATCGGCCGCTCATACGGCGGCAGCGCGGTGATCGGCTGCCCGTCGAGCAGGATCGTGCCCTTGGTCGGGGTTTCAAAGCCGGCCAGGCAGCGCAGCAGGGTGGACTTGCCGCTGCCCGAACCGCCCAGCAGGGCGAAGATCTCGCCCTTGCGCACGTCCAGATTGACGTCGTCGACGGCGACGAAGCCATCGAACTCCTTGCGCAGATCACGGATGGACAGATAACCGGGCTCGCTGTTCAAAGCGATGGCCTCTGGCTTGGCGTCAACGGGCATGTAGGGCTCCGGAAGCGGGCAGATGAACAAACGCGCGTAGTGTAGCCCCCTGATTTTGCGGGCGACACCGCTGGCTGTGGCGGTTCGCGCGCCCCTCCCCTTTGGCGCAGCCAAGGGGGAGGTCGGGAGGGGGTGGCTTTTGCTCCGGCTCGTAGATCCGCAGCGGCAGGAGCCAGAGCTGCAAAGCACCCCTCCCCAACCCTCCCCTTGGCTGCGCCAAAGGGAGGGGGCCAAACGCCGGCTTCGCCATCTCCACTGGCAACCGACAGCGCGCGAACGCCACAAACAACAACGCCTCCCTGCAGGAGGGAGGCGTTGTAAAGATTCAGACCCTAAAGCTGCCTGAAATCAACGACCGGTCTTGATATCGGTCCACAGGCGGGTGTACAGCTTGTCCGTCTCCGGGGTATTGATCGCATAGGTGAACATCTTGGCGGCCACATCGTCAGCCGGGTAGATGGTCTTGTCGTCGCGGATGGCCGGGTCAACCAAGGAGGTCGCCGACTTCACCGGGTTGGCGTAGTGGGTGACGTTGGTGTTCTTGGCGGCCACTTCCGGCTGCAGCAGGTAGTTGATGAAGGCGTAGGCATTGCCCGGGTGCTTGGCATCCTTGGGGATGGCCAGCATGTCGAACCACTGCGGTGCACCTTCCTTCGGGATGGAATACGCAACTTCCACGCCGTTCTTGGCTTCTTCGGCGCGGTCACGGGCCTGGATTATGTCGCCCGACCAGCCCACCACCAAGCAGGTGCTGCCATTGGCCAGCGAACCCACGTACTGCGAGGAGTGGAAGTTCTGCACGTACGGGCGGATCGACTTGAGCAGGTCAGCCGCCTTCTGCAGTACCGCCGGGTCGCCGCTGTGCGGGTCTTCACCGAGGTAATGCAGGGCCACCGGGATCATGTCGGCCGGGGTATCCAGCAGGGTCACGCCGCAATCCTTCATCTTGGCGATGTTTTCCGGCTTGAACACCAGGTCCCAGCTGTTGGCGATCTCGGCGCTGCCGCCGAAACGCTCTTTCAGCTTGGCCACGTTGTAGCCGATGCCGGTGCTGCCCATCATGTACGGCACGCCGTACTGGTTGCCCGGGTCCTGGCCAGCGATGCGCTGCATCACCGCCGGGTCGAGGTTGGCCAGGTTCGGGATCTTGCTCTTGTCCAGCGGCAGGAACACGCCGGCCTGGATCTGGCGGCCGAAGAAGTTCAACGTCGGCACCACGATGTCGTAGCCGCTGTCGCCGGTCAGCAACTTGGTCTCGACCATTTCATCGCTGTCGAACACGTCGTAGGTGACCTTGATGCCGGTCGACTTCTCGAAGTTCGGAATGGTGTCTTCGGCGATGTAGTCCGAATAGTTATAGACATTGAGGACCTTGGCCTCGCCGCCTTCAGCGGGCTTGGCGCCGGTTTCCTTGCCACCGCAGGCGGCAAGCAGGGAAATGGCGACACCAACGGTCAGAATGCGCAGATTCATGGGTTCTCCAGTGTGATCCGGGAGCGGTATTGGGGGGGACCGGCCAGGCCGGGAGGTGGACATATTGTCCCATCTGCGGCGGCTTTGTGTGTAGAAGGCAGGTTGCTGGCTGTGGGAGGGGCGTGAGCCGCGAAGCTGGTAATGCTCGAAAACCACAGCAGAGCTTACCCCTCCCCAACCCTCCCCTTTGCTGCGCAAAAGGGAGGGGGACAAGCCTAGCTCTCAAACATTCAGCAGCAGGAACTCGCGCTCCCAGGAGCTGATCACGCGGAAGAAGGTCTCGTATTCCTTGCGCTTCACCGAGACATAGGCGCGGCAGAAACGACGCCCCAGCAGCTCCTGCAGGGCGTCGCAGCCCTCCAGTGCGTCCAGCGACTCGCCCAGCGAGCGCGGCAGTTCGTAGCCCAGTTCCTTGGCGTTGCCGGTGATGGGCGGCGTCGGACTCAGCTTCTCGCGGATGCCGAGCAGGCCACAGGCCAGCGTCGCCGCCATCGCCAGGTAAGGATTGGCGTCGGAGCCGGCAAAGCGGCTTTCAACGCGGTTGTTCTCCAGGCTGTCCATCGGCACGCGCAGGCCGCAGGTGCGGTTGTCGAAGCCCCACTCCACGTTGCTCGGCGATACCTCGCCAAACACCAACCGACGATAGGAATTCACGTTCGGCGCAAAGAAGGCCATCGCCGCCGGCACGTACTTCTGCAGACCAGCCAGATAGTTGTCAAAGGTTTCGCTGTACTCGCCTTCGGCATGACCGGCAAACACATTGCGACCATCGGCAATGCGCACCAGGCTCTGGTGGATATGCATGGCACTGCCCGGCTCAGTCTCCATTGGCTTGGCCAGGAAGGTGGCATAGATTCCATGGCGCAACGCTGCCTCACGCATCGTGCGCTTGAACAGGAACACCTGGTCGGCCAGTGACATCGCGCCGTCATGGGTGAAGTTCACCTCCAGCTGCGCGGCACCGGATTCGTGGATCAGGGTGTCCACGTCCAGCTTCATCGCATCGCAGTAGTCGTACATCAGATCGAGGATGGGATCGAACTCATTGACCGCATCGATCGAATACGACTGCCGCGCGGTCTCCGGGCGACCGGAGCGGCCGGCGGGCGGCAGCAGCGGAAAATCCGGGTCGGTGTTCTTCTGCACCAGGAAGAACTCCACTTCCGGCGCCACCACAGGCTTCAGCCCCAGCTCTTCATACGCGGCTAGCACCCGCCGCAGAACGTTGCGCGGCGCCAGCTCATGCGGCTGGCCGCTCTTGGTGTAGCAGTCGTGGATGATCTGCGCGGTTGGATCGGTGGCCCACGGCACCATGCGCACGGTGTCTGGGTCCGGGCGCAGGATCATGTCCGCGTCAGCTGGCGAGGTAAGCTCGTAATAGTCGTCCGGGTATTCACCGGTCACCGTGGTGGCGAATACGCCTTCCGGCAGGCGCGTGCCGTAGTCATGCGAGAACTTGTCGGCCGGGATGATCTTGCCGCGCGCGTTGCCGGTGATATCCGGCACCAGGCATTCGACTTCGGTGATGTGCCGTTCCTTGAGCCAGCGCAGCAGCAGGCTTTCTTCCTGTACGGCGATGGCGGTTTTACGGCTGCGGGTGCGGGGGCGCGACGTCATGGGGAACCAACTTGTTTGTTTGACCGATAGCGGCGACAGGCCTCGCCGAAGGCTTGGAAAATTCCCAGATAGAACGGGTTCTCGGCAACCCGCCACTCCGGGTGGAACTGCAGGCCGAGCAGGAACGAGGGGCCAGTGCCACGAAACGCTTCGATCAGCCCATCCGGCGCGCGGGCTTCGACCTGCAGCCCCTCGCCCAGCCGGGCAACACCTTGCCCATGCACCGAATTGACCATTACCTCGCTGCCACCGGCAATGCCTGCAAGCAAGCCGCCGGGACTCAGGATCAAGCCATGCGCAGGCCCATATTGCACCTCCAACGATGACGCTGGGTTTTCACGGTGATCAGCCAGCCCGGGCACTTCATGCACTTTCGGATGCAGGCTGCCACCAAAGGCGACATTGACCTCCTGGAAACCACGACAGATCGCCAGTATCCGCATGCCCAACGCCAGTGCCTGCGGGATCAGCCCGAACACATTGGCATCACGTGCCGGATCATGCGGATTGCCCGGCCAGCTGTCACCGCCATCGTAATGGTGTGGCTCGATATTGCTGGTCGCACCGGTCAGCAGCAAACCGTCCAGCGTCGCCAACCAGTCCTCGGCCGGCAACGGCGGCTGCAACAACGGCAGCAGCAGCGGCGTGGCCTGCGCACCGTCAACAACGGCGCGCACATACTTTTCACCAACGACAAGAAACGGATGGGACCCGATCGGTTTGCTGTCGGTAGGCAAGCCGACCAGCGGCAGGCTGGCCATGGGTGAAGCTCTTGAGACGTGCCTGCACGCTACCCCTGCCCCGCTGATTAGGCAACCAAGCGCCATCCGGCATTCAAGTAAAGCAAGGCACACTACACAGGTTCTTCACCGGCCTGCGCACGCTGCATACGCCGGGGTCGCTACACTTCCCGCCCCTGATTCGGCCTGATGTCCGTGGACGCCGCTGCATCCGTTTATCCCCCGAGCTGGTATGCCGCCAGCCAGCCCGAGCTTCCGCTACGAGCGCCCCTGCGTGGGCAGGCGCGCGCTGACGTGGCCGTGCTCGGTGCCGGCTATACCGGCCTGACCGCCGCGTTGGCCTTGGCCGAAAAGGGCTACAAGGTCACCGTACTGGAAGCCGAGCGTGTCGGCTGGGGTGCTTCTGGCCGCAATGGCGGCCAGACCATCGTTGGCTACGGCTGCGAGCAGGACACCCTGGAAGCGCTGGTCGGCGACGCCGATGCGCGCCTGCTGTTCGATTTCTCGCGTGATGGCATGCACATGCTCAAGCAGCGCATCGCCAGGCACGGCATCGACTGCGACTGGCGTGACGGCCATGCCAGTGTGCCGATCCATCCGCGTCAGGAACGCGCCCTGCGCGCCGACATCGAGCGCATGGCGCAGCGTTACGACTATCCGCTGGAATGGTGGGACCGCCCGCGCCTGCAGCAGGAACTGGCCAGCGAACGCTATCTCGGCGCCATGTACGACGCAGCCAGCGGCCATCTGCACCCGCTCGCCTATGCGCAGGGCCTGGCTCGCGCTGCCGAGGCGGCCGGCGTCGTCATCCACGAACAGTCACCGGTCACCCGGCTTGAGCGCGGCACGCAACCGGCGCTGATCACCGCCCACGGCCGGGTCGATGCCGATTTCGTCGTACTGGCCGGCAACGCCTGGCTGCAGGGCATCGCGCCGGAGCTGGAAACCCGGATGATGCCGGTCGGCACCTATATCGGCGCCACCCAGCCACTGGGCGCCGAGCGCGCCAAGGCCCTGATCCGCAACGACATGGCCGTGGCCGACGTGAACTGGGCGCTGGATTACTTCCGGCTCAGCCGCGACCACCGCCTGCTGTTCGGTGGCCAGGCCAATTACTCGGCGCTGCCGCCGCCAGGGCTGCGCGCCAGCATGACCCGGCGCATGCGTCGGGTGTTCCCGCAGCTGGCCGACGTCGAAATGGATTATGTCTGGGGCGGCTACATCGACATAACCCGCAACCGTGCCCCGCATTGGGGGCGGATTACCCCGAACGTGTATTTCGCGCAGGGATTCTCCGGCCACGGCGTGGCCAGCACCGGCCTGGCCGGTGAAGTGATAGCCGCCGCCATTGCTGGCCAGGCGCAGCGCCTGGACGTGTTCGAGCGCATTCCACATGGCGTATTCCCCGGCGGCAAGGTCTTGCGCATGCCGATGCTGGTGGCGGCGATGTCCTGGTACAAGCTGCGGGACCTGCTCTGGTGATTCGAAGCCGGGGGCGGTGAACCCGAAGGAAGAGCGGGAACGGGCGATTTCGGTCACCGCCATCCCCCTCCCAATTGCTGCTCAAGTTCCTGTGCCTGCAGCCGCTACATCCTCCGATGCTCCCTACTCTCGCCACCACCGTCAGCCCGCCACAGGCCGCCTTCGACAGTCCATCGATCGCGCCGTTGCCGCAGCGCATCCTGCTGGTGGAGAACTCGCGCACCTTTACCACGATGCTGCGCGAGGCCATCGAGCAGCGCCTGGAACTGTCGGTCAGTGTCGCCTCCACCCTGGCCGAGGCTGGTGAACTGCTGGACAGCGAAGACGGCTGGTTCCTGGTCCTGACCGGACTGGTGCTGGCCGATGGTGACCGCGACCAGGTGGTGCAGTATTTCGTCAACCGCGGCCTGCCCACCATCGTGGTCAGCGGCGTCTATGACGAGGACCTGCGCAAGCGGGTGCTGCAACAGCAGATCATCGACTACGTATTGAAGAACACCCCGGGCAGCATCGACTACCTGGTCTGGCTGGTGCAGCGCATGGAGCGCAACCGCCGCATCGCTGCGCTCGTCGTGGACGACTCACCGTCGGCGCGCGCCTATGCCGCCGCCTTGCTGACGATGTACGGCTACCACGTCATCGAAGCCGACGACGGCACATCGGCACTGCGCGCGATCGAGGCTGATCCGGCGATTCGCCTGGTCATCGTCGATGAGGAAATGCCCGGCATGCAGGGCGTTGAACTGACCCGCCGACTGCGTGCACTGCGCGCACGCGACAAGGTGGCGGTGATCGGCATCTCAGGCAATTCGGATCCCTCGCTGATCCCGCGCTTCCTGAAGAACGGCGCCAATGACTTCCTGCGCAAACCGTTCTCGCGCGAAGAATTCTTCTGCCGGGTCTCGCAGAACGTGGACCAGCTGGAGCTGATCGGCACCCTGCAGGATCTGGCCACGCGCGACTTCCTCACCGGCCTGCCCAACCGTCGCAGCTTCCTCGAGCAAAGCCAGCGCCAACTCAGTGCGGTCAACAACGGCGGCATGGTCGCCGTGGCAATGGTCGACATTGATCACTTCAAACACATCAACGACAGCCTCGGCCACGAGGCCGGCGACCAGGCCATCCGCGCCGTCGCCTCGGTGTTGCAGGCCAATACCCGCAGCCAGGACATCAGCTCGCGCTTTGGGGGCGAGGAGTTCTGCCTGATGGTCAGCGGCTTGGATGCAGTTGCCAGCGCTGCGCATTTCGAGAAAGTGCGCCAAGCCGTCGCCGATCTGCAGCTCCCGTTCGGCGACAACATCCTGAGCATGACGGTCAGCATCGGCGTCTGTCGCATGCCCTTGCACAGTGGCAACCTGCACCAGCTCATCACCGAAGCAGATCGCCAGCTCTATCTGGCCAAGGCTGGCGGCCGCAACCGTGTCTGCAGCGCTGACACCCACTGACCCAAGTCCGCCTGGGATCTGAATGAGATCAATGCCCGAGTCCCGGCATTGATCCAGATCAACGCGCCTGCCCGATGCCCTGCCTACAGTGCAGCTCAAAGCACACGGGGAGAAGCAGCGGTGGCACTACTGGTTTGGCAAGACGATCTCAACACGGGTGTCGACGTCATCGACCATCAGCACATGCGCATCGTGGAGATGCTCAACCACCTGCACGTTGCCCAGAAAAGCCTGGAACAGGTAGCCGTGGCGGAAGTCATCGACGAACTGGTGGACTACACCATGTCGCACTTCGCCTTCGAGGAAGAACTCATGGAAGAGGCCGGCTACCCGTTCTGCGCTGCACACAAACGCGTGCACGAAGTATTCGGCAAGCGCGTCTCCGAGTACCGCATGCGCTTCCAATCCGGCGAGGACGTCACCGACGAACTGCGCAACATGTTGTCACGCTGGCTGTTCAACCACATCCGTGGTGACGACAAGGCCTATGCCGAGCACGTCAAGCGCCACCTCAACCAGTTCGCCAAGGAGCACCAGGAAGGCAGCTGGCTCGGTCGCACCTTGAAGCGCATTTTCCGCTGAATGGTTTTGCAGGAACGGCGCGGTTGCGGACATCCCTCCAGATATCACCACCACGCCGCTCCTGCGTTTTATCGCTGCAGGAACGCCGCAAGGCGCACACGTCGCTGGTCTTGTGTGGGACCGGCAATAGTCGCGACTTACGGCGTCCCTGCGGCACCCCGCTGCTGCCAACGGCCGATTGCAAGCAAGGCCAGTCCGGTCAACAGCGCGGTGACGCACAGGTAGCCGCCAACGGCAGCAATGCCGAACTTCCCAGCCAGCCATGTCGCTGCATAGGGCGCAGGCGCGGCACCAAGAATACCGGCGAGATTGAACGACAAGGACGCGCCGGTATAGCGCACCTGCACCGGATACAGGCTGGCCAGCATCGTGCCGCAGGGGCCGTAGGTCAGGCCCATCAGGAACAGGCCCAGCGACAGGAACAGCACCACCTGCAACGAATGGCCCGCCTGGAACAAGGGCTGGAACAACAGGCCGAACACGAAGATGCCCAGCGTCGCCCACAACATCGCCTTGACCGTACCGCTGCGGTCACCGTACAGCGCTGCCAACGGAATACCCGCGGCAAAGAACAGGATGCCGACCATCTGCATCAGCAGGAAGTCTTCGCGCGCATAGCCCAGTGCCGAGGTGCCATAGCCCAGCGTGAACACCGTCATCAGGTAGAACAGCACGAAGGTGGCAAACGCCGCCAAGGTGCCCGCGACCACCGCAAAGCCATGGGTGAGCAGCACCTCGCGCATCGGCAGGCGCACACGCTGGCCCTTATCCAGCGCCTTCTGGAAATCCGGCGTCTCATGGATGTTCAAGCGCACCCACAGGCCGACGATCACCAGCAGCGCACTGGCGATGAATGGAATACGCCAGCCCCAGGCCAGGAAACTGGCGTCATCCAGCACCCGCCCCAGCAGCAGGAAGGTACCGGCCGACAACAGGAAGCCAAGCGGCGCGCCCAGCTGCGGAAACATGCCGTACCAGGCACGTTTGCCCGGCGGTGCATTCTCGGTCGCCAGCAACACCGCCCCACCCCATTCACCGCCCAGCCCCAGCCCCTGCCCGAAGCGGCACAAGGCCAGCAGCAGCGGTGCGATCACACCGATGTCGTCGTAGGTCGGCAACAGGCCGATCGCCACGGTAGACAGCCCCATGGTCAGCAGCGCCGCCACCAGCGTTGCCTTGCGCCCGATGCGGTCGCCGTAGTGCCCGAATACCGCCGAGCCCACCGGCCGCGCAATGAAAGCCACCGCGAAGGTCGCCAGCGACTGCAGCAGCGCGGCATCGTTGCTGCTTTCAGGGAAAAACAGCTTGGGGAACACCAGCACCGCCGCGGTGGCGTAGATGTAGAAATCGAAGAATTCGATGGTGGTGCCGATCAGGCTGGCCGCCAATACGCGACGCGGGGAGTTCAAAGGGGCGGAGCTGGCGGCGGTCGACATGGTCATGACAGATGGGTAATGCCTGCAGTCTGCCACGCAGCGCCGCGCCGGCCATTATTTGGTTGCAGCCGACACGGTCGCTTGACGACCAGGCCGGATCCGCGCCGGTTGCCCGGAACCATTGCCATCACTGGCGGTCACAGCATCGGCCCCCGCATGGACGCATCGCCGATGTCGACAACTTCCAGACGTATCCGGCACCCCCTGCCCCACCTGAGCGCGGTGATCGTGGTGATTGCCGTCCACGGCAGCATCGCTTTCTGGCTGCTGCAAGCAGAGCCGCTGGCCCGGCCAGATGATGAAGTGCGCATCAGCCTGCGCTGGTTGGCACGCCCTCCGCTCCCGCCCGCCGCAGCCCAGCCTGCCGCGTCCGTGGCGTCGAACAGCACGCCTGCGACCAGCTCGCGCTCCCGGCGTTCGCCCAGCCAGCAACAGCAGGCAGTAGCGCCGCAATCCGCTGCGCCGGCCCAACAGCCCTTGAACCTGGCTATCTCCGACACTGCCGTTGGCGGCACCGCGGTGACCGCCGATACCTTCGCCCCGCAGGCATTCCGGCGCCTCAACGAAGACCCGGCCTTCCAGCACAGGCCGCGCTACTTCCGCCTGAAGCCGCAGATGAGCCCACGGCAGATGATCCAGGGCGTGGCCAGCTATCTCGGTTTCTGGCCGCCAGGCTACGAAATAGACCCCTGCAGCCTCAGCCGAAGCGACGTGAACTACTTCCAGAACGCGGTGAACGAGCGCGACCGCGACGCCCTGCGCAGCGCACTGCTGCTGGAAAGCGCTCACTGCCGCCGCTGAGATCACCACCTTTGCTCACGCACGATCACAGCCGGCAATGCCCAGGATTTACGGATATGTAACCCATCCGCGCCAAACGCTGTTTAGGCTCGGATGGTTCGTTGTGCACTCCCCCACCGCTTGGAGAACCTCATGACTGAATCCAGCCCGCGTTTCGAGCACGAAGCCGACGCCACCGCCCGCTATTGGCACAACACCCCGCTCAATACGCTGCCGCCACCTGACATGGTCGGCAACTACCAGCGCTTCAAGCCTTTGCCTACCGAGGGGATACAGACGCGCAAGGCATGGATCGTCGGTGGTGGCATCGCCGGCATGGCGGCGGCGTTCTACCTGATCCGCGACGGCCATATGCCGGGTGAGAACATCACCATCATCGAAGGCGCCGGCATCGAGGGCGGCTCGCTGGACGGTGCCGGCAACCCCGAGGACGGTTACATCGTGCGCGGCGGCCGCGAGATGAACTGGAACTACGACAATCTCTGGGACATGTTCCAGGACGTGCCGGCACTGGAGCTGCCGGAAGGCTTCAGCGTGCTCGACGAATACCGGCTCGCCAACGACGCCGACCCCAACTGGTCCAAGTCGCGGTTGATGCACAAGCAGGGCCAGGTGCTGCCCGACTTCACCCGCTTCGGTCTGAACCGCAAGCAGCAATGGGAAGTGGTCAGCCTGCTGCTCAAGCGCAAGGATCAGCTCGATGACCTGACCATCGAGGATCATTTCAGCGAAGGCTTCCTGGCCAGCAATTTCTGGTTCCTGTTCCGCTCGATGTTCGCCTTCGAGAACTGGCACAGCCTGCTGGAGATGAAGCTCTACATGCATCGTTTCCTTGATGCCATCGACGGCTTCGGCGATATGTCCACGCTGGTGTTCCCCAAGTTCAACCAGTACGACACCTTCGTCACGCCGCTGATCAAGCTGCTGCGAGAAAAAGGTGTGCAGGTGAAGCTCGGCACGCAGGTGCTGGACATGGACTTCGATGTACAGGGCGAACAGCGCACCGTCACCGCCCTGCATACGCGTGACAGCAATGGCGAAGGTCGACTCGCCGTCGCACCGCGTGACCTAGTAATCGCGCTGACCGGCTCGATGACCGAGGACACCGCCTACGGCGATCTGGACACCGTGCCAGTACTGAAGAAGCGCCACGGCGGCCCGGCCGAAGGCAGCAGCTGGGGCCTGTGGCGAAACCTTGCCAAGCACTCGCCGGTATTCGGCAAGCCTGACAAGTTCTGCGGTGACATCGATCGCTCGATGTGGGAGTCGGCCACCCTCACCTGCAAGCCGTCGCCGCTGGTGGACAAGCTGCGCGAGCTCTCGGTCAACGACCCGACATCAGGCCGCACCGCCACCGGCGGCATCATCACCTTCACCGATTCCAACTGGGTATTGAGCGTCACCATCAACCGCCAGCCGCATTTCCCCGGCCAGCCAAAGGACACGGTGGTGATGTGGGTATACGCGCTGCTGATGGACCAGCCTGGCAACTTCATCAAGAAGGCCATGCCCGAATGCACGGGACGCGAGATCGTGGCCGAGCTCTGCCATCACTTGGGCATTGCCGATCAGATCGACGCCATCATTCCGCATACCAAGGTGCGTCTGGCGTTGATGCCGTACATCACCGCCCAGTTCATGCCACGCGCGGCGGGCGACCGCCCGCACGTGGTGCCGGCCGGCAATACGAACCTGGCGCTGGTTGGCCAATTCGTTGAAACCGCCAACGACGTGGTGTTCACCATGGAAAGCTCGGTGCGCACCGCCCGCATCGCGGTCTACAGCCTGCTTGACCTGCCGAAACAGGTTCCCGATCTCAGCCCAACCCAGTACGACATCCGCAACCTGCTCAAGGGTGCTCGCGCGTTGAACAACGGCGAGCCGTTCATCGGCGAACGCTTGTTGCACAAATTCCTGGGCGATACCTATTTCGCACACATCCTGCCGCCGCTGCCCAGCAACGAAGGCGAGTCCACCCGCCGCGAGCGGCTTGAAGCGGAACTGGCTGGGCTAAAGGACAAGGGCGGCGCGGTATTGCAGGGCTTCGCGCAATGGCTGGATCGTTTTGCGGGCCAGTTGCGCAAGCGTGGCGACGATTGAACACTGACAGAACGTTGCCGGACACATGGGTGTCCGGCAGCGGCCGCAAACCCCGACGAAGCCTTGTAGGAGCGGCGTAAGCCGCGAAGCATGCACCGCATCAGAAGCAAGCATCGCCGCGATCAGATGGTGTATCGGCTTCGCGACTGACGTCGCTCCCACAAACCTGCACGTGGCCAGTCCAGGAGAAGGCCATTGCCGAGCATGGCTCGGCACTACGGCTGCCTGTTGTTGCGCGCTGGTCCAAGCTTTGTCCGTTTACGTACTGAACACTCTGAAAACACTTTCTTGCCATCGTTTGCACATCAATTAACCGCATCCGATTGCCGTGCGTTGAATCCGCGACGATTCACTGATCGATACAGGTTGGCGACGTTAGGGTTGATCCCGCGCCAGAAGCGCGATGAACCCGAAGGAGCAGACCAATGAACAACCGACCGCTACGTACCGCTTTGATTGCAGCCGCACTGACATTGGCCGGCAGCGGCATCGCCCAGGCCCAGGATGCATTGACCGCGCCGCAGGTGCGCGCGCACCTGGAGTCGCAAGGTTATACCGACATCAAGGACGTCAAGTTCGAGGACGGCATGTGGGAAGCGGATGCAACCAGTGCCGATGGCAAGAAGGTTGACGTGAAGCTGGACCCGCGCAATGGCACTGTTTACCCGGACAAGGCCGTGTCGCAGTTGGGTGAGGCGGATATCCGTGCGCAGCTTTCCAGCGCAGGCTATACCGGCGTGAGCGACGTGAAGCTGGATGACGGCATGTGGAAGGCCAAGGGCAGGACCGCCGGCGGCGAGAAGGTAGAGGTGCGCCTGGATCCGGCAACCGGCGCCGTGGTTGCACAGGAGAAGGAGTAACAAACACCCCTCCCCTTTGGCGTAGCCAAGGGGGAGGCCGGGAGGGGGTAGCTTCTGCTGTTGCTTGCAAGGCTTTAAACGCAAGAACCAAAGCTCAACAGCCAACCCCTCCCCAGCCCTTCCCTTGGCTTCGCCAAAGGAAGGGCAAGGCTGCATGCACCGCCCCTCCCCTTTGGCGCAGCCAAGGGGGAGGCTGGGAGGGGGTAGCTTTTGCTGTTGCTTGCAAGGCTTTAAACGCAAGAACCGATGCTCAACAAGCAACCCCTCCCCAGCCCTCCCCTTGGCTTCGCCAAAGGGAGGGAGCGGATCAGCCCTCCAGATTGATCCAGGTGGCCTTCATCTCGGTGTACTTGTCGAAGGCATGCAAGGACTTGTCGCGTCCATTGCCCGACTGCTTGTAACCACCGAACGGCGCTGTCATATCGCCGCCATCCCAGTAATTCACCCACACGCTGCCCGCACGCAGTCCACGCGCAACCCGATGCGCGCGCGAGACATCGCGCGTCCACACACCTGCAGCCAAGCCGTACTCGGTGTCATTGGCCAGCTGCAGCGCCTGCTGTTCACCGTCGAACGCAATCACCGACAACACCGGCCCGAATATCTCTTCGCGTGCGATGCTCTGCTGCGGGCTCACTTCATCAAACACAGTAGGCTCGATATAACAACCGCCAGCAACGACTTCCGCACGCTTGCCGCCCAGCAACAGACGCGCACCTTCCTCGGTTCCCTTTCCTACGTAACCAAGCACACGCTGGGTCTGCGCCTCATCCACCATCGCACCCATCGCCGCCTTCGGCTCGAACGGATGTGCGGGCTGCATGTGTCGGCCATGCTCGATGACCTTGGCGACGAATGCGTCCTTGATCGAGCGCTCCACCAGCAGGCGCGATCCTGCCGTGCATACCTCGCCCTGGTTGTAGAAGATCGCGCTCGCCGCCGCTTCGGACGCCTTGTCCAGATCGTGCGCATCGGCAAACACAATGTTCGGGCTCTTGCCGCCACACTCCATGTAAGCGCGTTTCATGTTCGACAGGCCCGCACATTGCAGCAAGCGCTTGCCGACCGCGGTGGAGCCGGTGAACACCAAACCGTCCACATCCATGTGCAGCGCCAAGGGCTCCCCCGCACCCTTGCCATTGCCGGGCACAACGTTGAACACGCCATCCGGCACACCTGCTTCACTGACCAGCTCAGCAAAGCGCAGGGCGCTCAGTGGCGACTTCTCGGAAGGCTTGAGCACCACCGAGTTACCGGCCGCCAATGCCGGTGCGACTTTCCATGCCGCCATCAGCAGCGGGAAATTCCACGGGACGATCGCGCCGATCACGCCCAGTGGCTCGCGGGTGATCAAGCCCAGTTCGTTGGCACCGGTCGGTGCCACTTCGCCGTAGAGCTTGTCCACCGCCTCCGCCGTCCACTGGATGCAGCGGACCACACCACCGATATCGACCCGCCGCGCCTGCGCCACCGGCTTGCCCATATCCAGGGTTTCCAGCAAGGCCAGTTCATCGGCGTGCGCCTCCACCAGGACTGCCAGCTTCAGCAATACCTGCTTGCGCTTGGCCGGCTTCAACCCGGCCCAATGCCCGGCAGTGAAACTGCGTCGCGCCGCCGCTACGGCATGATCGATGTCGATCTGGCCGCCATCGGCAATCTGCCCCAGCACACGCCCGTCAATCGGGCTGACGCAGTCAAACGTGGCTCCTGATGCGGCATCCACGTACTGGCCATTTATGAACGCGCGGGTGCGCAGTGACAGACTGTCGGCAAGCGTCTGCCACTGTTCACGGATCTGGGGACTGTTCATGTGGTTCTTCCCGTTGACGAAGGCTTTGCTACTGGGCGTCATGGTACGCCGGCCACCGTAGGGCACCGACACGGACCTGTTATTTTCGACAAATACAAGGGTTGGCCGCGGCCCCTGCGGGCTTCACAATGCCGCTCCACGTTTCTGGCAGCGCTCATGGACATCATCGTCAACGAAGAACTCAAGGCCTATATCGATCCGCTCACGCAGGACGAGCACGACGCGCTGGAGCGCAGTCTGCTGGCCGAGGGCTGCCGCGACGCGCTGGTGCTGTGGGGCGATGTGCTGATCGACGGCCACAACCGTTACGGCATCTGCTCCAAGCACGGGATCCCGTTCAACACCGTGCAGAACACCCGTTTCAAGTCGATGGACGACGTTCATCTGTGGATGATCGAGCAGCACCTTGGCCGTCGCAGCGTGTCCGACTACCAGCGTGGCGTGCTCGCCCTGCGCAAGCGCGACATCCTCGAAACCCGTCGCCGCGCCGAGCAGGAACAACTGCGCCGCGAGAGCGAAGGTGAGGCAGGGCCGAGCGCTACCGCCGACAACGACAGCCCGCCGTGGGACCCGGCGCCCAAGCTGTCCAAGGCCGACCTGGCCCGCGAAGCCAAGCTCAGCCCCAGCCAGGTGACGATGATCGAGAAGATCCACGACCATGCCACCGCCGAGGTGATCGAGGCGATGCGCGTGGGCGCAATCTCTCTCAGCGCCGCCGCCACCGTGGCCAGCCTGCCTGAAGACGAGCAGCGCGCAGCGGCGCGTGGTGGCAAGGACGAACTGAAGCAGGCCGCCAAGCGCGTGCGCGATGCCAAGCGCAAGCCCAAGGCTGCTCGCGAGGATGCAGATGACGAGGCACAGCCGCTTAGCATGGCCGAAGCCGACGGCTTGGACGGCAACGTCGACAGCGCCGAGGTGCAGGCCCTGCGCCAGCGTGTGGCCTCACTCACCGCCGAGAACCAGGCCCTGCGCATGGAACTGGATGCCCTGCGCGCACGCATGCTGGCCGCCCAGGCAGAAGAACCCATCGACGCTTGATTGCACTGAGCCCGCACCCTAGGCTGCGGTCATCCACGCAAGGAGCATGTGATGGCCTCGGCCTCTCCCGAACTTGAAACCTTTGTCCGCGACGCCTTGATGCGCGGACACAGCCGTCAGCAGGTCAGCAGCGCGCTGCTGGCCGCAGGCTGGAGCGAACAGCAGATCAGCGGCGTCCTCGACGGCTGGGCCGAGGTGGACTTCCCGCTGCCGGTGCCGCGCCCCCGCGCTTCCTTGTCTGCACGCGAAGCCTTCGCCTATCTGGTGTTGTTCAGCACGCTGTATTTCTTCGCATGGAACCTGGGCAGCCTCCTGTTCCAGTTGATCCAGTACGCCCTGCCTGACCCCGCCGATCCCGATTGGCAACTGGTGCGACTCAGCGGCGACATCCGCTGGGCGATCTCGGCACTGGTGATCGCCTTCCCGGTGTTCGTCTTCGCCGCTCACCGCGTCAGCCGCGACGTGGACAGGCATCCGATCAAACGGCTGTCGCCGGTGCGCCGCTGGTTGACCTATCTGACCCTGTTCGTCGCTGCCACCGTGTTGATCGGCGACCTTACTGCATTGGTCTTCAATCTGCTCGGTGGCGACCTCAGCCTGCGCTTCGTGCTGAAGGTGCTGGTGGTTGGCGTCATCGCCGGCACCGTGTTCGGTTACTACCTGTGGGACCTGCGCCAAGAGGAGGTCGAGTCATGAGCCGCACTGCTTGGGGCACCCGCGTACTTTGGGCGACCGGCATCGTCACTGCAGCAGCCATCGCAGCCGGTGTCTGGGTCATCGATTCGCCATCACAGCAGCGGCTCAAGCGACTCGACGATGCGCGCGTATCGCATCTGCGCACGCTGGAGATCGCAGCCGGCAATTACTGGCGCGAGAACGACGCCTTGCCCCCCAACATCCTCGCCCTCGCCGCACAGCCCGGCATGATCCTGACCTACAAGGACCCTGCAGGTGGACCCGACTACAGCTACCGCAGCCTGGACGCCACCCACTACGAGCTGTGCGCACAGTTCGACACCAGTACCGCCGAGCCGCCACAGCGTGGCTTGAACAGCGAATGGGCACACCCTGCGGGCAACCATTGCTTCCGCCGGGCGGTGAGCGCAAAGGACAGCGAGTAAGCCGTGGCCCCGCAGGACGATCCGCGCCGCGCGCAGTTGCGCCGCCTCAAGCTGTACGCGGTGGCAATGCTGCTGGCGATGCTGGCAGGCTTCGTCGTCAGCCACATCAACGGCGAACGCGGTATCTGGGCGTGGGTTGGTGCCTTCTGTGAGGCGGCTACCGTTGGCGCGCTCGCCGACTGGTTTGCCGTGGTGGCACTGTTCCGGCGGCCACTGAACCTGCCGATTCCGCATACCGCCATCATCCCGCGCAACAAGGAACGCATCGCCGACAGCCTTGCAGTCTTCGTTCGCGATCACTTCCTGGAACCGGAAGCGCTGCTGGCCAAGCTGAAGGTATTCGACCCGGCCACCCGCCTGGGCGAATGGCTGGCACAACCGGCGCAGGCCAGGATGCTGGCAGGCATGGCGCGTGGCTGGGCGGTGCAGGCACTGGACCTGCTCGACGAAGCTGCCGTGCGCCGTTCCATCCAGGGCTTCGTCGTTGCCCAGTTGCGGCAGTGGAACGCAGCAGGAACCGCGGGTGAGCTGCTGGGCCTCCTTACCGCTGACAACCGCCATCAGCGCGTGCTCGATGAAGGCCTCACCCGCGTCGCCCACTGGCTGGACAATGACAAGGTGCGGCAACAGGCTTCGGCCTTGATCGTGCGCTATATCCGCAAGGAATGGCCGAAGCTGGCCAGCACCGTGGACTGGGTCAAGCCCATCGATGAGATCGGCGATTCACTGGCCGACCGGCTTGCACGTGCGGGACTGGAAGAGCTGCAGGCCATCCTCTCGCAGCCGGAGCATCCGCTGCGCCAGGACTACGCTGCATGGATCGCCGATTACATCCGCCGCCTGCGCGAAGATCCCGCCTTGGCCGCGAAAGTCGACGCGCTGAAGCAGCAGGTGATCGATCACCCGGCGGTGCAGGAATACGTGCAGGGTTTGTGGCAGCGCGTGCATGACTATCTGCGCACGGATCTGTCCCGCGAAGATTCGGTGCTGGCCGGTCATCTTGAACGCAGCCTGGGCAAGCTGGGCACCAGCATCGGCAACGATCCGGCCCTGCGCGACGCCTTGAACCAGCACATGCTGGCGGGCGCCGAAAAGCTGACCAATCGCCTGCGCAGCGGCGTCACCAGCCATATCGCGCAGACCGTGAAGGCATGGGACGAGAAGAAGCTGGTCGAACAGCTGGAGCTCAGCGTCGGCCGCGACCTGCAGTACATCCGCTACAACGGCACCTTGGTAGGCGGCCTGATCGGCCTGTTGTTGCATGCACTGACCGGCTGGCTGAAGTTCTGACGGAACGGCTTGTAGGAGCGGCGTAAGCCGCGAAGCTGGCACCCCATGTGGCCGATGTAAGTCCTGCAATCCGCACAAGCCAAGCGCATTTCCGGATCGCAAGCGAAGCAGTGATTTGACTGCACACGAGCTTCGCGGCTTACGCCGCTCCTACAAATACTCTAGGACCGGCTTTCAAAGCACTTTCCACGATACCCAGCACCATCCATGGATGGCATCAAGAGAGCAGTTTCTTTGCGGAAACATCGCACCGCAGAAAGTTCAACAGTTTCAAAAGACAATTTAGCTTGCCCTCACAAATAAGAATGGTTATCGTTACGAACTAGGCCGTACGCCCAGCCCCTCGCGGCAGCGATGCACAGCATCCACCCGCCAAGCCCCGTGTACCCCGATAGATACCAAGCCGCGCGACGCCAATGAGCGGACGCGCTGCGCATGCGGGCAGCACGCGGGAAACCTCTTCCGGCACCTCACACGCCAGTCGTGTGGCGGCGCCGTGGGCACTCCTCTGTTGGTCGCACCACTTTCGCCACTCAGGAAACGCCGATGCATCGCCCCCGTGCAACCACTCCGCTTTCGCTTTCACTGCTATCGACCGCCCTGGCCGTCGCTCTTGCTGGCAATCCCGCTGCTGCGCGCGCAGAAGCACCGGCCGACAACGCAACCACGCTGGATGCAGTGAAGGTCGTCGCCGAAGGCGAGCTGCCCAACTCCTATACCGTCAAGCACGCCAGCACGGCGACCAAGCTGGACCTGTCGCTGCGCCAGACGCCGCAGTCGGTGACGGTCATCACCCGCCAGCGCCTGGACGACATGGGCCTGTTCTCGCTGTCCGACGTGATGGGCCAGGTCACCGGCGTGCATGTCTCGGTCACCGACAGCGAGCGCATCAACTATGTCTCGCGCGGCTACAACATCACCAATTTCCAGGTCGATGGCATGCTCAACACGTTCGGCGGGTCGATCAAGACCAATACCGACAACGTGATCTATGAGCGCATCGAAGTGGTCCGCGGCGCCACTGGCCTGACCACCGGCGCAGGCGATCCGTCCGGCACCATCAGCTTCGTGCGCAAGCGCCCCACCGACACCGTGCAGATGGGCGCCAACCTCACGCTCGGCCGTTGGAGCAACCAGCGCATGGAGTTCGACATCGGCGGCCCGGTGGCCTGGGACGGCCGCATCCGCGCCCGCGCGGTCGCCGCCAAGCAACAGAGCGATTCTTTCCGCGATGTCTACAAGCTCGACAAGAACGTGTTCTACGGCATCATCCAGGCTGACGTCACCGACAGCACCCTGCTTGAGCTCGGCTACGAGTACCAGTCGCCAGAGACTTCCGGCGTGACCTGGGGCGTAGTGCCTTACTGGGGTGTGGATGGCAAGCCGGCCAACCTGCCGCGCTCGACCAACATGTCAGCCTCGTGGAGCCAGTGGCCCATCGTCGAGAAGACCAGCTTTGCCCGCATCGAGCAGCAGCTCGGCGCCGGTTGGGCATTGAAGGGCAGCTTCACCCACGCCGATCGTGAGACCGATGGCAGCGTCTGGTACGGCGCCAATGGCTTCCCGCGCCCGGATGGCACCGGCGTCACCGCCTACCTGTCGCATTTCGCTGAACAGAGCACCATGGATGTGTTCGACGTGAACGTCGGCGGCAACTTCAAGCTGTTCGGCCGCGAGCACGAGCTGGTGTTCGGCGTAGGCGAGTCCTTGCGCAAGGGCGAGTACCCGTCCATCACCATCCCCGACTATCCCGACGACTACGCGCGGGTGCCGGACTGGCGCAACTGGACCGGCAACATCCCGGAACTGCCGATCGTGCGCAACGGCTACCTGGGTTCGGAAGACGAGTTGAAGCAGCGCGCTGCCTATGTCGCCGCCCGCCTGCAGTTGGCCGACCCACTGCTCGCCGTCGCCGGTGCCCGCTACAGCACCTGGGAAACCAAGACCTGGCGTTATACCTACGACACCGCCGGCAACCGCACCGGTACCACCCGCACGGGTTACAAGCCGGAGAACACGCTTACCCCGTACCTCGGCCTGATCTACGACATCAACAAGTACTTCAGCGCCTACGCCAGCTATACCGACATCTTCCAGCCGCAGAACTACCGCGACAAGAACAACAGCTACCTGGAGCCGGTGGTCGGCGACATGTGGGAAGCCGGCTTCAAGGCTGAATTCTTCGATGGCCTGCTCAACACCTCGGCCGCTGTGTTCAAGGGCGTCAAGGACAACGTCGCCGAACTGGACGACAGCGTGCCGGTGAACTCGCTGCCCGATGGTTCCAGCGCCTACCGTTCCACCGGCAAGGGCAACAAGGTCAAGGGTTGGGAAGTGGAAGCACAGGGCAGCCTGGGCGAGCACTGGAATCTGTCGGCCGGCTTTGCCCATACCACCACCTACAGCCAGGCAGGCGTTCGCCAGAACACCACCACCCCGGTGGACACGTTCCGCCTCAACACCAGCTGGCGTCCGGGCGGTGCCGAAGGTCGCTTCTGGCTTGGCGGCGGTGCCACATGGCAGAGCGAGATCTGGCGCAACAGCAGCAAGCCCGCGGCCGACTACCTGACCAGTGGCCGCACCGTAAGTGCGCGCATCACCCAGGACTCGTTCTACCTGCTGAACCTGTCGGCGGGCTACCGCTTCAACGAGAACTTCAGCGCCCAGCTCAACGTCAACAACCTGCTGGACAAGGAGTACTTCAGCAACGTGGGCTTCTACAACGGCGTGTACTGGGGTGAGCCGCGCAATGTGCTGCTGACCCTGCGCTGGAAGCTCTAATCCCTCCAGGGAACCACTGCCAGGCAGTGGCGGCCAGGGACGGCCGACTTATTCCACGCCACCGGCCTTGCCGGTGGCGTCCGTATTGATCCGACTTTGCAGGTTCCTGTGGACAGCACGCCTCTCGCCAGCCCCTGGTACACCCGTCTTGGCAGTTTCTTCGCACGCCCCAGGCTGGGCGTGTTGTCGCGCTCGCTTGCCGCCATCGTCGGCGGCTATGCGCTGGCCGCCACTTGCTCGATGTTCTTCGCCGTGGCCTTGCCCATCGCCCGCAGCCAGGCCGTACTGACCGGCATGCTGGTCGCCATCGTGCTGTGCGCCTGCGCCGCATTGTGGGCATTCGCTACCCGCAGCGCGCTGCGTGCCTGGGTCGGCATCCTGATCCCAACCGCGCTGTTCTGGCTGGGTACGCAGTGGCTCGGAGGTGCAGCATGAAGAACGGATTCCGCCAATCGATGGCGTGGCTGCACACCTGGACCGGCTTGCTGGTCGGTTGGTTGCTGTTGCTGATCTTCATGGCTGGCACCGCCAGCTATTACCGCGAGGAGATCAGCCGCTGGATGCGGCCCGAGCTGCCACGCAGCACGGTCAGTGCCGACGATGCCGCTGGCCGCGCGCTCAGCTTCCTGCAGCACAAGGCGCCGCAGGCCGAGAGCTGGAGTGTCACCCTTCCCGATGCCCGCAACCCGGCGATGCGCATGTTCTGGCGCAATCCGGAATCGATGGTCAAACCGCCAGTCGAGGGCGAGAAGCGTCGCCGTCGTGGCGGGGGGCGCTTTGGTGACGCCACCGTCGATCCCAATACCGGCAACGAAGTCACCGCACGCGAAACCCGCGGTGGTGATTTCTTCTACCGCCTGCACTTCGACCTGCATTACATCCCGGTGATATGGGCCCGCTACATCGTTGGCTTCTGCGCGATGTTCATGCTGGTGGCGATCATCACCGGTGTGATCACCCACAAGAAGATCTTCAAGGACTTCTTCACCTTCCGCCCGCAGAAAGGCCTGCGTTCGTGGTTGGATTTCCATAACGTCAGCGCAGTGATGGCCTTGCCGTACCACGCCATGATCACCTACACCGGCATCGTTACCTTGATGTTCCTGTACTTGCCATGGGGCGTGAAATCGGCCTATCCGAACGACGAGGACGCCTTCTTCAGTGAAGCCTTCGCACGCATGGCCGAAGTTGAATCACCGGGCCAAGGCACGGCGGTTCCCGTGCCGATCCAGCAACTGATGGACAGCGCGCGCAAACAGTGGAACGGCGCCGATATCGCAGGCTTCACCGTGTACCGCCCCGGCGCTGCCAATGCGGTGGTCGACATCCAGCAACGCGATGGAAAGCGCCTGTCGATAGATACGCCGTCGCTGCGCTATGACGCAGTCAGCGGCCAGTTGTTGGAAGCCAGTCCTGGTGCCGGTGGTGCAACGCAGACGCGCGGCGTGATGTATGGCCTGCACCTGGCGCGCTTCGCCGATTGGGGACTGCGTGCCCTGTTCTTCCTGTCCGGATTGATCGGCTGCCTGATGGTGGCCAGCGGCGTTGTGCTGTGGGCGGTGAAGGAGCGGCCCAAGCACGCCAAGTCCGGCAAGACCGGCTTCGGCCTGCGCCTGGTCGATGCCTTGAACATTGGTGCGGTCGCCGGCCTGCCGATCGCCTTCGCCGCGTATTTCTGGGGGAATCGATTGTTGCCGGTGCAGCTGGCCGAGCGCAGCGACGCCGAGATCAAGGTGTTCTTCTATGCATGGGCCGCATCACTGCTGGCCGCCTTCATCTGGCCCAAGCGGATGATGTGGGCATGGCAGCTGTATGTCGGCGCGGCGTTGTTCGCGCTGCTTCCGGTGGTCAATGCCTTCACCACACAGGCGCATCTTGGCGCGACCATTGCATCAGGTGACTGGGTATTGGCGAGCTTCGACCTGACCATGGTCGCCTTCGGCGCAATGTTGGCGTACTGCGGTTGGCGCATGCAGCACTGGCAGCCACCGTTGAGCGCTGCCGAGAAAAAACGCAGGCAACAGGCCGCAGTCGCGGCGGAGGCAAGCGCATGATGCTGCTTGCCCTGGGTTTGTCGTTCGCTGCGTTCGCCGCCTTGTCGTTGGCGATGGAGAAGCACCAGCTGGAGCTGCACGGCAAGGCCGCCGCCAGCACCGCGCGCATGCGGTTGTGGCGTTGGCTGGGTTGGAGCCTGCTGACGGTTGCGTTCGCGCTGTGCGTCTGGCGACACGGCTGGGCGTTGGGGCCGGTGTGGTGGCTGGGTGCAATGACGGTCGCCGGCCTGCTGCTGGCGTTTGGCCTGTATCCCTATCGCCCCCGCTGGATCGCGCCATTGGCGTGGGCGTTGCCGGTAGTGGGGCTTGCAGCAGCAACCCTGCTGTAGAGCCGAGCCATGCTCGGCTGGGGCGTTACCGGGATCGCTTTTTGTAGTGCCGAGCCATGCTCGGCTGGGGACTTACCGGGCAGCGCAAAAAGCACCCCTCCCCAGCCCTCCCCTTGGCCTGCGGCCAAAGGGAGGGGAGCACGGTAGTGCCGAGCCGTGCTCGGCTGGGGTGTTACCTGTAGTGCCGAGCCATGCTTGGCATGGGGTGTTACCTGTAGTGCCGAGCCATGCTCGGCATGGGCTTCACCGGTAAGGCCTCTGCCGAGCATGGCTCAGCACTACGGGTGAAGCCTCTGCCGAGTATGGCTCGGCACTACGGTGAGGCCGCCGGTGTTAGACCCGGCGCAGTTCCCAGGCGCGGTGGATACGGGCGTTGCGCTCGAAATCCGGGCCGATGGTCTGTGCGGAAATCTCGCGGCAGATCGCAAACTCGGCAACCGCGTTCTCGTCCAGCTTGAAGCGACGGAAGTTGTTGGAGAAATACAGCACGCCGTCGGACGTCAGGCGATCCATCGCTGCACGCAGCAGGCGCACGTGCTCGCGCTGGATATCAAAGTCCTCGGCGCGTGCCGAGTTGGAGAACGTCGGCGGATCGCAGAAGATCACGTCGTAACGGTTCTTCTCCGCCTCCAGCCAGGTCATCGCGTCGCCCTGCACCAAGGTGTGCTGGCTGCCGCCCTTGCCGTTCAACGCGAGGTTGTCGGCACACCACTGCAGGTAGGTACCGGACAGATCCACGCTGGTGGTCGAGGATGCACCAGCAACGGCGGCTTCGACGCTGGCCACGCCGGTGTAGCAGAACAGGTTGAGGAAACGCTTGCCGCGTGCTTCCTGCGCCATGTGCGTACGCAGCGGGCGGTGGTCGAGGAACAGACCAGTATCCAGGTAATCGAACAGATTCACGCGCAGCAGCGCGTTGTTCTCGCGCACCAGGATGAACTCGCCGCGCTGCTCGAAGCGACCGTACTTGCTGCCGCCCTTGCCACGCTCGCGCGACTTCAGCGCTACCTGCTCGGCCGGCACCTGGAACACTTCGCGGGCAGCATTCAGCAGCTCGTTGCGACGGCGGCGCACATCCACATCCGGAATGGTGGCCGGCGCCGCGTATTCCTGCACGTGCAGGAAGGTGCGGTTCTTGCCACCATCTTCGCGGTATACGTCGATGGCCGCAGCATATTCCGGCAGATCGGCGTCGTAGGCGCGGAAGCAGGTGATGCCTTCGCGGTTCAGCCAGTTCTTGAACTTCTTCAGGTTCTTGCGCAGGCGGTTGGCCACCATCTGCGCGCCTTCGCTGAGCTCGCGCGGCTGGCCGGCGTTCTCACGCTCAGGCACCGCAATCGGATCACAGACGATCAGCGCACATTCGATGGCGCCATTGAACATCTGGTACTTCTTGGCCGCGCGCAGCCCGGTGGCGAATGCCAGATCGGCGCTGCCGCACAGCAGGCTTGCGCGCCAGGTCGGCACCGCCCGCTTGAGTGCATCACCAATACGGCGGTACAGCACGGTATCGGCAGCCAGACGCTCGTCGTAGGGCGGGTTGCAGACCACGCAACCGGTCTCCTGCGGCGGCACCTGCACGTCGGCGACGTCACGTACGCCGAACCAGATGGCTTCGCTGACACCAGCCACTTCGGCATTTTCCTTGGCCGCACGGATTGCCTGCGGATCGATATCGCTGCCGTGGATGACCTGCTTGAGCGCAGCGCGACCGGCCTGCTCACGCTCGCGCGCTTCGGCCATCAGCTCCTTCCACTGCGCCTGGTCGAAACCGCGCCAGCGGCTCGGCGGGATGCTGCCATGACGCTGCAGGCCCGGCGCCACGTCGGCGGCCATCAAGGCGCCTTCGATCAGCAAGGTGCCGCTGCCGCACATCGGGTCGAGCAGACCACCGCCTTCGGCGTGGATCTTCGGCCAGTTGGCGCGCAGCAGCACGGCGGCAGCCAGGTTTTCCTTCAGCGGCGCGTCGTTCTGCGCCATGCGCCAGCCGCGACGGTGCATCGGGCCACCGCCGAGGTCGATCGAGATCGTCGCCCTGCCCTTGCGCAGCGACAGATTGATGCGCACGTCCGGGAATTCAACATTGACCGACGGCCGCTCCATGCCCTGGTCACGCAGGCTGTCGACCACGCCGTCCTTGACCCGCTGCGCGGCGAACCGTGCATGGGTGATGGCGGTGCCGGACACATGTGCGTCCACCGACAAGGTCAGCTCCGGGGTGATGTGCTGGTCCCACGGCATCGCCGCAACACCTTGGTACAGCGAATTCTCGTCCGGGCACTCGAATTCCTGCAGCGGCCACAGCACGCGGCTGGCCAGGCGCGACCACAGCACCACGCGCTGCGCATCGCGCAGTTCGCCCTCGGCATTGACGCCGGAAATGGTGGCGGTCGCCCGCGGCAGGCCCATCGCCAGCAGTTCGTCGGCGAGCAGATATTCAAGGCCTTTGGCGCAGGAAACAAAGAAATTCACGGGAGATATCAACTTTCAGAAAGGGAATCAGGCCAGCCAGACGGGCGGGCACGGTGACCGGCCCCGGGGCATCCAGGGGCCCTATTGTAGGCAGTTGCCCGCCGCGCCGTCGGTTTCAGCCGGCAGCCGCGTTCACAAACCGCGCAGCAAGGCCTCAAAGGCCTGGCAGGAAGCGTCCACATGCCGCATCAGGCGGTGGCCGTCGTTGACCAGCAGCAGCCGCGCTTTGCGCTCGGCGGCCCAGGCGATGACATCGGCAGCCGGGATCAGCTCGTCGTTCCAGGCGTGGACCACGCTGATCGGCACCGCGGCGGCATCCAGCGCCGGCATCGGCCCCATCGTGGTCGGCGGCACCATCAGGAACAGCCCGGCTACCGGCACCTGCAGCGAGGTGATCGCCGAGATATAGGCGCCCAGGCTGGACCCGGCCAGCACCAGCGGGCCCTGCCCGGCCTTTTCGGCTGCCCGCTCGATCAGCCGCTGCAGCCGTGCCGCCACATCGCCAACCCGGCTGATCTCGCTTCTGGCATCCAGATCGGTGTAGTCGGGACGTTCGTGGCTCCAGCCCAGGCGTTCGGCCACATCGGCCAGCGCGGTGACCTTGGTGGCGTCCGGGCCGCTCTCGAAGCCGTGCGACAGAATGCAATGGCCGCGGCTCATGGCTGGCGGCAAGTCATGGGGGAATTCATGCGTGAATGCTAGCATCCACGCATGCACCTGCCGCCCCCCATCATTGCCAAGCCACTGCCATACGAACACCAGTTGGCGCAGCGCAAGCTCGCCGATATCGACCTGGTGGTGATCCACTGCACCGAGTTGCCGGACCTGGCCACGGCGCGCGAATACGGTGAACGTGCGCTCTACGACAACGGCAGCGGCAACAGCGGCCATTACTACATCGACCGCGACGGCAGCATCCAGCAATACATCGCACTGGACCGCGTCGCCCACCACGTGCGCGGCATCAACCCGCGCTCGATCGGCATCGAGCTGGTCAACCGTGGGCGCTGGCCGAACTGGTTCGACTCCAACAACCAGATCATGAGCGAGTCCTACCCCGAGGCGCAGATCGCCGCGCTGGTACGCCTGCTGGAATGGCTGCCGCAAGCGGTGCCCTCACTGCGCCATATCGCCGGTCATGAACAGTTGGATACCGCACTTGAGCCGGCCAGCGATGACCCCAGCCTCAGCGTGCAACGCAAGCTCGATCCGGGCCCGATGTTCCCTTGGGAATTGGTGCTGCGCGCCATCGACCTGCAACGCATGCCGGACTGAGCGTTCCTGCACCCGCCTATTGCGGCAGGTACTGGAACTTCTCGCCCGCCGTTACCGCAAGGTCGAGTCGATTGATGGCCGGCGCAATCGGGCACACCACATGCGGCGTGAAGGCGCAGGGCGGGTTTTCGGCGCGATTGAAATCCAGCTGCACCACGCCGTCCTTGGGCAGCCCGGCATACAGGTAACGCGCGCCACCATAGGTTTCTCGGCCGCTGGTGCGGTCGGAGAACAGGAAGAACAGCCGCTGTGATTCCGGTGCCCCCTCATCCAGCACTGGCTGCAGCCGGTAACTGCGCCCATCAATCTCGAACACCGCCTCGCCTGGCACCATGGCTGGCAATGGTGTGCCAATCGAGGTCAGCAGCACTGCCTGCTTGGGTGCCGGGAATGGATTCCATTTGGCACGGATGTTCCATTCCGGGCCCACCGGGAAGTGCTCGATCGCGGTGAATGCCAAGCGCCGTGGCGATTGCGGGTCACGGTAGCGCCAGCCAAGGATGCTGCCCGTGCGCACCAGATAGAACTCGGACTGACCAACCTGCACGCGGCTGGCCTCATTGACATGGGCAACACCGGCAATCAATTCCGCCCGCTGCAGGGGCTGACCATTCAGCATCGCGCCTGCTCGGGTGCTCGCATCGATGCTGGCCTGGCCATCCTTGCCCACCTGCAGGAAACCCAGCTCGGCGGGACCGGCAGGCAAGACAATGTCGTTTGCGGCCGCGCTGCCCACCCGGTACGCACCGGCCTTGAGTCGGCCCGAACCGGTGTAGCTGAGCCAACCATCGGGCGAGCGCAGACTGGCCAAACGCTGTGCGCGCCACTGCTCGACGTCGCGCAGGTATTGGCGATCAGCAGCCGCGGACACACCACTGCCTGGCGCATCGCATGCACCAACAGCTACCGCCAACAGCGCTACGCCCAGCCATTTCAATAAATGCACGCTTCCCCCGAAGCCGCCTTCCATCAGCACCGTGCCCAATGCACGATGCCTTCATCACTCAGCCTGTCGCGACCGGTCGCCGCTCATCACTGGACCAGCCACTCCAGGAATCACTGAACACACGCAACCCTGGCAGCCCTGCGTGTGCAAATGCCAATGCCAGATGACAGGCCGTCACGCCCGACCCGCACATCACCGCCACCTGCCCGGGCGACTGCCCACCAAGAAGCGGCAGCAGCTCGGCGTGCAGCTCCTGCGCAGGCCGGAACCGGCCTTCATGCAAGTTCATGCCGAACGGCCGGTTCAGCGCACCTGGCACATGCCCGGCAACCCGATCCAGCGGTTCAACCTCGCCGCGGTAGCGCTCAGCGGCGCGCGCATCCAGCAGCCACGCGGGGTTCTGCAACAGACGCGACTGCACTTCGTCGGCACTGACCACCTGGGCCATATCAAACTGGCCCGGGTACGCTGGCAACGGTGTCGTATCCACCGAGCCCGCCTCCAGTGCATGGCCGGCCGCCTGCCAGGCAGCCAAGCCGCCATCCAGCACGGCAACCTTCTGGTGCCCAATCAGGCGCAGCAGCCACCACAAGCGCGCAGCCGCCATGCTGCCGTCGGCCGCGTCGTACACCACCACCTGCGTATCCGCGTCAATTCCCCAGCGGCCCAGTGTCGCGGCAAACGCCGCGCTGTCCGGCAATGGATGGCGACCATGCCCCTGCTTGCGCATGTCCGACAGGTCCCGCTCCAGGTCGGCATGCACCGCACCTGGAATATGCCCTGCGGCATGCTGCGCCGCACCAGCACTTTTATCGGCCAGCGAGAAACGCGCATCCATCACCCGCAGCGCGGTGCTCGCGGTTGCGCGCGCATCAACCACGCGCATCTGCGGCAGCGCCAAAGCTGCTGCGAGTGCGTCGACATCGACCAAGGTGGTCCACGAAACCCCGTTCTGGCTCATGCCACCTGCTCCAATCGTCGACGAAGGTTGTAAAGGATGGCTGCGGTCGCGCCCCAGATGCGCTGCCCCGGCCAGCTGTATTCCATGACATGGCGGACACGCCCGCCGTGTTCGATCTCGACCTGGCGCAGGTTGGCCGGGTCCATCAGGTAGTCCAGCGGCACTTCGAACACCTCGGCCACCTCACCTGGCTCGGGCCGCGCGATGAAGGCCGGGTCCACCACCGCGACCACCGGCGTCACCCGGAAGCCGGTGATGGTGATGAACGGGTCCAGATAGCCCAACGCCAGCACCTGGCTGCGCGCCAGTGCGATTTCCTCGTCGCTCTCGCGCAAGGCCGCCGCCAGCGGGTTGCGATCAATGGTCTCGATACGCCCACCCGGGAAACCAACCTGGCCACCATGGTTGCGCAGCGCTTCCGTACGCCGGGTAAGGATCACCTGCGTACCCTGCGCACGCGGCACCAGTCCAGCCAGCACCGCAGCCTCCACCGGTGGCCCGGGCGGCAACAGATCTTCCAGCTCGGAACGGTTCCAGCCCACGCCGGTCGGGGTCTGGGTCAAAGGCATCAAGGCCTGCTGCAGTCGCTCACGGCCCAACAGTTGATCAGCAAACGCCACCGCCTGCCGTGCGCGCCGTGGCAGTTCCTGTTCCATCACCCGCCGCCGCTCGTCCTCGCTCATGCGCATCCACCCGCCAATCTCGGTGCCGCTCCGCCAGCAACCACGGCAATAGCCCTGCTCATCAAGCGCGCAGATGCCAATGCAGGGGCTGGAGATGACACGAGCAGGTGCATCCATCAATTCAGACATCAGGCTAGCGTAGCGCGACCCGAACCCCGTGGACCAGCGCCCAGGCGTTGATAACGCTGGTTTTGCCTTGCCACGCTGGCAATGTTGCCGCTGTCAGCGCCCCCAATTCAGCCGCGCCATCAAACCGTCGCTCAAATTTATTTTGTGATGACAATCAAATTGTGGTTGAGCGTAGGTTCAGACAAGGGCACACTCCAGATGCCGACAGGGGGCATACGAACCATCAGATGCGCGGGACGCGCGATCGATCAGCATGGCTGTTCGACACCTGCCTCGCCTGCATGCGGATGGAGCCTTATCGCTTTTCACTCTGTAAGCGGAGCCCGGAAATGAGAATGGCAAAACCCTGCTTGTTGTTATCGGCGCTGGCACTTTCCGCCAGCCTTTCAGTACAGGCCCATGAGCCGCCAACGGACGGCAACCCAAGTACCCCTACCGAAAGCGGCATGGTTGCCGGCATCGATGCCAAGACCGGCAAGCTGCGCAAACTCACGGATACGGAGATCCGCGAACTCTCCGACAAAGCCAACGCCATGCCGTCGGCAAGCCGCAGCGCCACAGGGACCAACGCCGCCTGGGCCCGCATTCCGCAGACCGGCACCGATGCCGCCAAGACCATCCGCGTACAGAGCAACGGCATGAGCACCGCCGACCTGCCGCTGTCCGCGTTGAGTTCATTGAGCGTCGAGCGCGATGCCAACGGTGAAGTACAGATTCTGGAGAACGGCGCACCGCTTTCGCATGGTCGACAGGAGGTGTCCGAATGAAGACGCTGCTGCTTTCCGCCGTCATCGGCAGCGCCCTGCTCGGCGCATCGGCCAACGCCGCCATCATCACCCCGATCAACCAGGATCCCGCAGGCAAGGGCCTCAACGACACCACCGTGCGTGCGCCTGAAGGCGGCAACCCGGGCAAGACAGTCGGTGAACAACGCCGCATCGTCTATCAATTCGCCGCCGATCTATGGGGCGCGGTGCTGCAGAGCGATGTGGAGACCTTCGTCGGCGCCAGCTTCCAGGACCTGACCTGTACCGCGACCGGCGGCACCCTCGGCTCGGCCGGTGCCTCCTGGATCGCAACCACGCCACCCACCGCCACCGAGCTCGGCATGATGTACCACGCCCCGCTCGCCAACGCCCTCAACGGCAGCCGCATCACCATCAGCAGCTCGGGCACCGATATCACCAGCCGCTTCAACGCCAACCTGGGTGGCAGCAACCCGGACGGCACGCCATGCATGACCGGCTCGGGCTGGTACTACGGCCTGGATGGCAAGGCCCCCGCCAACCTGATCAGCTTCCTCGACGTGGTGATGCATGAGATCGGCCACGGCCTGGGCTTCTCCGGCTTCGTCGGCTACACCACCGGTCGGCTGGGCGAGCGCGCCGGCATTCCGCAGTATTACGGGTACTCGGACGTCTATACCGAGAACGCGTTCGACAACCTGTCCGGTAAGCGCTTCACCGAGCCCACGATGACCAACGCGCTACGCGCAACGTCGGTCAAGACCCGCGGCGCTCCGGCATGGAACGGCGCAACCACCAAGGCGCAGACACCGCTTTGGCTTGATCCTGCGGTGGTGCTTTCGGTGAACGGCAGCGGCCTGGTCACCCAGTTCTACGGCACGGCATCGTTTGGCCCGCCGGCCACCCCGGCCAACTTCGCTGGCGCTGTTGTCATCGCCAACGATGGCGCCGGTGCCGACACCGCCGACGGCTGCGAAGCGATTCCCGCCGGCAGCCTCAGCGGCAAGGTTGCCTACGTCAATCGCGGCGGCTGCGCGTTCGAGATCAAGGCAGCCAATGCACAGGCGGCAGGCGCGGTCGCAGCGATCATCGGCAACGTCGCCAGTTCCGGCGATCCGGGCACCGCGCCGGGCATGGCCGAAGACGCCAGCGTCAATGCAACCATCCCAACGCTTAGCGTCAACCTCACCGATGCCAATCAGATCAAGGCAGCGGCACAGGCGGGCACGGCGTTGACCGCAAGCCTGGGCCAGGTAGCCGGCCGCTATGCCGGTGCCGATGCCAGCGGGCGTCCGCTGCTGTATGCACCGGCCATCGTTGCCAGCGGCTCTACCTTCTCGCACTTCGAGAGCGTGCTGGTACCCGACGCGTTGATGGAACCGGCCAACAGCCCCAACACCGACGCGGGCCGCATGGTCGACCTGACCTTGGCGGTATTCGTCGACCAGGGCTGGGACTTGAACGCTGGCACGGCGCGCATCGGCACCTGCGATACCGGCGTGAAACTGTTCAAGAACCCGGGCTTGATCGCCGGTGCCAATGTGCAGGCCCAGGATCGCCTGTGCCGCACCACCGCCAACGGCAACCGTGCGCTCTACCTGCGTTGCATGAACGACACCGCTGCCTCGCTGAAGGCCGTCAACCTGATCAGTACCGTGGAGCAGGCTGGCATTCGCACGTGTGCGGCCAAGGTGACGTCGCCGTAAATTCCTTCGAGCGGAGATCGCCGGTGGTGCCGAGCCATGCTCGGCGGAGGCCTCACCAGCCACACCAGCAGCTCGTCCGGAATCAGCACTGCGTTGTGAACAAAGAGCCGGTGCCGTGATGGCGCCGGCTCTTCATTTGTCTCGCACAGCGCTGGTAGCCACTGCCGCCCTGCAACCCGCTTGCGATGATCGGCCGCTGCGGCCTTATCCAGTAACACACCTGCACTGGGCTGATCGTTGATCAAGCACAACTGCCGGTGTCGCAGGTAACGCCTCTGCCGAGCATGGCTCGGCTCTGCATGCGCTTGCAGACAAAAAGAAAGCGCCGGTGTTGCCACCGGCGCTTTTACTGCATCACTGAAGCGCTATTACTTGACGCTGACCAGCTTGATTTCGAACTGCACAGCCACGTTCGGCGGGAACGGGGTACGCGGATCGGCACCGTAGGCCTTTTCCGGCGGCAGGGTCACTTCCCACTTGGCGCCCGACGGCATCTGCAGCAGGGTTTCGCGCATGGCGGCCATCTCGACTTCGCTCAGCTTGATCGACGGAATCGACTGTGCCGGGCGAGCTTCGGTCGGACGCTGGCCGTACGGGAACGGACCGGCAACTTCCAGGGCAACGGTGCTGGCCTGGGTCGGCTTGGCACCGGCACCGGCTTCGATCACGCGGTACTGCACGCCGCTGGCCAGGGTCTGCACGCCGGCCTTGGCCTTGTTGGCGGCAATGAACTGGTCACTGCGGGTCTTGTTTTCAGCAGCAGCCTTGTCGTACTCGGCCTTGGCGGCCTGGGCGCGGCCCTGCTCACGGCGCTGGAATGCTTCAACGGCCGGCTTCAGCTGATCGGCGGTGATGGCCGGCTGCTTCTTGGCGTAGGCATCCTGCAGACCCTTCACCACCGAAGCGATGTCCAGCTGCTCGCCACGACCGGTGAGCTCAGCCAGGTTATTGCCGTAGTCATAGCCGAAGTAATAGCTCAGCTTGCCCTTTTCGGACGCGATGTCCTGGGCGAAAGCAGTGCCGGTGACGGCCAGGGCGGCCACGGCGACCGCGATAGAACGCAACTTCATCAAACAGTTCTCCAGGAATGGTGTCTCAGGGCAAGCATGCCGCCTGAGGCGACGGGTTAGGATAGCCGTCACAAAGGCTGTCCGCCACTGACGACGCTCAGCTATGACCATCGCCGATTGAAAGAGTTCCTTTCATTACTTTTTCTTAACGTTTTGAGGCTTTCACCCCATGTCCGATTCACCGGTTTCGATCAGCACCCACGCAGGCGTCCGCACCATCACCGTGCAGCGCCCGGAAAAGCTCAACGCCCTCAACCGGCTGACCCTGGAAACCCTGGATGCCGCCTTCGCCGAGGCAGCACTGGCCGAGGATGTAAGGGTTGTGGTCCTGACGGGCGCGGGTAGCAAAGCCTTCGTTGCCGGAGCGGACATCGCCGAAATGAATACCTTGACCCCGGTTCAGGGCCGCGATTTTTCGCTGGTCGGACAGCGCCTGATGCGCCGGATCGAGCGCCTGAACAAGCCGGTCATCGCAATGGTGAACGGTTTCGCACTGGGCGGCGGCATGGAACTGGCCATGGCCTGCCACCTGCGCATTGCCGCCGACAGCGCCAAGGTCGGCCAGCCGGAAATCAACCTGGGCCTGCTGCCCGGCTTCGGCGGCACCCAGCGCCTGCTGCGCCTGGGCGGCCGCGCGGCCGCGCTGGAGCTGTGCCTGCTCGGCACCCCGATCAGCGCTGAGCGCGCCCAGCAGCTGGGCCTGGTCACCCGCGTGGTGCCGGCCGCGGAGCTGGAAGCAGAGACCAACAAGCTGGCCGAACAGTTGGCCAATGCCGCGCCGCTGGCCCTGCGCGGCATCCTCGATGCGATCAACGTGGGCGGTGAGTGCGGTATCGAAGAAGGACTGGAGTACGAGAGCGCCCAGTTCGGTCTGGTGTTCTCCACCGACGACATGCGCGAAGGTACCAGCGCCTTCCTGGAACGCCGCAAGCCGGAATTCAAGAATCGCTGAGTTGTCCATGTCCACGGCAAACGCCACACCCCGAGAATTACTGCAATTCGTACTGGATGATGATCTGGATGCGGCACTGCGCGCCGGGCTGATGGAGTACCAACCACAGCCCGGTGACACGTTGTTGGATCCCGCGCACCCTGACCTGCCGCAACTACTGAAGCAGGCGCAGCAGCAGCTGGATGCCGCCTGGGCCGCACGTGAGCGCCATCGAGCCCGTGCCGCACGGCTTGAACGTCGTGATGCCGAGCGCCAGGCGCGTCGTGCGCCGCCGCCGGTAGCGGACAGCAAGCCCGCCCTGCCCTCCGCAGCGGCGGCAATCCTGGCCCGGGCCAAGGCGCGGGCAGCAGGAAATTCCGCAACATGAAGTCAGTAGCTGTGAAGAGAACGACGGTAAGCACGGCAGCCGCGAAAAAAATCGGCGCTAAGAAAATCGCGGTGAAAACCGCCGTGGCAAAGAAAGCTGCAACGCCAAAGACCAGTTCGGCGCGCGGCAGCAAGCGCATGAATGCCGCCGAAGTGAGGGAGATGTTCACGCGTCTGCGCGAACTCAATCCGCATCCGACCACCGAGCTTGAGTACAGCACGCCGTTCGAGCTGCTGGTGGCAGTTACCTTGTCGGCACAGGCCACCGATGTGGGCGTCAACAAGGCGACACGCAAGCTGTTCCCGGTAGCAAACACCGCGCAGGCCATTCTTGCCCTCGGCGAGGATGGACTGAAGCCTTACATCGCCACCATCGGCCTGTTCAACGCCAAGGCCAAGAACGTGATTGCCGCCTGCGCGATCCTGGTCGAAAAGTACGGCGGCGAAGTACCGGCCGAGCGTGCTGCGCTGGAAGCCCTGCCTGGCGTCGGCCGCAAGACCGCCAATGTGGTGCTCAACACTGCGTTCGGCCAGCCTACGATGGCAGTGGACACGCATATCTTCCGCGTCTCCAACCGCACCGGGCTGGCCCCGGGCAAGGACGTGCGCGTGGTCGAGGATGGCCTGGTAAAGGTGATTCCGCAGGAGTTCCTGCAGGACGCGCACCACTGGCTGATCCTGCACGGGCGCTATGTCTGCAAGGCGCGTAAACCCGATTGCCCGCAGTGCGTGATCCGCGACCTCTGCCACTTCAAGGACAAGACCGCCGACGCTGCATGAGCGTCGGCGGCTGCCATCTGCACGACACTTTCCCGTAACAGCGACTGGGCCAAATACGCAGGCCCTTGTGCCGCAGGGCCAAAGCTGGTCGCCGAACTGTCACATTTACGCAATCTTTACGCCCTAGCCTTCGCAGCAACCTCCAACCGCCTGCAAGGCTACCCACCCAATGAAACTGCATCGCCAACTCCTCACTGCGGCCGTGGCTGCTGCACTGTTCGCGCCGGCTGCACACGCTGAAGTCGCCATCGACGTTATTGGCGGTTCCGAAATCACGTTTGAAGGCCTGGTCCAGGCTGACGGCAATTGGTTCAGCAACGACAAGGCCGACTTGAACGGCGTCGCCAAGAACGGCAAGGACAGCGAGTTCGAACTGCGCCGCGCCGAGCTGGTGCTGAAGGGCAAGGGCCCGGGCAACATCGAGTGGGTGGTCGGTTACGACGCCAAGGCCGACAAGTTCCTGGACACCAACGTCAAGTACAAGCTGGGCGGCAACAGCAACCACTTCCTGCAGGCCGGCCAGTACAAGCAGCCGAACAGCCTGGAAGAACTGTCCAGCACCAAGAACAACGACTTCATCTCCAAGGCCACTGTCACCAACACCTACGCAGTTGCCCGCCGCCTCGGCGTTGGCTACGGCGTTGGCGATGCCAACTGGTCGGTCACCGCTTCGGCCTTCGGCCGCGAGCTGACCCGTGACCTGGCCCATGGCAGCGGCTACGGCGTACGCGGCACCTTCGCCCCGATCAACGAGAAGGGCAACATCCTGCACCTGGGCCTGAGCTACGTCGATTACGACACCGACGCCGATCTGCTGCGCCTGCGCGCCCGTCCGAACGCCGACCTTGCCACCGTGCGCCTGGTCGACAGTGGCGACCTGAAGGACACCGACCGCCTGAGCACCATCGGTGCCGAAGCCATGTACGTGCGCGGCCCGTTCAAGGCCCAGGGCGAGTACTACAGCTCCAAGGCCAAGCGTTACGACCACGACAACTACAGCACCGACGGTTACTACATCAGCGGCGTGTGGAACGTCACCGGTGAGACCTGGGGCTACAAGGGCGGCACCCCGAGCCTGGGCCTGCCGGATGAACCGGGTCGTGGCATGTGGCAGCTGGGCGCACGCTTCGATCACATCGATCTCAACGACGGCGGCCTGAAGGCCCCGGCCGTGGTCGGCGGCACCCCGCTGGTGGACGGCGTACTGGGCGGCAAGATGGACATCTGGACCGTTGGCGCCAACTGGTACTGGCGTTCCAACTTCAAGGCATCGCTGAACTACGTGATGGTCGACAGCAACAAGTACTCCTCGTCGAGCAAGAAGTTCGTCAGCGACAAGCCGGACATCCTGGAAGCGCGCCTGCAGTTCTTCTGGTAAGCATCGGCTGCATGCAACACCACGAACGCCCCGCAAGGGGCGTTCGTCGTTGCAGCGGTTGTGATTTTGTAGGAGCGGCGTCAGCCGCGAGGCAAGCAAGGTCGGGGCCCAAGCAATCGCCGCAATCTGAAGGTCTGTCAGCTTCGCGGCTTACGCCGCTCCTACAACGGCGGGCGCCGCTGCGCTGGCTGAAGCTGTGTAAGCTTCGCAGCTTACGCAGCTCCCACAGCCAACTCCGGGGGCGCTCCAACCGGACGGACCCATGCGCCCCCCTCTGCTTCTCCTGCTGCTCTGCCTACCTTTCGCCAGCCTTGCCCAGGACTGTGGTGATGACGCCGCTGCGCGCATCACCCAGGCCTACCAACAGCGCGACACTGCCGCCCTGCCCGGCCGTTCCGGCTGGGGCATCGACAGCGAGCGCGGCGCTTGCCGGGTATGGCCGGCGGATACTTCGTTGACCTTGATCGCGGTGCCGTTCCTGGGCCCGGAGGGACCCAATGGGGACTCCCAGGAAGGCGACCTGGATGTACTGGTGGTCGACAGCGCCAGCCTGCGTCCACGCGCAGCACTCCGCCTGCCCGACGTGATGAGCAGCGATGCCATCCACGTCGACAGCGTTGGCCTGGATACCGCGCGCTACAACCTCTCGCCCAGCGTGCGCGCATTCGGCGTGCGCAGCTCACGCAGCAACTCCTCGCAACCCAACCCTTTCAGCGAAACCCGCCTGCAGCTGCTGGTGTTCAGCGGCAACCTACTGGAAGCAATTACCGGGCAGATCGTGGTGTCCAGCAGCGGCGGTGAGTGGGACACCCGCTGTGCCGGTGAATTCCATGAAACAAAGCGCACGTTGGAAGTTGGCCCCGCCCCGGCGCAAGGCTGGGCAACGCTGACAATCCGCCAACGCGGCAGTTCAACCGTGAACCACGAAGATGCCAAAGGTGACTGCGTGGAAGCCCGCGAAGAGCAGCCCGTACGCAGCTTCAAGCTGCTACCAAAGGGCCGCAGCTACCCGCTGCCCAGCGAGGTTGAAGCGGCATTCTGATCACATGCGTCACTGTCACATGTGCGTCATATGACAGACGCTGCACTGTCATCAAATGGTTATGGAATAGGCGCCGGGGCGGAAACCACCGCACATCAACTCCCAGGAGCCATTCGTGATCCACGCCATCAAATCGCGCGCCGCTGTAGCCATCCTTGCAGCGTCGTCCGTGTTCGCCGCCAATGCTGCCGATGTCACCGGCGCTGGCGCTTCCTTCATCTACCCGGTGATGTCCAAGTGGTCGGCTGATTACAGCGCCGCCACCAGCAACCGCGTCAACTACCAGTCGATCGGCTCGGGCGGCGGCATTGCCCAGATCAAGGCCAATACCGTCGACTTCGGCTCGTCCGATGCGCCGCTGAAGCCGGAAGAACTGGCCTCGGCTGGCCTGGTGCAGTTCCCGTCGGTGATCGGCGGCGTGGTGCCGGTGCTCAACGTGCCGGGCGTGGACGCCGGTGCGATGAAGCTGGACGGCCCGACCCTGGCCAACATCTTCCTCGGCAAGATCACCAAGTGGAATGACCCGGCCATCGCCGCGCTCAATGCCGGCCTGACCCTGCCGGACACCAAGATCACCGTCGTCCACCGTTCCGACGGTTCAGGCACCACCTTCAACTTCGTCAACTTCCTGTCCAAGGTCAACGCTGACTGGAAGACCACCGTCGGTGAAGGCACCAGCGTACAGTGGCCGGTCGGCATCGGCGGCAAGGGCAACGAAGGCGTGGCCGCTTACGTCAAGCAGATCCGCGGCTCGATCGGTTACGTCGAGTTCTCCTACGCCCTGCAGAACCGCCTGACCTTCTCGCGCATGAAGAATGCCGCCGGCAACTTCGTGCAGCCGCGTGACGAGACCTTCTCGGCCGCTGCCGCCAGCGCCGACTGGGCCAATGCACGTGATTTCTACCTGGTGATGACCAACGCCCCGGGCGAGCAGGCATGGCCGATCACCGCCACCAACTTCATCCTGATGCGCAAGCAGCCGAAGAGTGCTGAAGGCGCCAAGGCTGCGGTTGAGTACTTCCGCTGGATCTACGCCAACGGCGACGCCCAGGCCCGTCAGCTCGACTACGTGCCGCTGCCGGACCCGCTGGTCCGCCAGATCGAGACCTACTGGCAGCAGAACCTGCGTTACTGAGTAAAGAGCCGGCGAGTCCCTCTCCCTCGCCGTCTCAAGCGCGGATCAAGTGATCCGCGTTTTTTTTGTAGGAGCGGCGTCAGCCGCGAAGCCGGGTATTCCGAAGGCCCTGTAGAGCCGAGCCATGCTCGGCTGAAGCTCCACAAGGAAGGCTCCCTGCCGAGCATGGCTCGGCACTACGCTGGGGCTCTATCGGTAAAGCCCCCTGCCGAGCATGGCTCGGCACTACGCTGAGGCTCTATCGGTAAAGCCCCCTGCCGAGCATGGCCCGGCACTACAGGGGATTACCGGAAAGCCCTTCATCTGCGGGCGACATTCCCGCCTTCAGGCCCGGCATCCACCTAGCCGGCAGCCATTGATTCTGTGAGCTTTTTCAGATTTTTTTCACGATGTAATCAGGCTGTAACAAAAACATCATTTCATAGCCGCATCCGCCGACGCCGTCGGCAATTACCCCGCTATGGAGTGACGCATGAAGCTGCACACGACCGGTCTTGCCGCCCTCTCGCTGGCCATCGCCCTGAGCCTGTCGGCCTGTGGTGACAAGGGCAACCAGGCCGCTTCCGGCCCCGACGCTGTTGGTGCCTCCGCGGCTGCCGCCGGTGACAAGGTCGCCGTCGAGATCTCTGGCGCCGGCGCATCGTTCATCTTCCCGCTGGTGTCCAAGTGGTCGGCCGACTACAACGCCGCCACCGGCGCCAAGATCAATTACCAGTCGATCGGCTCGGGTGGCGGTATCGCCCAGATCAAGGCCGGCACCGTCGACTTCGGCTCCTCCGACAAGCCGCTCTCCACCGAAGAACTGGCGCAGGCTGGCCTGGGCCAGTTCCCGTCGGCGATTGGCGGCGTGGTGCCGGTGGTCAACCTGGAAGGCCTGCAGCCGGGCCAGCTGCGCCTGAGCGGCACCCTGCTGGCTGACATCTTCCTGGGCAAGATCAAGACCTGGAACGACAAGGCCATCGCCGATGCCAACCCGGGCGTGACCCTGCCGGATACCAAGATCACCCTGGTGCACCGCTCCGATGGTTCGGGCACCACCTTCAACTTCTCCAACTACCTGTCCAAGGTCAGCGGTGAGTGGAAGGAAAAAGTAGGCGAAGGCACCTCGGTGCAGTGGCCGGACGGCGTCGGCGGCAAGGGCAATGAAGGCGTTGCCTCCTACGTTCAGCAGATCAAGGGTTCGGTCGGTTACGTCGAGCTGGCCTACGCGCTTCAGAACAACATGCCGTACGCATCGATGCAGAACGCTGCAGGCAGCTGGGTTCAGCCTACCGCCGAGACCTTCGCCGCCGCTGCTGCCAGCGCCGACTGGGCTAACGCCAAGGACTTCAACCTGGTGATCACCAACGCACCGGGCGCCAATGCCTGGCCGATCACCGCTACCAACTTCATGCTGATGCACAAGCAGCCGAAGGATGCCAAGCGCAGCGCCGACACCCGTGCGTTCTTCAAGTGGGCCTTCGAGAATGGCCAGGCCCAGGCCAACGAGCTGCACTACGTGCCGCTGCCGGCCGAGCTGGTGACCCAGATCGAAGCGTACTGGGCAGCCGAGTTCAAGTGACGCAATGAAGCGGGCGCACCGCAGGTGCGCCCGCCTCTGTCATACCGTCATCCCCGCGCAGGCGGGGGTCGCGACCTCGAAGAATTGAATTCCCCGATCCCGGGGACAGAAACACCACCGCATCCACCTGGGCCCCTGCCGCTGCCATGAATGCCATTGCACCGTCCCTAGCTTCCTCGCCCACTTCGCGCGACCTGCGCGATGCCCGTAACGAGCGTCTGTTCCGCTGGTTCCTGGTCGCCACCGTCATCTTCGTACTGGTCGCCCTGGCCAGTGCAGCTCTGTCCATGCTCTGGGGCGGCCGCCACGCGCTGCAGGAACAAGGCCTGAGCTTCTTCTACTCCTCCGAGTGGAATCCGGTCGAGAACAAGTTCGGTGCATTGGCACCGATCTACGGCACCATCGTCACCGCGCTGATCGCGATGTTGATCGCAGTGCCGGTGAGCTTCGGCATCGCCTTCTTCCTTACCGAAGTCGCGCCGCGCTGGCTACGTGGCCCGGTCGGCACCGCCATCGAGCTGCTGGCAGGCATCCCGTCCATCATCTACGGCATGTGGGGCCTGTTCGTGCTGGTGCCGGTGATGACCGAGTACGTCACCCCGTTCCTCAATGATCACATCGGCCCACTGCCGGTGATCGGCGCGCTGTTCCGCGGCCCGCCGCTGGGCATCGGCATGCTCACCGCCGGCTTCGTGCTGGCGATCATGGTGATTCCCTTCATCTCCTCGGTGATGCGCGAGGTCTTCCTCACCGTTCCCACCCGCCTGAAGGAATCGGCCTACGCGCTGGGCTCGACCAAGTGGGAAGTGAGCTGGGACATCGTGCTGCCTTACACCCGCTCTGCTGTCATCGGCGGCGTCTTCCTTGGCCTGGGCCGTGCGCTTGGCGAAACCATGGCGGTCGCCTTCGTGATCGGCAACAGCGTGCGCCTTACCCCCTCGCTGCTGGAGCCTGGCACCACCATCGCCGCATTGATCGCCAACGACTTCGGTGAAGCCACCGAAACCTACCGTTCGGCGCTGCTGCTGCTCGGCTTCGTCTTGTTCATCGTCACCTTCGTGGTGCTGGCACTGGCCCGCCTGATGCTGATGCGCCTGTCCCGCAAGGAGGGCAACTGATGTCCGCTTCCGCTGATTCGCTGTACCTGCGCCGTCGCGTCGTCAATGTCGTCGCCCTGTTCATGGGCTGCGCGACCGCCTTGTTCGGCCTGTTCTTCCTCGGCTGGATCCTGTGGACGCTGCTGTCAAAGGGCCTGCCGGGCATCAACCTGGATCTCTTCACCAAGATGACGCCGCCGCCGATGCAGGAAGGCGGTCTGCTCAACGCCTTCTTCGGCAGCGCAGTGATGTGCGCGATGGCGATCGGCATCGGCACGCCGCTGGGCGTGGCCGCCGGCACCTGGCTGGCCGAGTACGGCAATGCCCGCAAGGCCGGCACCGTGGTCCGCTTCGTCAACGACATCCTGCTGTCGGCGCCATCGATCGTGCTGGGCCTGTTCGTCTACACGCTGTATGTGATGCAGACCGGCGGCCAGTTCTCGGCATTTGCAGGCGCCTTGTCGCTGGCCTTCATCGTGCTGCCGGTGGTGATCCGCACCACCGACGAAATGCTGCGACTGGTACCGGTGCAGATGCGCGAAGCCGCCCTGGCACTCGGTGTGCCGCAGTGGAAGGTGATCATGCAGGTGCTGTACCGCAGCGCAATGGCCGGCATCGTCACCGGCATCCTGCTGGCGCTGGCCCGCATCTCCGGCGAAACCGCGCCGCTGCTGTTCACTGCCTTCGGCAACCAGTACTGGAACAGCAATGTGATGCAGCCGATGGCATCGGTACCGGTGGTGATGAACCAGTTCGCCGGCAGCCCCTACGAATCCTGGCAGGTGCTGGCTTGGGCAGGTGCCCTGGTACTGACCGTATTCGTCCTGCTGGTCAGCCTCTCCGCGCGTGGCCTGCTGCTGCGCAACCGCATCTCGAACGACTGAACTTAAACGATTGACTGCCATGGACCTTCCCATGAACGACCTCAGCAACGCCGTACCGATGCAGCGCATCAACGTGCCCGCCGCCAACCAGTCGCTGCACGCGCCTGCGCCGGTCAAGCTGGCTGCACGCGGCCTGGACTTCTACTACGACAAGTTCCACGCGCTGAAGAGCATCAACCTGGAGATTCCGGAAAAGCGCGTCACCGCGCTGATCGGCCCCTCCGGCTGCGGCAAGTCGACCCTGCTGCGCATCTTCAACCGCATCTACGCGCTGTACCCCAAGCTGGAAGCGCGCGGTGAAGTGCTGCTGGACGGCGAGAACATCCTCTCGCCCAAGTACCCGATGAACCGCCTGCGTTCCAAGGTGGGCATGGTGTTCCAGAAGCCGGTGCCGTTCCCGATGACCATCTTCGAGAACGTCGCCTATGGCATCCGCCACCACGAGAAGCTGTCCAAGGCCGACATGGCCGTGCGCGTCGAGCAGGCGCTGCGCCAGGGCGCGCTGTGGGACGAAGTGAAGGACAAGCTCAACCAGAGCGCGCTGGGCCTGTCCGGTGGCCAGCAGCAGCGTCTGTGCATCGCCCGCGCCGTGGCCCTGCGCCCGGACGTGCTGCTGCTCGATGAGCCGACCTCGGCGCTGGACCCGATCTCCACCAGCCGCATCGAGCAACTGGTCGAAGAGCTGAAGAACGATTACACCATCGCCATCGTCACCCACAACATGCAGCAGGCCGCTCGTGTGTCCGACTACACCGCCTTCATGTACCTGGGCGACCTGATCGAACACGACCGCACCGAAACCATCTTCTCCAACCCCTCCAAGCAGCAGACCGAGGACTACATCACCGGTCGCTTCGGCTGAGGCTGGCGCAGGCGGACCGTGCAAGGGTCCGCCGCCCGCTGGACGCCTGGCCAAGGATGGCCGGGCCGCACTCCGAAGCCAGATGTACGCCATGGATGGCAACGCAGCTACCGAACGAATGCAGTCCCACCCGAACCGTCTCCAGCGAGCATTCCATGAATCTTCCCAACGACCACATCGTCAAGAGCTATGACGAAGAACAGCAGCGACTGGTAACCGAGATCGTGCGCATGGGCGAAATGTCCGTTGCGCAGCTCGAGGCCGCGCTGGACGTGATCGAGCGCCGCGACGAGAAGGCCGCGCAGCGCATCGTCGCCAACGACGAGGCCATCGACCAGCTTGAGCAGCAGATCAGCCACGACGTGATGCGCCTGGCCCTGCGTGGGCCGATGGCCCGTGACCTGCGCGAGATCCTCGCTGGCCTGCGCATCCCCGCCGACATCGAACGCATCGGCGACTATGCCGCCAACGTCGCCAAGCGCTCGATCGCCTTGGCAGCGGTGCCGCCGCTGCCGCAGATCCAGGGTGTCCGCGCACTGGGCCGGCTCGCCGCGCAGCAGGTACGCCGCGCCATGGAGGCCTACCGTGACAACGACGCCGAAGCCGCATTGAAGCTGCGTGCCGACGATGCGCGTCTGGATGCGCAGTACACCGCGCTGTTCCGCGAGCTGCTGACCTACATGATGGAAGACCCGCGCAACATCACCCCGTGCACGCACCTGCTGTTCATGGCCAAGAACTTGGAACGCATCGGCGACCACGCCACCAACATCGCCGAGAACGTGTGGTTCCTGGTGCACGGTGATGCGCCGCTGCCGCCGCGCGAGAAGCGTGACGAAACCAGCACCGTCGACCACGCCTGATCGGCGGCTGCAAGGTCGCTGCGTCCGCGTGCGGCGGGCGCAGCACCTTCCGGTTCGCGTTGGCCCGCCGCACCGCATAATGGCGGGCCGATACATAACGGTACAAAGCGATACGCCACGGCAGGCTTTTTTAATCACGCATTCACGCAATTTTTCCGAGCATGGACTCGTCCGCAGCGCTCCCGCCGCGCACTGAGGAATTGCCATGAAGCGTATCGCTGCCACCCTCCTGAGCCTGTCCCTGCTGGCCTCCGGTGCCGCCTTTGCCGGCCCCACGCAGGATCGTGACCGTGACGACAGCCGTCACGACAAGTCAGCCCATGCTTCTGCACCCCACGCACAAAGCCACGGCAACAATGCTCCTGCGCCTGCCGCGCACAACGGAGCACGCCATGCGTCCAACAACAGCGCACACCATGCTCCACGCAAGGGCGAGCGCCTGCCGCAGAACCAGCGCGGCAACCGTATTGCCGATTACAGCAAGCATGGCCTGCGTCGGCCTGGGCGCGGCAACGAATGGCGCAAGGTCGATGACCGCTATGTACTGATGGCGGTAGCCACCGGCCTGATCATCGATATCGTCAGCGCTCATCGCTGATCGCCAGCGCCAGCTGAATCAACACGGGCCCCAAGTGGGCCCGTTGTCATTCCAACGATGGCAAGGTGACGCCGTTGGCGCCGGGCGCTTGCTAAGCTCCAGCCTCCCCCCGGCCCTACCACTACCGGAGACACATCTGATGGCCATCGACATACGCAAGCCCGCGTCCCTTGCCCTCGGCGCCGCCCTGATCGGCGGCATGGCGGCACCTGCCTTTGCCATGACCGACCTGGCCCAGGGCTACGCGCTCGGTGCCAGCGTCCAGACCCCGCCAACCGCTGAAGCGCAGGCCACTACAGCTACCGAACAGAACGCCGACGCTGCCGCCAAGCAGAAGGCCGAAGGCAAGTGCGGCGAAGGCAAGTGCGGCGTCGACAAGGACAAGCCAAAGACCGACGCTACCAAGACCGAAGGCGAAGCCGCTGCCACAGCGGACAAAGCCAAGGCCGAAGGCAAGTGCGGTGAGGGCAAGTGTGGCGGCAAGCACTAAGCCCGGCACACCACCCCAGCAGCGCATGCCTGCCCAGGCCAGTGCTGGCCTGGGTCTGCGGCGCTCGCTGCTCGACGCCTTGCAGGCTGCACCGACTGGCGCATTCGATTTCCTCGAATGCGCCCCGGATAACTGGATCGGGGTTGGCGGCAGTCTGGGCGAAGCCCTCTCCGCACTTTCGCAGCGTTACCCACTCAGCTGCCATGGCCTGTCGCTGTCTCTGGGCGGCCCCGCCCCGCTGGATGTGGAGTTCCTTGCGCGTACGCGGCGCTTCCTCGACCAGCACCAGGTCGCGCTCTATAGCGAGCACCTGAGCTGGTGCACGGATGACGGCCATCTCTACGAGCTGCTGCCGCTGCCGTTCACCGATGAAGCCGTGCGTCATGTGGCCGCGCGAATCCGCCAGACCCAGGACATCCTCGGCCGTCGCATCGCCGTGGAGAACGCCTCCTACTACACCGTACCCGCGGCGGACATGGACGAGGCGGACTTCATCAACGCCTTGCTTGAAGAGGCCGATTGCGACCTGCTGCTGGACGTCAACAACGTCTACGTCAACGCCATCAACCACGGTTATGACGCGCGTGCCTTTCTTGCACGGCTACCCTCGCAACGCATTGCCAGTTACCACGTTGCCGGCCATCACGACGAAGCCGAGGACCTGAAGATCGACACCCACGGCATGCCGGTCAAAGACGATGTCTGGGCACTGCTGGCCGATGCCTACGCCATGCATGGCGTGCGCCCCACCCTGCTGGAACGCGACTTCAACTTCCCGCCATTGCCTGAGCTGCTGGAAGAACTGACGCGTATCCGCCAGCTGCAGCACGCCGCCCATGGCTGAGTCACTGCGCGAAATGCAGATGCGCTTTGCCGCACACCTGCGTGATCCGTTGCAACAGCCTGCTCCGGCGGGTATCGATGACGCGCGCATGCAGGTGTATCGCGAGCTGTACTTCAACAATATCCAGAGTCTGCTGGCCGCCAATTTCCCGGTTATCACGCGTACGGTGGGTGAGTCACGCTGGGAACAACTGGTGCGCGATTTCTGTCGCGAGCACCTTGCGCATACACCGCTGTTCCCGGAGATCGGCCAGGAGTTCATTGCCTTTCTGGATAATCGATCCGCCGATCCGCAAGCACCTTGGTTGCTGGAACTGGCCCATTACGAATGGATCGAACTGGCACTGAAGATCAGTGATGAGCCGGCGCCTGCGCATGATCCGGATGGTGACCTGCTGACCGGCAGCCCGGTCTGTTCGCCCCGGTGTCGGGCGCTCGCGTACCAATGGCCTGTGCATCAGATTGGTCTGGAATATCAGCCGAGTGAGCCACCGCTGCAGCCTACGTTGCTGCTGGCGCGGCGCGAGGCTGGCGGAAGTATAGTGTTCTCCGCGCTGTCGCCATTGCTGTATCGGCTGCTGGAAAGGCTGGAACAGCTCCCGGAGCTCAGTGGGCTGGAGCAGCTACGGGAGTTGGCGATTGAGGCGGGTGCAGCGGCTGACGAGGATTTCCTCCGCAATGGAACGGTGATGCTGCAGCACTTGCGGGACAAGGGCTGTCTGCTGGGCAGCTTGGCCCCCTCCCTTGCGCCGAAGGCGTAGGGGAGGGTTGGGGAGGGGTTGGCTTTCGGCATTACCGGGAATGCCCCTGTAGAGCCGAGCCATGCTCGGCTGAGGCTCTACCGGTAAAGCCCCTGCCGAGCATGGCTCGGCACTACCGGTGCCCCACAGCGCTTACCGGCCCTTGCTGACACGGCCGTTTGACCCGCTCTGCTACCCTATTGCGATGAACGAATTTGCTGAACCCTCGGTCCCCCGCCCTGCTTTCACGCCGATGGCGCAACGCTTCCGTGGCTTCCTGCCGGTGGTTGTTGACGTGGAAACGGGTGGCTTTGACTGTAATCGCCACGCCCTGCTCGAGATCGCCGCCGTACCGGTGGAGATGGACGAGAACGGCCTGCTCTACCCGGGCCAGACCGCCAGCGCGCATGTGATCCCGGCCGAAGGCACCGAAATCGACCCCAAATCGCTGGAAGTCACCGGCATCGTGCTCGACCACCCGTTCCGCCTGGCCAAGCCCGAGCGCGATGCCTTGGAGCACGTGTTCGCACCTGTGCGCGCGGCGATGAAGAAGTACAACTGCCAGCGCGCGATCCTGGTCGGACACAACGCGCATTTCGACCTGAATTTCGTCAACGCCACCGTCGCCCGCAGTGGCCACAAGCGCAATCCGTTCCATCCCTTCAGCGTGTTCGACACGGTGACCTTGGCCGGCGTGGCTTATGGCCAGACCGTGCTCGCCCGCTCGGTGCAGGCAGCGGGTTTTGAATGGGACGCCAGCGAGGCGCACAGCGCGGTGTATGACACCGAGCAGACCGCACGCCTGTTCTGCAAGATCGTCAACGCCTGGCCAACCGCGCCCGGCCGCTGAGCTGCAACGTGCTCAGGCCGCGCAGGTTCTTGCGCGGCCTTCCTTCTTCGCCTGTGCCAAGGCGTTCTTGGCACGCTGGTAGAACAGCACCGGGGCCTGATCGTCTTCGCCCAGCTGCACAACGCCAGCGCTGAAGCTGACCTTGATGTCACCAGCTTCATGGCCACCCCACTCGGCATACTGGCCAAACAGACGTTGCAGGCGCTGGCAGGCGATCTCGGCCTCGGGCAGCGCGGTATCAGCCAATAGCACGGCGAATTCCTTGTTGCCCAGCCGTGCCGGCATGTCGGAGGCACGCAGGCTTCGGCGCATCAGATCACCCACTTCGCACAGCACCAGATCGCCGACTGCACGCGACCACTCGGCATTGATCTGTTTGAGGTGATCGATGCTCAGCACCACCAGGCTCAACGAGCGTCCGGTGCGACGTGCGGCCGCCATGTCACGCGCCAGCACGTCGTCGAATGCGCGGCGGTTGGGCAGGCCGCTGAGATCATCTTCATTGGCCAGTCGCTCGAATGCGTCGGCCTGCTCGCGCAGTTTGTGCTCGAGCTCTGCTTTCTCCAGCAACGCCGCTTCCAACCGGCCGTTCTGCTGGTGCAGCTGATCCGATCGCGCCTGTTCCTGGCCAGCCAGTTGTTGTGCTTGCCCGCGCTGCTGTTTGAGCTGCATCGCCAGCCACAGCACGGCCAGCAGCAACAGTATGCACAGGCCAGCTAGCACGCCCGGGAGCGGCACTACCGCGAACTGCGAGGCTGGCAAAGACGCCGTCGCAGCGCTTTGCGCGCAAGCCGGCGCGGTGGCAGCTGCCACCATCAACAACAGCGCTGACTGGCGTAAACCTGCAAAGACATTCGCCCTGCCCCACCGCGCGCGCAGCCCCTCGCTCGACCGGGTGATCGGATTATTCCCTGCTGCCATCGTTCGTGCCCCAAGCTGATCTGGGGATACTAGCAAACCGTCGGGTTCCTGCAGGAACCAGGACTGGTTCCTGCCAAGGATTTTCGTGGGAGTGTGATTGGCAGCGTGAAAGCATGCCGAGCCAATGAAGCCAAAGCCACAGAGGCGGCGTTTGCAGGAGCGGCGTAAGCCGCGAAGCTGGCCATCTGACAGATTGCGGCTACAGCTTTCTGCGCTCGACAGGCCGATGGTGGTTTGGCTGAGGTGGCGCCGCGGAAATCTGTGGCTTCGCGGCTTACGCCGCTCCTACAAAGTCCAGGAATCCTGGCTCACTCGCTTTTGTGGGAGCGGCGTCAGCTGCGAAGCTGGGGTTCTGCAAGATTGCAGCTGCAGCTTCCTGCGCTCGAAATGCCGACAGTGGTTTGCCAGTGGTGCCGCCGGGGGAATCTATGGCTTCGCGGCTGACGCCGCTCCTACAAACATCACCGGTCTTGGCTGTTGGCTGGCCACTGCGGTGCTTCCCAGCGGACGATGGCTTCCAGGCCACCTTGCGGGTGGTTGCGCAGGATCAGGCTTGCACCGTCTTTTTCGGCAAGGGCGCGGGCAATGGTCAGGCCCAGACCGGCGCCGCCGGTCTCGCGTGAGCGCGAGGTCTCCAGCCGCAGGAATGGGGTGAACACCGCTTCCAGCTCATCCTCGGCCAAGCCCGGCCCGCTGTCGCGCACCCGCACCTCCACGGCAGCGCCGTCGCGGCGTGCGCTTACATGCGCGGCACGGCCGTACTTCACCGCGTTGTCGACCAGATTGGAGAACAAGCGCCGCATTGCCAACGGGCGCAGCATCAGCACGGCCCCGCTGCCTTGTTCCAGCACCGCTTCGTGACCGGATTCGGCGGCGTCTTCAACCACGCTTTCCAGCAGTGAATCCAGATCCAGCGCCGCGCGTTGTTCGGCACTCTCGGCGCTGCGTGCGAGCTCCAGCCCTTCGCGGATCAAGGCCTGCATCGCGGCGAGGTCACCAATCAGGCGCTCGCGCAGCTGTTCGTCCTGCACGTTTTCCAGACGCAACCGCAACCGCGTTGATGGCGTCTGCAGATCATGGGTGATCGCCGCCAGCATCTGCGTGCGCTCGCCCAGGTGCCGCTGCAGGCGCAGCTGCATGGCATTGAACGCCTCGGCGGCGCGCTGCACTTCGAGCGGCCCGGACACCGGCAGCGGTGCGCGCTGCAGGTCATGGCCGAGTTCGGTGGCGTGGGTTGCCAAGCGCTGCAGTGGCGAACTGGCGATACGTGCGACCAGGTAAGCCAACAAACCAATCGCCAGCGCCAGCAGCGACAGGAACCATGGATCGAATGCCGCCGCCGAGCGCCGTGCCATCGCCGGGTACTCCAACGCCAACCGCAGCGGCGTGCCGTCGCTGAGCTTCAACTCCACCAACCGGCAGCGCGGTGGAGTGAACGCCGGGTCGCGCTCGTGCCGGTGCGAAGGACGCTGCCCGCGATCGGGCGGCGGCAGGAATTCCGGCAATGGTGGCATGCAGGCACGGAAGCTGCTGGCCCGTACCTGGGCACCGGCAAGGGCGCCACCGCGGGCGGCCAACACGTCCATCAGCGCCCTGTCCATGTCCCCGGTACGGACCTCGCCTTTGACCTCACGCACATTGGGCCCGCCCACCGCCAGCAAGCGGCTGCGCAGCTCCGGATTGCCATCCAGCAGATTGACGAAGCCCTGCAGGCGGTCCGCAATGCGGGCCAGGTTCTGCCGCTCGAACTCCTGCTGGCGACGGCTCTCGGCCAGCAATGTGGCGCCAATCGCCGCCACCATCATGCCGACCAGCAGGATGACGAACAGCCGCCCGGCCATCGATGACAGGAACAGGCGCAGGCGCTTCATTCCAGGGTCACCGCACTGGCGAACACATAGCCCTCGTTGCGCACGGTCTTGATCAACCCGTCAGCGCCGCCAGCATCGGTCAGTTTCTGCCGCAGGCGGCTGATCTGCAGGTCGATGGCGCGGTCCTGTGATTCGTAGTTGCGGCCGCTGCTCAGCGACACCAGCTGCTCGCGCGACAACACCTTGTTGGCATGCGCCACCAGCACCCGCAGCAGGCGGAACTCGGCACCGGACAGCATCACCACCCGTTTGGCCGGATCAATCAGGTGCCGGTGTTCCAGATCGAACACCCAACCGGAAAACAGCGCCCGGCGCATTGCCAACGGTTCCATGTTGGCCGGCAAGGCCTCGGTCCGGCGCAACACATTACGGATGCGCGCCAGCAGTTCGCGTGGCTCGAATGGCTTGGCCAGGTAATCATCGGCGCCCATTTCCAGCCCCAGCACGCGATCGATAGGCTCGCTGCGTGCGGTCAACATGATCACCGGCGTGGTCGAGCGCACGCGCAGTTCACGGCACAGCGCCAAGCCATCCTCGCGCGGAAGGTTCAGATCGAGCACGATCAGGTCGATGTGCTCGCGCGCCAATACCTGACGCATCTCGTTGCCATCGGCGGCCGTGCTCACGGCATAGCCTGCCCGGCCCAGTTGCTCGGCCAGCAGGCTGCGGATGTCACTGTCGTCGTCTACCACCAACAAGCGGTGCATGGTCTGTATGTCCGTCATGGCGCCATGATCCACGCTAGCGGATCGTCATGTGTACACGCCGATGTGTCTGCGTGTATCCAGCGCCGGGCTTGATACACAACGATACATGGGAGCCTGAACAGGATACATGCCGACACATAACGAGCGTTGAGCCACACGCTCGCGCTGGCGACACTGGATCCCGACGCCGCCACTGCGGCCAATGAGTGTCCAACCACCGTGAAGCTGCTGCCCTCCTCCCGCCGCAACCGCATCCTGCTTGCCGTCGCCATCGTCGCCTTGATCGCCGGCGGCATCTACTGGACCACGCGCAAGCCCGCCGCACCGTCACTGGCGACCTCGCCGGTCAGCCGCGGCAACCTGGAACAGACCGTCGACGCCACCGGCGTTATCGACGCCTACAAGCTGGTCAGTGTCGGTGCGCAGGCCTCCGGCCAGATCAAGGTGCTGAAGGTGCAGCTCGGTGATGTGGTCAAGCAAGGCGACCTGATCGCCGAGATCGACTCGGTCACCCAGGAGAACAGCCTGAAGAACGCCGAGGCGGCGTTGGAAAACATCCGCGCCCAGCGTGCGGTGCAGACCGCCTCGCTGAAGGAATCCGAGCTGGCCTTCGCCCGCCAGAAGGAAATGCTGGCGGCCGAAGCCACCTCACGCGCCGACTACGAGTCGGCCGAGGCCAACCTGGCCAGCACCCGTGCGCAGATCCGTGCGCTCGATGCGCAGATCCGCCAGCGTGAAACCGAGCTGGGCACCGCCCAGGCCAACCTCGGCTATACCCGCATCACCGCGCCCATCGATGGCACCGTGGTCGCGGTGGTTGCCGAAGAAGGCCGTACGGTCAACGCCAACCAGTCCGCGCCGACCATCGTCAAGCTGGCACGACTGGATCTGGTCACCGTGAATGCCGAGATCTCTGAAGCCGACGTGGTCAAGGTCAAGCCCGGCATGCCGGTGTACTTCACCATCCTCGGCAACCCGGACCACAAGTACGAAGCCAAGCTGCGTACGGTGAACCCGGCGCCGGCCTCGATCAGCACCGACAGCACCACCTCCAGCAGTTCGTCCTCGTCCAGCTCCAGCACGGCCGTGTACTACAACGCACTGTTCGACGTCGAGAATCCGGACGGCACGCTGCGCATCGATATGACCGCCCAGGTCTCGGTGATGCTGGCGCAGGCCAAGGATGCGCTGTTGATCCCCACCGTCGCACTCGGCCCCAAGGTGCCGGAAGGCGGCCGTGGCCCCGGCGCGAATGCCGCCAATGGCGAGCAGCGCGCCGCCCGCAGCAAGCAGGAAGGCCAGCGCCAGCAGCGTCGCCAGCCGGATGCCGCCGCACTGGCAAAGAGCAACAGCTACGTGGTCCGCGTGGTCAACAAGGACGGCCAGCCGGAGCCGCGCACGATCAAGGTCGGCCTCAACAACGGCTCCAACGTCGAAGTGCTGGAAGGCCTGAAGGAAGACGAGCTGGTGGTGGTCGGCGAAGTCACCGCCGGCGAAAAATCCAGCAGCAGCAACCAGCGCGGCCCGATGGGCCCGATGATGGGTGGTCCGCGCCGATGAGCCAGCCGCTGCTGCAACTGCGCGACCTGCGTCGCGAGTTCCCGGCCGGCGAGGAAACCATCGCCGTGCTCAAGGACGTCAATCTCGACATCCATGCCGGCGAGATGGTCGCCATCGTTGGCCAGTCCGGCTCGGGCAAGTCGACGTTGATGAACATCCTCGGCTGCCTGGACCGCCCCACCGTGGGCTCGTACAAAGTGGCCGGGCGTGAAACCGGCCGCATGCAGCCGGACGAACTGGCCGAGCTGCGCCGCGAGCATTTCGGTTTCATCTTCCAGCGCTATCACCTGCTGGGTGATCTGGACGCACGCGGCAACGTCGAAGTGCCGGCAATCTACGCCGGCACCCCGCACGAGGCACGGCGCGAACGGGCTGAAGCCCTGCTTACCCGCCTTGGCCTGAGCGACCGCATGGGCCACAAGCCGGGCCAGCTGTCCGGCGGCCAACAGCAGCGCGTTTCCATCGCGCGTGCGCTGATGAACGGTGGCGAGGTGATCCTGGCCGACGAACCCACCGGCGCGCTGGACAGCGCATCGGGCGAAGAAGTGATGAGCATCCTCGGCGAGCTGCATGCCGAAGGCCAGACCATCATCATCGTCACCCACGACATGCATGTGGCCGAGCACGCCCAGCGCATCATCGAGATCCGCGATGGCGAGATCATCGCCGACCGTCGCAACGACAAGGTGCCGGCACTGCAGACCCAGCAACGGGCCGAGCCAGTGCGCACCGGTGGCAGTGCCTTCCAGGCCGCCCGCGATCGCTTCGTCGAAGCCTTCCGCATGGCCTTGCTGGCAATGAACGCGCACCGCCTGCGCACATTCCTGACCATGCTCGGCATCATCATCGGCATCGCCTCGGTGGTGTCGGTGGTGGCGATGGGCAATGGTTCGCAGCAGCAGATCCTGCAGAACATCTCCTCGCTGGGCACCAATACCATCGACGTCTACCCGGGCCGAGGCTTCGGCGACATGCGCTCGGCCCGCGTGCAGACACTGAAGAGCAGCGATGCCGAGGCACTGGCCACGCAGAGCTACATCGACAGCGTTACCCCCAGCGTGTCCAGCTCGGTGACCGCGCGGGTCGGCAACAAGGCCGCGTCGGCGCAGGTCGCCGGCATCGGCGACCAGTACTTCCGGGTCAAGGGCATGACCCTGGTCAGCGGCCGCTACTTCGACGAAAGCGAGGTCAAGGGCCTGGCGCAGGTGGTGGTGATCGACGAGAACACGCGCACCCAGTTGTTCGGCACTGACGACCCGCTTGGCAAGGTCGTGCTGCTGGGCAATGTGCCGGCGCGGGTGATCGGCATTGCCAAGCGCCAGTCGATGGGCTTTGGCGGCAGCACCAACCTCAACGTCTGGGTGCCCTACACCACGGTGATGGCACGCATGCTGGGGCAGAGCTACCTGAGCAGCATCACCCTGCGGATCAAGGACGACACGCCGATGGATGCGGCGCAGTCGGCGATCACCAAGCTGTTGACGCTGCGCCACGGCACGGAGGATTTCTTCCTCAGCAACACCGCCGAGATCCGCGAAACCATCGAGTCCACCACCAAGACCATGACCTTGCTGATCGGTGCGATCGCCGCGATTGCACTGGTGGTCGGCGGCATCGGCGTGATGAACATCATGCTGGTATCGGTGACCGAGCGTACCCGCGAAATCGGCGTGCGCATGGCGGTAGGTGCGCGGCAAAGCGACATCCGCCAGCAGTTCCTGATCGAAGCGGTGCTGGTCTGCCTGCTCGGCGGCGTGCTTGGCATCGCGCTGGCGCTGTCCATCGGCTGGGCCTTCCAGACCTTTGGCGCCAGCTTCACCCTACTGTTCTCCACCGGCTCGATCGTTGCCGCCTTTGCCTGCTCGACCCTGATCGGCGTGGCATTCGGCTTCCTGCCGGCCCGCAATGCCGCCCAGCTCGACCCGGTCGAGGCCTTGGCCCGCGAATGAAGATGACCATGAAATCACTGCGCCCCCTGCTGCTTTCCACCGCCTTGACCGCTGCCTTGGTCGGCTGCGCCACCACGTCCAGCGCTGATCCAGCTGCCGACCTGCGCGTGCCCTCTGTCTACGGCCGTGGCGATGCCGCTGCCAATGCGCCGGTGCAGGCCATCGAGCACGAAGTGACCGCACCGGTTGCCGATATACATGCCGATGCCTGGTGGCAGGGCTTCGCCGATCCGAACCTGGACCTGCTGATCGAACGCGTGCTGGCCAGCAACACCGACATGGCCTCGGCCGGTTTGAAGCTGGAACGTGCCCGCGCCCAGGCTGGCTTGGCCAGCGCCGACCTGTGGCCGCAAGCCAGCGGCTCGGTCAGCGCAAACAGCAGCCGCAGCATCGACAGCAGCGACGACTGGTCGCGCAACAACAGCGCCAGCGTGTCGCTGGGCTGGGAGCTGGACCTGTGGGGCAAGCTGCGCGGCCAGCGCGACATCGCCCGCTGGGAAGCGCAGGCCACCGCGCAGGACCTGCAGAGCACCGCGCTCACTCTTGTTGGCCAGAGCACCGAGCTGTACTGGCAGCTGGGTTATCTCAACCAGGCGATCGCCACCGGCCAGGCCAATCTTGAGCGCCTGCAGCGCACTGCTTCCCTGGTGCAGACCCAGTTCGATGCCGGCGGCGTTTCGCGTTTGGAAGTGCGCCAGGCGCAGCAGAACATCGAGAGCCAGAAGGCCGCGCAATCGCAGCTGGAGCAACAACGGGTGGAAACCCGCAATGCTTTGACCGTGCTGCTCGATGGCCAGCCTTGGCCACTGGCAAATGAGCCACAGAATCTGGATGTCGCGCAGAGCCCGGCCTTGGTCGAAGGCATGCCGGCCGAGTTGCTGGCACGCCGGCCGGACCTGCGGGCTGCCGAGCTGCGCCTGCGGCAGTCGCTGAAGAGCATCAAGGTGACCGCGACCAGCTATTACCCGAGTCTGAGCCTCAGTGGTTCGGTAGGCAGTTCCAGCAGCTCGTTGGGGGATGTGCTGACCAACCCGGTGGCGACACTGGGTGCTGGCCTGAGCCTGCCGTTTTTGAAGTTCCGGCAGATGCAACTGGATATCAAGTCGGCGGATCTGTCGTACCAGATCGCCGCCAATGATTTCCGTCGCACGCTGTACACCGCGCTATCGGAAGTGGACAACGCCTTGTCGGCACGCACGCGCCTGGCTGAGCAGGTCGCTGCTGCGCAGGCTTCATACGACGAGGCGGTGGAGATCGCGCGTTTGTATGAGGTGCGCTATCGCGCTGGTGCTACCGATCTGCGTACCTGGCTGGAAGCCGAGCAGACCCGCCGTAACGCCGAGTTGTCGCTGGCGCAGACCAAGCGCAGCCAGCTGGTCAATGATGTGACGCTGTACAAGGCGCTGGGTGGTGGGGCGGTGGTGACGAACCAGTAAACCGACTTAAGCCCCTCTCCCGCCTGCGGGGCGAAAAGAGGCGTTTGCGAACCATTGGTTCGCGACTCTTGGAGCGCCCTCGCGGCGACGCGAGGGCCGGGGCGCGGAGCGGGGGTTGGGGTGAGGGGAAGCTTCTAGCAAAGCAACATCAAAAGCTCCCCTCATCCGGCGCTTCGCGCCACCTTCTCCCGCAGGCGGGAGAAGGGCTTGCGTCCGACATTGCTGCGATCTGCAACACCCCGCGCGAACTACCGCTCCTGTTGCCCCACCCCATGCCGCTGCAACACCTCCCGCACCTTGTCCAGCGGAATCGCCTCCACCGTCTGTCCATTGCCACTCACCGTGGTCGCCATGAACAAGGCGTTGTAGACCGACTCTTCCACCGCATCCACGCTGGCCTGGAACACCGCGCTCATCTGCTCGTTGGCCAACTCGGTGGTCTGCAACTGCGCCGCATCAAACCCGCGCCGTACCGATTCGGCCGTTGAAAATGCCAGTACATAGTCGCCGCTGCCGTTGGAGGCGGAGCTGCCAGTTCTTCCCAAACCCATCATTCCGCGCGAGGCCAGACGCCGCAGATTGCGATCTGACAACGGTGCGTCGGTCGCCACCACGATGATCACCGAGCCATCGCCGCGATCATCGGCAAGCCCGCGCACATTGCCCTGCGCAGCGACTGCATTCTGGAACGCATAGCGGTCCAGCTCGCGCCCGACCGGTGCACCTTCCACCTGCAAGACACCGCCGAAATTGGCCTGCACCAGCACGCCCACGGTCCAGCCGCCCAGACTTTCGGGCAGCTTGCGCGATGAGGTACCAATGCCGCCCTTCCAGCCGAATGCCACCGTGCCGGTGCCTGCACCGACACTGCCTTCCTGCACAGGCCCGCTCTTCGCACTCTCCAATGCCTGCCGCACCGCAGCGGCGGTGACCGGCCGTGCGCGGATGTCATTGAGGCCGCCATCATTGGTTTCACCAACAACCACGTTCAACGAGCGCACCTGCTGCATGTCCGGCTGCGCCAGCATCCACTCGGCCATCGCATCGGCCGCCTTCCACACGCACAGCGTGCAGGTCAGCAGGATCGGGGTTTCCAGTTCGCCCAGTTCGTTGACCTGGGTGCTGCCGACAAATTTGCCGAAGCCGTTGCCAACATGCAGCGCCGCCGGCACCCGCGAGCGATAGGCATTGCCCGGGTGCGGCAGGATCGCGGTAACGCCGGTGCGTACCGTGTTGCCGGTACTCAGCGTTACCTGGCCAACACGTACGCCAGCCACATCGGTGATCGCATTGTTGCTGCCGGGGCTGAAGATGCCGGGCGCGACGCCCAGCTCACGCGCGCGTTGGCGCGGTGCGTCCTGGGCGGCGGCGCCCAGGACGCAGAGCCCCGCCAGCGCCACGGTCAATCGGAGTAAAAGACGGTGCGGTGTACGGGGCATGGTGTTCCTTAAAGGCGTTGGCGGACTGCCTCGAACAATGCCACACCCGTCGCCACCGATACATTGAGGCTCTCGACGTCGCCCGGCATCGGGATGCGCACCAGCTGGTCGCAGGTTTCGCGGGTCAGGCGGCGCATGCCGTCGGCTTCGCCGCCCATCACCAGCGCCACGTTGCCGCGCAGGTCGAGCTTGTGGATGGTGGTTTCCGATTCACCGGCCAGCCCATACACCCACACGCCCAGCTTCTGCATGTCCTTGATGCAGCGGACCAGATTGGTCACCGACACCACCGGGATGCTGTCAGCCGCGCCAGCACTGACCTTGCGCACGGTCGCATTGACCGGGGCGCTCTTGTCCTTGGGGATCACCACCGCGGTGACGCCAGCGGCGGCGGCACTGCGCAGGCAGGCGCCGAGGTTGTGCGGGTCCTGCACCTCGTCCAGCACCAGCACCAGCGCCTTGCCTTCGGCCGCTTCGATCAGGCCCTTCAGTTCGTTCTCGTCCCACAGCTTGGGCGCGGCATAGCGCGCGACCACGCCCTGGTGGCGGACCTGGCCGGCCACGCCGCCCAGCGCCTGGGCGTTGACCTTGCGTACGTCGATGCCCTTGCGCAGGGCTTCTTCCTCGATTTCAACCAGGCGCGGGTTCTTGGCGCCGGCCTCGATCAGGACCTCGCGGACGTTTTCGGGGTCTTTCTCGATCGACGAAGCAACGGCATTGACGCCGACGATCCACTGGTTCTGCTTGCTCATGGGCGTCACATGGGGACTTCTGGGGGTGGCAATGGTAGGCCGATTCGGCCCGGCCCGCAGCTGCCACCGGCCTGCGGGGTGCGGGAAAGGCGGCCTTCGCTGCTGCGAGGGCCGCTTCCGGCATCAATACTTCTGCTTGCTGCGCTTGGCTGGCTTGCCCCGTTCGGGCAGCGGCGGTAGGCCTTCCTCCAGCGGCTCGCCATCCAGCTTCTCGACCAGCCGGAAGTCGATCTTGCGCTCTTCCATGCTGGCCTTGAGCACCAGGATGCGGACCCGGTCACCGAGCCGGAACTCGTTGCCGCGACGGTCGCCGCTCAGCGTCTTGCGGATCGGGTCGAACTGGTAATAGTCGTGCGGCAGCTGGGTCACGTGGACCAAGCCATTGACCTTGGACTCGTCCAGCTCGACGAACAGGCCGAAGCTGGTCACGCCACTGATCACGCCATCGAACTGGCTGCCGACGTGCTTTTCCATCCATGCGGCACGGAAACGCTCGTCGACCTCACGCTCGGCTTCATCGGCACGGCGTTCACGCTCGGAACACTGCAGCGACAAGGCCGCCATTTCGCGCGGGGTATAGGTGTACTTGTCGAGTGGACCACCGGTCAGCGCGTACTTGATGGCGCGGTGGACCAGCAGATCGGGGTAACGACGGATCGGCGAGGTGAAGTGCGCGTAGGCCTCCAGCGCCAGGCCGAAGTGACCGTTGTTGTCCGGCGAATACACCGCCAGCGACTGGCTGCGCAGCAGCACCGACTCCAGCAACGCCGCATCCGGGCGCTCGCGCACCTTCTTCAGCAGCTTGGTGTAATCGCCCGGCTGCACCTTGCTCCACGGCGGCAGACTCAGCTTGAATTCCTTGAGGAACTCCAGCAGGTCGGCGAACTTGGATTCCGGCGGCCGCTCATGCACGCGGAACGGCGCCGGCACATGCTTGGACAGCAGGTAGCGCGCGGCCTCCACGTTGGCGGCGATCATGCACTCCTCGATCAGCTTGTGGGCGTCGTTGCGCACCATCATGCCGGCCTGGGTGACCTCGCCACGGTTGTCCAGCACGAAGCGCACTTCCGAGGATTCAAACTCGATGGCGCCGCGGCGCTCGCGCGCCTTGGACAGGATGCGGTAGAGCTGGTGCAGGTTCTGGATCTGCGGCAGCAGCGGGCCGATGAAGGCCTTGGCATCTGCATCGTCCTCGCCCACCGCTGCCCACACCTGGGTATAGGTCAGGCGTGCGTGTGAATTCATCACCGCTTCGTAGAACTTCGACTCGCTGACCTGGCCATCGCGCCCGATCTGCATGTCGCAGACGAAGCACATGCGGTCTTCCTTCGGCCGCAGCGAGCAGATGCCGTTGGACAGCGTCTCCGGCAGCATCGGCACCACGAATCCGGGGAAGTACACCGAGGTCGCGCGGCGCTGGGCTTCGTCATCCAGCGGCGTGCCGGGACGCACATAGTTGGAGACGTCGGCAATGGCGACCACCAGACGGAAACCGTCGCGGTTCGGCTCGCAATAGACCGCGTCATCGAAGTCCTTGGCGTCCTCACCATCGATGGTGACCAGCGGCATGGAACGCAGGTCCACGCGCTTGCCGATCATCGAGGCTTCCACCGTCAACGGCACGGCCGTGGCTTCGTCCAGCACTTCCGGCGGGAACTCGTAGGGCAGCTCATGGCCGTGGATGGCGGTTTCCACCACCAGCGACGGGGTCAGCTTGTCGCCGAGCACGGCAATGATCTTGCCGATTGGCGGACGCCGCGAATCCGGCGCATGGGTCAGCTCGCAGACGACCAACTGCCCGTCCTTGGCGCCACCAGTGAGGTCGCCAGGGATCTGGATGTTGCGCTGGATGCGCTTGTCGTCCGGCACCACGTAGCTGATGCCGGCCTCGATGCTGAAATGCCCGATCAGGCGGTTGACGCCACGTTCCAGCACGCGGGCGATGGCGCCTTCACGGCGGCCACGGCGGTCGATGCCGGTGACGTTGGCCAAGGCACGGTCACCGTGCATGACCTTGCGCATCTCGTAAGGCGACAGGAACAGATCGTCGCCGCCTTCGTCAGGGCGCAGGAAACCGAAGCCTTCCGGGTTGGCGATGACCACACCCGGGATCAGGCTCAACTGGCTGACAGGTGCGAAGCCGCCGCGGCGGTTCTGCACCAGCTGACCGTCGCGCACCATCGCGCCGAGGCGCTTGGACAGCGCGTCGGCGCGATCCGGCTCGGTCAGGCCCAAGGCCGCTGCGATTTCCTCGGCGTTCTGCGGGCCTTCACAGCGGTCCAGCAACTGCAGGATGGCCTCGCGGCTGGCAATCGGCTGCGCGTAGCGCTCGGCTTCGCGCGATGCATACGGATCATCGTAAGCCGCCAGCGGTGGACCGGACTTGCGACGGCCGCGCACGAAACTCTGCGGGGCGGCATCGTCGGTGAATTTGCGTTTGCCGGGCTTGGTGGCGGCGCGAGGGCCGGCCTTGCCTGGCTTTGTTGCGCCCGCTTTCGCCGGTGCGGACAGACTCTCCGGCATCCATGGCGGCAGCTTGGCGGTTTTTGCTTTGGGGGCTTTGCCCGGCGCCTTGCCCGGCTTGCTGCCGGTGGCGGACTTGCGGGCCTTGTCGGCCCCAGTGGTCTTTTTGTTTTTCATCAGCCTCCATGGTACATGGACCTAGGTGTACAGGGTGCGCACACGATCACTGCAGATGTTTGTGAAAAAACGTTGACAAAGATCCGCATCCTCTGCAAACTGCGCGGCCTGAAGTGCCCAGGTGGCGGAATTGGTAGACGCACTAGCTTCAGGTGCTAGCGGGGGCAACTCCGTGGAGGTTCGAGTCCTCTCCTGGGCACCACGTTTCAAGATCAAACCCGCGAAAGCGGGTTTTTTCGTTTCTGCGGTTCGAACAAACAGGCCGCGGTTGCCCGGGTAAGCGAAGCGCACCCGGGTCTCCCCCAACGCTGGAAGGCAGCCGTGGCTACCCCCGGGTGCGCTGCGCTTACCCGGGCTACGCTCACCGCGCTTTTTCTTCACAAACCTGTTGACGGCACCAGAAACGTCCTACATAATGTCGCTCCTGAGTCGCCCAGGTGGCGGAATTGGTAGACGCACTAGCTTCAGGTGCTAGCGGGGGCAACTCCGTGGAGGTTCGAGTCCTCTCCTGGGCACCATGACTCAAACGAAACAACCCGCGAAAGCGGGTTTTTTTGTGCCCGCAGTTTTACCTGTAGTGCCGAGCCATGCTCGGCAGAAGCCTTACCGATAATCCCAACGGTAGTGCCGAGCCATGCTCGGCAGAAGCTTTACCGGTAGAGCCCCTGCCGAGCATGGCTCGGCACTACGGCGGTCTCCCTCGACGTGAAATTTCTTCGCGCAAATCGTTGACAGTTTTCTTCACACTCGGCACAATTCGTCTCCTGAGTCGCCCAGGTGGCGGAATTGGTAGACGCACTAGCTTCAGGTGCTAGCGGGGGCAACTCCGTGGAGGTTCGAGTCCTCTCCTGGGCACCACGACTCAAACGAAACAACCCGCGAAAGCGGGTTTTTTTGTGCCCGATGTTTTTGTAGTGCCGAGCCATGCTCGGCAGAGGCTTTACCGACAATCCCAACCTGTAGTGCCGAGCCATGCTCGGCATGAGGCTTTACCGGTGAAGCCCGATTGCCGAGCATGGCTCGGCACTACAGATAAAAGCGAAGCCCGCAATCTATCCGATTGCGGGCTTCGCTGTAGTTTCATTGCAGTCGGCTTCGCGGCTTACGCCGCTCCCACAAACAAGGATCAGTGACCACCTGCCGACGCTGCACCAGCACCCGCACCAAACGGGGGCTTGGCCAGCCACACCAGGCCGATGATCAGCAGGAACACCCAGCCCAGCAGCAGGAAGATGTCGTTGAAGCCCATCTGCGAGGCCTGGTGATTGATCATCTCGTTGAGCACCGCCGCACCATGCTGCAGATCGCCCTGCCCCATCGCGGTCACCTGCTGATGCATGCCCGGATCGTATAGCGACACATGTTCGGTCAGATCAGCATGATGTTGTTGAGTCCGACGCGCCCACAACCACGTGGTAAGCGACGCCGCGAAGCTGCCCGCCAAGGTGCGCAGGAAGGTCGCCAGGCCAGAGCCGGCGGCGATCTCGCGGCCGTCAAGGTCGGACAACAGGATCTGCAACACCGGCATGAAGAACAGCGCCAACCCAACACCCATCAGCAACTGCACGCCGGCAACGTGCTCGAAGTTGACCTGCAGGTTGAAGCCAGAGCGCATGAAACTGGTCATCGACAACACGAAGAACGCAATCGTCGCCAGGTAGCGCATGTCGACCTTGTGGCCGAACTTGCCCAGCACCGGCGCCACCATGATCGGCAGGATGCCCAATGGCGCAGTGGCCAGGCCGGCCCAGATCGCGGTATAGCCCATGTCACGCTGCAACCACTGCGGGATCATCAACGCCACCGAGAAGAACGCCGCGTAACCAACAATCATCGCCAAGGTGCCGGCGCGGAAGTTGCGATGCCGCAGCAACTTCAGGTCAACAATGGGGTCCTTGTCGGTCAGCTCCCAGATCACGAACACCGCCAGCATCACCGCAGCAATACAGGTCAGCACCACGATCTTGGTCGAGTTGAACCAGTCTTCCTCGTTGCCCAGATCCAGCATCAGCTGCAGGCAGCCGACGCCGATCACCAGGGTGACCAGGCCGACGTAATCCATCTTCGGCCGCTCGGTGGTTTCCACGCGATGGCGCAGCTGGCTGCCGACAATCGCCGCGGCGATGATGCCCAACGGCACGTTGATCAGGAAGATCCATTCCCAGCTGTAGTTGTCGGTGATCCAGCCACCGAGGATGGGACCGGCAATCGGCGCGACCACGGTGATCATCGCCAGCAAGGCCAAAGCCTGCCCGCGCTTCTCCCGTGGATAGATCGACACCAGCAGCGACTGGGTGATCGGGTACATCGGCCCGGCCACGAAGCCCTGCAGCGCGCGCGACACCACCAGCATGCCCATGCTCTGGGCGATGCCGCACAACAGCGAGGCGATCGAGAACGCGATGGTCGCCCAGATGAAGAGCTTCACTTCACCGAAGCGGCGGCTCAACCACCCCGTCAGCGGCAAGGCAATCGCCGTGCTGACCGCGAACGAGGTGATGACCCAGGTCGCCTGCTGCGAACTGGCGCCGAGGTTGCCGGCGATCGTCGGCAACGAGACATTGGCGATGGTGGTATCCAGCACCTGCATAAACGAGGCCAGCGCCAGGCCGGCCGTGCACAATGCAACATTGGCTGGCCCTGCGCCGAACGTCGTGGCCGGCGCCGTGGGAGCTTGAGCGGACATGGTGACCTCAGCTGGCGCGCGCGGACTGCGGCAGGTTGTCCTGGATGATGCTGTGGATCAGCGCGTCGGCATCGTGCAGCTGCTTGGCATAGACCTGCGTGCCGTACACCGTGCCCTTGGCTGCATCGGCCGGCAGCACCGTGCCCTTCTGGTCGTGCAGGTTGACCTCGGCCTTCATCGACAGACCCAGGCGCAGCGGATGCTCGGCAAGCTGCTTGGCGTCGACGGCGATGCGCACCGGCACGCGCTGCACGATCTTGATCCAGTTGCCGCTGGCGTTCTGCGCCGGCAGCAACGAGAACGCCGAACCGGTACCCAGGCCGAGGTTGGTGATATGACCCTTGTAGGTCACGTCGCCACCGTACAGGTCCGAGCGCAGCTCCACTTCCTGGCCCAGGCGCATGTGCCGCAGCTGGGTTTCCTTGAAGTTCGCATCCACCCACATCTGTTCGGCCGGCACCACCGCCATCAAGGCCGCACCCGGCTGCACGCGCTGGCCGACCTGCACCGAGCGACGTGCAACATAACCGGTGACCGGCGCAACGATGCCGGCACGTGCGTTGTTGAGATAGGCCTGGCGCAGCTGTGCCGCAGCCGCCTGCACGTCCGGCTGGGTGGCGATGACGGTGTCGTCGATCAGCGCGCGGCTGCGCTCGACGGTCTCGCGCGAACCGGCAACGGCGGCCTCGGCAGCGGCCAGCTCGTCACGGGCGTGGGCCAGTTCCTCATTGGAAATGGCACCGCTGGCAGCAAGGTCACGGCGACGGGCGAAGTCTTCGCGAGCACGCTTCACCGACACCATCCGCGCGTTCAATTCCGCCTGCGCACCTTCCGCACTGCGGTACAGGCCGCGCACCTGGCGCACGGTGCTGGCGAGGTTGGCCTGCGCCTGCTGCATCGCCACTTCGGTATCGGCCGGGTCCAGCTGCACCAGCAGTTGGCCCTGCTCCACCTTCATGCCGTCATCGGCGGCGATGGACACCACGGTGCCGGTGATCTGCGGGGTGATCTGCACCTGGTTGCCGCCGACATAGGCGTCGTCGGTTTCCTCGGCCCAGCGGCCCAGGAAGTAGTACCACGCGGCAAACGCTGCCAGCAGGATCATGATGACGAACAACAGGCCGCGCAGCAGCTTGCCGCGACGGCTCGGAGCGGCGGCTGCCGCATCGGGGGAGGTTGTCTGGCTCATTCGGGGGACTCTCAGGAATGCGTGGTGTCGTTGCCGGCGGCAGCGGCCGGCGCCGTGTCGGCGGTGGGCTGGAAGCCGCCGCCGAGGGCGGTGCTCAGGCGTACCGAAGACAGCAGTTGCTGTGATTGCAGGTTGCTCAGCCCCTGGTCGGCCTGCAGCAGGCGGTCCTGGGTGCTGAGTACATCGAGGTAATTGCCGATACCAGCGCGGTAGCGCTGCTGCGCAAGCTCGTAGGCGGTCTGCGCGATGCCACGCAGCTGCTGCTGCGCCTGCACCTGCTCGGCCAGCGAACGGCTGGCGTTGACCTGGTCGGCAACGTCGCGCAGGGCCTCCACCAGGGTGTGGTTGTAGTTGGCCACGGCAAGGTCATAGTCGGCATCGCTGCTGGCCAGGCCGGCGCGCAGGCGACCGCCATCGAAGATCGGCAGGCTCAGCGCAGGCGCCAGCAGGCCGAAGGTGGAGCCGCTTTCCAGCAGGCTGCCCAGGTCCTTGGACACGACCCCGCCCAAGGCGGTCAGGTTGAGGTTGGGATAGAAACGGGTCTTGGCCACCTTGACCTGCTTGTCCGCCGCTTCCACGCGCCAGCGCGCGGCAACGATATCCGGACGCCGGCCCAGCAGTTCGCTGGGAACTACACCTGGCAGCTGCAGGGCCAGCGGATTCAATTCATTCGGAACCTTGATGTCCAGGCCGCGATCCGGTCCTTTGCCAAGCAGCGCGGCCAGCGCATTGCGCGACACATCGATCTGCTGCTGCGCGGCCACTTGCTGCTGTTGTGCGGCTGGCAGCCGTGCCTGTGCCTGCTGCACCTGCAGTTCGCTGTCGATACCGGCGGCGCGACGCTGGCGGGTCAGCTGCAAGGTCTTCTCGGCGCGCGCCAGTTCGTCATTGGCAACACGCTGAAGTTGCCCGGCATGGGCCAGTTGCACGTAGCCCTGGACGATGGCGGCAGCCAGGTCCAGGCGCGCAGCCTGCGCATCCACGGCAGCGGCGTGGCCGCTGTCGACGGCAGCTTCCCAGGCGGCACGCTTGCCGCCCCATAGGTCGACGCCATAGCTGAAGTTGGCCACGGCCTGCACGCTGCCCATGTAATGCCCGCCGATTTCATCGCCGGCCATGGATTCGGGCAGACGCATGCCGGTGTAGCCCGGTGACAACGACAGGCTGGGCTTGCGCTCGGCATTGCTGCTGGCGGCGTGTGCCTGGGCCTGGCGCAGGCGCGCGTCGGCGGCTTCCAGCGAAGGAGAACCGCGCAGGGCTTCGTCGATCAGCGCATCCAACTGCGGGTCGGCGAGTGCACGCCACCAGTCGGCGGCGGGAAAGCCCGCTGAGCTGAGCGACGTACCGGCCAGGCTGCGGCTGCTGTGCAGGCTGTCGGCATCCAGCAGTCGTCCCTGCGGTTGCAGGCCACGGCTGCTGGCGCAGGCGGCCAGCGTAAGAACCAGCGCCGCGGCCAGGAGGCCGCGGGCGGGTGAAACCAGGGATGTGGGGGAGGACATGGTTTTCATGGGGTCATCAAGGAGTCACGTATACGGAGCAGCAGGGACATCAACATCTCCCGCTCCTCCACCTGCAGGTCACGCATGGCGTCTTCCATCACCTTGTCGCCACGCTGTTTCAAGCGCAGCCACAGGGCACGGCCTTCATCGGTGAGCACGATCTGCAATGCACGACGGTCCTGCGCATGCGTCTCGCGGCGCACGCAACCAAGCGCTTCGAACTTGTCCAGCAGACGGGTCACCGCGCTGGGGACCTGGTCCAGGCCGCGTGCAAGCTGGTTGGCGGTACAGGGCGCCATGTGCATCAAGGTCTTCAGACCGATGTAGTGGCTGAATCCAAGGCCGAGGTCTTCCTCGGCCATGGAGGCATCAAGCTGCCGGGCGAGGCCATCGCGGACTTGCCGCAGCAACAGGCCAAAGCTGGGGGGCTGGGTGGTGTCGGCACAGATCATGGGCGGGCATTTTCCTTCCAGATGGAATATTTCTCAATGGAAATATTCTACTTGGTATCAAATGCTGTGTTGCACCAATGGTGTTTGCGGCCGACCTGGACACAGTAATGGCTGTGAACGTGGCCCGGTAATACAATCCAGCCAATGAATGACGAAATCCAGCCAAGCGCAGGCGCAACCCTCTCTTCGGTCCGGCGCCGTGCACCGCAGGGCTTTGACATGCAGCTGCCCGCCCCGCTGCTGCGTGACCAGGAACTGGACTGGTTCGAGCGCGACGACGGGCCGCCGGTCTTCGGCTTCCGCTTCGACAGCCCGCGGGGCCTGGCCCGCGAGGTGGACTGGCACCAGCACGCGCGGGCACAGCTGATCTGCGTCGAGCGCGGCCTTCTGACCACCCGCACTCGCCACGGCACCTGGTCCTTGCCGGCAGGTTCGGGTGGCTGGATGCCCGCGGCCGAGCCGCATACGGTGGTGATCGACGGCCCGCTGCGTGGCTGGGGCATGGCCCTGGCCAGCCCGATCTGTGTTGATTTACCCGACGATCCCTGCGTGATCGGCATTTCCCGCCTGCTCAATGCCTTGGCCGAGCGGATCAGCGACTGGTCGCCGGAACAACCACTGTCAGCGCCCCAGCAGCACATGATGGATGTACTGCTGGACGAAATCCGGCAGGCACCGCGCCAGCGCATGCACCTGCCGATGCCGGCCGATCGGCGCCTGCTGCGGATCGCCTCGCAACTGCTGGCCGAGCCGGCCGATGACCGCAGCCTTGCGCAATGGGCACAGTGGGCGGGCTTGTCGCCGCGCAGCCTGAGCCGCCACTTCCGCGACGAGACCACCTTGAGCTTCGCCCAGTGGCGGCAGCAGGCACGACTGGCCGAGGCGCTGCGCCGCCTCAACGACGGCCATGCCGTGGCCGACATCGCCCATTCACTGGGGTTCAGCAGCCCCAGCGCCTTCGTGATCGTGTTCCGCCGCCACTTCGGCCTGCCGCCCGGCCGCTACCAGAGCCGAGCCGATCAGGGGCTGGAAGGCGGGCTCGATCCCATCCGCGGCTTGGCATCTCCGCCGCCATCCGGATAATCGTCGGATCAGGCAGCCGGCGGTCCCCGCCTTGGCTCCGCACAACAGGTAGCACCCACCCGCAATGACTGAGTCTGCACGCCCCGCTTACCATGGCTTCGAACAGCAGCCACTGCGCGAATACGCTGAACGCGCCTATCTTGATTACTCCATGTACGTGGTGCTGGACCGCGCCCTGCCGTTCATCGGCGACGGGCTCAAGCCGGTGCAGCGCCGCATCATCTATTCGATGAGCGAACTGGGCCTGGGTGCCGCATCCAAGCCCAAGAAGTCCGCCCGCACCGTCGGTGACGTCATCGGTAAGTACCACCCGCACGGCGACAGCGCCTGCTACGAGGCCCTGGTGCTGATGGCCCAGCCGTTCTCGTTCCGCTACCCGCTGATCGACGGTCAGGGCAACTTCGGCTCCAGCGATGATCCCAAATCGTTTGCGGCCATGCGTTACACCGAATCCAAGCTGACCCCGATCGCCGAGGTGTTGCTGGGCGAACTGGGCCAGGGCACCACCGACTGGTCGCCGAACTTCGACGGCACCCTGGAAGAGCCGAGCTGGTTGCCGGCACGCCTGCCGCACCTGCTGCTCAACGGCACCACCGGCATCGCCGTGGGCATGGCCACCGACGTACCGCCGCACAATCTCAATGAGATCGTCAGCGCGCTGGTGCGCCTGATCGACGAGCCGGATACCACCGTCGCCGAGCTCTGCGAGCACGTGAAGGGCCCGGACTACCCGACCACCGCCGAGATCATCACCTCGCCGTCGGACCTGCGGAACATCTACGAGACCGGCAACGGCAGCGTACGTGCACGCGCCACCTTCAAGAAGGAAGGCAGCAACATCGTCATCGATGCGCTGCCGCACCAGGTCTCGCCGTCCAAGGTGATCGAGCAGATCGCCGCGCAGATGCGCGCCAAGAAGCTGCCGTGGCTGGAAGACATCCGCGACGAATCCGACCATGCCAACCCGGTGCGCGTGGTGTTGATGCCGCGCTCCAACCGCGTCGACGCCGAACAGCTGATGGGCCACCTGTTCGCCATCACCGATCTTGAGCGCAGCTACCGCGTCAACCTCAACGTCATCGGTCTGGACGGTCGTCCGCAGGTCAAGAACCTGAAGATGCTGCTCAGCGAGTGGCTGCGCTTCCGCCAGGACACGGTCACCCGCCGCCTCAACCATCGCCTGCAGAAGGTCGAGCGTCGCCTGCACCTGTTGGAAGGCCTGCTGGTTGCCTTCCTCAACCTGGACGAAGTGATCCGCATCATCCGCACCGAGGACGATGCCAAGGCCGCGTTGATCGCGCGCTTCGCACTGAGCGAAGACCAGGCCGAGTACATCCTGGAAACCAAGCTCAAGCAGCTTGCACGCCTGGAAGAAATGAAGATCCGCGGCGAGCAGGATGAGCTGGCCAAGGAGCGCGACAAGATCCTCTCGATCCTGCAGAGCAGCGCCAAGCTGAAGAAACTGGTCAAGGACGAACTGCTGGCCGACGCCAAGAAGTTCGGCGATGAACGCCGTTCGCCGCTGGTGCAGCGCGGTGCCGCCCAGGCCATCGACGAGACCGAGCTGGTGCCCAGCGAACCGATGACCGTGGTGCTGTCGGAAAAGGGTTGGGTACGCGCAGCCAAGGGCCACGATGTCGATGGCTCGACCCTGAACTACCGCGACGGCGACAGCCTGCTGGCAGTGGCACGCACGCGAAGCACGCAGCAGGTCGCCTTCCTCGATACCGAAGGCCGCGCCTACTCCACGCCGGTGCATACCCTGCCCTCGGCACGTGGCAATGGCGAGCCGCTGACCGGCCGTTTCTCGCCGGCTCCGGGCAGCAGCTTCGTCACCGTGGCCAGCGGCGACAACAACACCCGCTTCGTGTTGGCATCCACCCACGGCTATGGCTTCGTCACCCGCTTCGAGAACCTGACCGGCCGCAACAAGGCCGGCAAGGCGATGCTCAACCTGTCCGCTGGGTCGGCCGTACTGACCCCGTCCCTGGTCGCCAACCCGGAGACCGACCGCATCGTCGCGGTCACCAGCGCCGGCAACATGCTCGCCATCCCGGCCAGCGAGCTGCCTGAGCTGGACAAGGGCAAGGGCAACAAGATCATCGAGATCCCCAAGGCCAAGCTCTCCACCGAGCGCGTGGTCGCGGTGGTCGCGGTAGGCCCCGGCAACACCCTGCTGGTGCGCAGTGGTCAGCGCACCATGAACCTGTCGTTCAAGGACCTGGAGACGTATCTGGGAACGCGGGCGACGCGCGGGCATCTGCTGCCGAGAGGCTGGCAGAAGGTCGAAGGGCTGGAAGTCCAGTAAACAGAGAAGGCCGGGCAATGCCCGGCCTTCTGCTTTTTGTTTCGTGTAGGAGCGGCGTAAGCCGCGAAGCCACAAATCCAAACCGCGTCAGCAACCACGAAGCACCATTGATCCACTGCCCTCAGCTTCGCGGCTTACGCCACTCCTACAAACCACCGGCAACGCAAGCGGAGAACCCCATGCAACCCGACTTCTGGCTGCAACGTTGGCAGAACGGTCAAATCGGCTTCCATCGCAACGAGGTGATGCCGCTGCTGCAGAAGCACTGGCCCGAACTGCAACTGCCGGCAGGCAGCCGCGTGCTGGTGCCACTGTGCGGCAAGACCCTGGACATGCACTGGCTGGCCGCCCAAGGCCATCGCGTGCTCGGCGTTGAACTGTCACCGATGGCCATCGAGCAGTTCTTCGCAGAAGCCGACATCACCCCGCAACGCCACAGCAGCCAGTACGGCGAGCATTACAGCGCCGGGCCGATTGAAATCATCTGTGGTGATGCCTTCGCGCTGGATGCGGACTTGCTGGGCGATATCGCCGGCGTCTACGACCGCGCAGCACTGATCGCCTTGCCGCCGCACCTACGCCAGCACTACCGCGACACCTTGTATGGGCAGTTGCCGGTAGGCTGCCAAGGCGTGCTGATCACCCTGGAATACCCGCAGGACGAAAAGCAGGGCCCACCATTTTCGGTGGAAGAAGCGGAAGTCCAACGCCTGTTCGCCACACCGTGGCAGGCCGGCCTGCTGGAGCGGCGGGACATCCTCGACCAGCAGCCGGATTTCCGCGCCGACGGCGCAACCGCGCTATCCACTGCCGTCTACAGGCTGCAGCGCCTGTAATGCCTGTACTGCCGACCCATGGTCGGCAGGGGCATTACCGGCAAACCCAACGACCCGCAGTGCCGACCCATGGTCGGCAGCGGCGTTACCGATAGATTCAAATGCCGACCATGGGTCGGCACTACAGGATCAATGCGCCGGGGTGCCCTTGGCGTCCATCTTGCTCAGCTGGTACAGCTCCAGGCCAATACGCTTGATCAGGCCCAACTGCTTCTCCAGCCACCAGGCATGGTCTTCCTCGGTGTCACGCAACTGCAGCAGCAGGATGTCGCGGCTGACATAGTCACCCTGCGCTTCGCACAGCTTCACACCGGCGGCGAGGTTGGCGCGCACCTGGTATTCGACCTGCAGGTCCTTCTCCAGCATTTCCATCACGGTCACGCCGGGCTCGAACGCGTGCGGACGCATGTCCGGGTTGCCGCCGAGGAACAGGATGCGACGCAGCAGCGCATCTGCGTGCTCGGTCTCTTCTTCCATCTCGTGGCCGATACGCTCGTACAGCGCCAGCAGGCCCTGATCTTCGTAACGACGGGAATGGATGAAGTACTGGTCGCGCGCAGCCAGTTCGCCGCGCAGCAGCTCCTTCAGGCACTCAACGACTTCGGATTTGCCCTGCATGGGGGGATGCTCCTGATGATTCGATGTGCATAGGGTGCCCCATCTGAAAATCCAATGATCTAATCGGAATCACTTTCAGTTGCGATTCCCTCTCTTTCGGCTTCACAAGCTGTCTACAATCGCGACAGAACCGTTACCGGGGGTAGGCCTGTGCTGCGTTGGCTGCTGCGTTCGCTTTGGGTTGTATTGGGGCTTTTGCTGGTAGTGCTGCTGGCCACCTGGGGCTTGCTGCGCGGCAGTCTGCCGCAATTGGACGGGGAGCTGGCCCTGCCGGGGCTGTCTGCGCCGGTCAGCATCCAGCGCGACGCGCTGGGGGTGCTCACCGTCGAAGCCGCCAATGAGACCGATATGGCCCGCGCCCTGGGCTATGTCCACGCGCAGGAGCGCTTCTTCGAGATGGACCTGATGCGGCGCTCAGCCGCCGGCGAGCTGTCCGAGCTGTTCGGCGCCAAGGCCCTGCCGCTGGACAAACGCATGCGCGTGCAACGCCTGCGCGCTCATACCCAGCAGAACCTGGGCGCGGCCCTCGGCGACAAACGCGGCGTCATCGAGGCCTACCGCGACGGCGTCAATGCCGGCCTGGCCGCGCTGCCGGTACGGCCCTGGCCTTACCTGCTGTTGCGCCAGCAACCGCGCGCCTGGGAGTTGGAGGACTCGGTGCTGACCGGGCTGGCGATGTACGCCGACCTGCAGGACCCGACCAATACCCGCGAACTGGCGATGGCACGCATCCGCAGCGTGGTGCCGCCCGCCCTGTACGCAATGCTTTCCCACGACGGCAGCAGCTGGGATGCGCCCTTGTTTGGCGCACCCCGAGGCGACGCGGTGTTACCGGATGCGACAACGCTGGACCTGCGCAAGCAGATTGGCACGGCGCCACCTGCGCCGGTAGCAGCGGACTCTGATGTCCTGGGCAGCAACAACTTCGCAGTAGCCGGCGCCCTGACCGAAGACGGTCGCGCCATCATCGCCGACGACATGCACCTGGGCCTGCGTGCGCCCAACATCTGGTTCCGCGCACGCCTGCGCTATGCCGACCCGACCGCGCCGGAAGGCAAGGTCGATGTTGCTGGATTCACCCTGCCCGGCCTGCCTGCGGTCATCGTCGGCAGCAATACGCGGGTGGCCTGGGCCTTCACCAACAGCTATATCGACACCGCCGACTACACCACCCTGCCCGCGGACACCCCGCTGCGCACCGTCAACGAGTCCATCGCCGTTGCCGGCGCGCGCCCGGAGCAGCTGCTGGTACGCGAAAGCGACTGGGGCCCAGTGCTGCATGACGAACCCAACGGGCAACTGCTGGCCCTGCGCTGGGTTGGCCAGCAGGCTGGCGCGGTGCGTCTGGATTTCGCCGACATGGCCAAGGCCGCCGATCTCGACGCTGCCTTTGCAGTAGCCGATCGCTCCGGCATCCCTGCACAGAATCTATTGCTCGCTGACCGCAGCGGACGCATCGCCTGGCGCCTGATCGGCGCGCGTCCCGCGCGTGACCCGGCCTGCCATGCCGATGCGGCGGCCCAGACCAACTGCGCACCGTGGCCGATCCGCACCGATCAGGCACCAGCGCTGATCGACCCACCCGATCACCGTTTATGGACAGCCAATGGCCGCGTGCTCGATGGCGCCGCGCTGGCCGAGGCCGGTGACGGCGGTTATGACTTCGGTGCACGCGCCAAGCAGATCCGCGACGGCCTGTTCGCCCGCGAAAGCTTCAAGGAAAGTGACCTGCTGGCAATCCAGCTCGATGACCGCGCCCTGCTGATGGAGCGCTGGTGGAAGCTGCTGCGGCAGACCGTCGAGCACAGCGACGATCCGGCGCTGAAGCGACTGGAAGCCGCCAGCCGGCAGTGGCAGGGCCGCGCTTCCACCGATTCCGTCAGCTACCGGATGGCGCGCGGCTTCCGCGGCATCCTGATGGACAACATGGAAGGCGCGCTGCTGGCACCGGCCAAGGAACAGTTGGGCGAACGTTACATCCCACCCAAACTGGCCCAGTTCGAAGGCCTGCTATGGCCCTTGCTCAGCGAACGTCCGCCGCACCTGTTGCCACCGCCTTATGAGAGCTGGGATGCATTGCTGGCCGACAGCGCCCGTCAACTGGAAAAAGATCTGGCCGAACAAGGCCCGGATCTGGCGCAACGCAGCTGGGGCGAGCGCAACACCGCCGCGATCTGCCATCCGGTCTCGATGGCATTGCCGGGTCTATTCAAGCGCTGGCTGTGCATGCCGGCCCAGCCATTGGCTGGCGACGACAACATGCCGCGGGTGGTCGGACCCAAGTTTGGTGCGTCCGAGCGCATGGTGGTGTCGCCCGGTCACGAAGCCGACGGCATCGTTCACATGCCCGGCGGCCAGAGTGGCCATCCGCTGTCGCCGTTCTGGGGCGCAGGCCACGACGACTGGGTGGAAGGCCGA